>NZ_JBHVGU010000028.1:59484-68125 GCF_042800575.1 Streptomyces sp. NPDC057616
GACAGTCACCCCAAAGTCGGGCACTTGATGGGGGGAGCAAAAAGGCGACACCTCCCCGCCCAAAAAAGACGTCTCCTCCCCCCCCCTCCGCCTCACGCCGTGGGGACTACGCGTCCAGCGACGTCATCACGTGCTTGATACGCGTGTAGTCGTCGAAGCCGTACGCCGACAGGTCCTTGCCGTAGCCGGACTTCTTGAAGCCGCCGTGCGGCATCTCCGCGACCAGCGGGATGTGGGTGTTGATCCACACGCAGCCGAAGTCGAGCTTCTTGGACATCCGCATCGCGCGGCCGTGGTCCTTGGTCCACACCGAGGAGGCGAGGGCGTACTCGACGCCGTTGGCCCACTCCACCGCCTGGTCCTCGTCCGTGAAGGACTGGACGGTGATGACCGGCCCGAAGACCTCCTTCTGGATGATCTCGTCGTCCTGCTTCAGCCCGGAGACGACGGTCGGGGCGTAGAAGTAGCCCTTCTCGCCGACCTGGTGGCCACCCGCCTCGACCTTGGCGTGGGCGGGCAGGCGCTCGATGAACCCGGAGACCTGCTTGAGCTGGTTCGGGTTGTTGAGCGGGCCGAACAGCACGTCCTCGTCGTCCGGCTGACCGGTCTTGGTCTCGGCGGCGGCCTTGGCGAGTGCCGCGACGAACTCGTCGTGGATGCCCTCCTGGACGAGCACGCGGGTGGCGGCCGTGCAGTCCTGCCCGGCGTTGAAGAAGCCCGCCACGGAGATGTCCTCGACGGCCTTCGCGATGTCGGTGTCGTCGAAGACGACGACCGGCGCCTTGCCGCCGAGCTCCAGGTGGACGCGCTTGAGGTCCTTGGAGGCGGACTCGGCGACCGACATGCCGGCCCGCACCGAGCCGGTGATGGAGGCCATCGCCGGGGTCGGGTGCTCGACCATCAGACGGCCGCTGTCACGGTCGCCGCAGACGACGTTGAAGACGCCCTTGGGCACGATCGAGCCGATGATCTCGGCGATCAGGACGGTGGAGGCCGGGGTGGTGTCCGACGGCTTCAGCACGACCGTGTTGCCGGCCGCGAGGGCCGGGGCGAACTTCCACACGGCCATCATCATCGGGTAGTTCCACGGCGCGACCTGCGCGCAGACGCCGACCGGCTCGCGGCGGACGATGGAGGTCAGGCCCTCCATGTACTCGCCGGCCGAGCGCCCCTCCAGCATCCGGGCCGCGCCCGCGAAGAAGCGGATCTGGTCGACCATGGGCGGGATCTCCTCGGACCGGGTGAGTCCGATCGGCTTGCCGGTGTTCTCCACCTCGGCCGCGATGAGCTCCTCGGCCCGCTCCTCGAACGCGTCCGCGATCTTCAGCAGGGCCTTCTGCCGCTCGGCGGGCGTGGTGTCGCGCCAGGCCGGGAAGGCCGCGGCGGCGGCCGCCATCGCGGCGTCGACGTCCGCCCGGCCGGACAGCGGCGCGGTCGCGTACGCCTCGCCCGTCGCGGGGTTGACCACCTCGGTGGTCCGTCCGTCGGCGGCGTCCCGGAACTCACCGTCGATGTAGTTGCGCAGACGACGCAGCTCGGTGCTCACTGCCGGCCTCCTGTCAGGTCGAGCTGTCCATTGACTGAGACACCCACCCTAATCCGCCCGCCGACGTTTTCAACACCCCCACTCGGCCTGTTTCTGCGAAATCCGCAAGTCTCCGTCTCACAAACAACGAATTTCATCGCTCCGGCCTTGCGGAACTGCCGAGACGTCGTGCACAGTGAGCTGGTGGCCAGTCGAAGCGCAGAGCAGCGGGACTCCCGCGAGTCCAGGAACGGCACTCCTCATCTGGATGCCGTCTCCCTCGCCATCATCGAACAGCTCCAGGAGGACGGCCGCCGGCCGTACGCCGCCATCGGCAAGGCCGTGGGCCTCTCCGAGGCGGCCGTGCGCCAGCGCGTCCAGAAGCTGCTCGACCAGGGCGTGATGCAGATCGTCGCCGTCACGGACCCGCTCACCGTGGGTTTCCGCAGGCAGGCGATGGTGGGCATCAACGTCGAGGGCGATCTGGAGCCGGTGGCGGACGCGCTGACCACCATGCCGGAGGTCGAGTACGTGGTGATGACCGCGGGCTCGTTCGACATCCTCGCGGAGATCGTCTGCGAGGACGACGACCACCTGCTGGACGTCATCAACAAACGCATCCGGGCCCTGCCCGGCGTGCGCTCCACCGAGAGCTTCGTCTATCTGAAGCTCAAGAAGCAGACCTACATGTGGGGAACCCGATAACCGTGAGGACCCGATAACCGTGAGCACCAAGGACCTCAGCCGCACCGCGTACGACCACCTGTGGATGCACTTCACCCGCATGTCCTCGTACGAGAACGCCCCGGTCCCGACCATCGTCCGGGGCGAGGGCACCTACATCTACGACGACAAGGGCAAGCGCTACCTCGACGGTCTCGCGGGCCTGTTCGTGGTCCAGGCCGGTCACGGCCGCACGGAACTGGCCGAGACCGCCTTCAAGCAGGCGCAGGAACTCGCGTTCTTCCCCGTGTGGTCCTACGCCCACCCGAAGGCCGTCGAACTGGCCGAGCGCCTGGCGGACTACGCGCCCGGCGACCTCAACAAGGTCTTCTTCACCACCGGTGGCGGCGAGGCGGTCGAGACCGCCTGGAAGCTCGCCAAGCAGTACTTCAAGCTGGTCGGCAAGCCCACCAAGCACAAGGTGATCTCCCGCGCGGTCGCCTACCACGGCACCCCGCAGGGCGCCCTGTCGATCACCGGCCTGCCGGGCCTGAAGGCCCCGTTCGAGCCGCTGGTCCCGGGCGCGCACAAGGTCCCGAACACCAACATCTACCGCGCCCCGATCTTCGGCGACGACCCGGAGGCCTTCGGCCGCTGGGCCGCCGACCAGATCGAGCAGCAGATCCTCTTCGAGGGCCCGGACACGGTCGCCGCGGTCTTCCTGGAGCCGGTGCAGAACGCCGGCGGCTGCTTCCCGCCCCCGCCCGGCTACTTCCGGCGCGTGCGCGAGATCTGCGACCAGTACGACGTGCTGCTCGTCTCGGACGAGGTCATCTGTGCCTTCGGCCGCCTGGGCACGATGTTCGCCTGCGACAAGTTCGACTACGTGCCGGACATGATCACCTGCGCCAAGGGCATGACCTCGGGCTACTCCCCGATCGGCGCCTGCATCATCTCCGACCGCCTGGCCGAGCCGTTCTACAAGGGCGACAACACCTTCCTGCACGGCTACACCTTCGGCGGCCACCCGGTCTCCGCGGCCGTCGGCCTCGCCAACCTCGACCTGTTCGAGCGCGAGAACCTCACCCAGCACGTGCTCGACAACGAGGGCGCCTTCCTGCAGACCCTGCAGAAGCTGCACGACCTGCCGATCGTCGGCGACGTCCGCGGCAACGGCTTCTTCTACGGCATCGAGCTGGTGAAGGACAAGCACACCAAGGAGTCCTTCAACGACGAGGAGACCGAGCGCGTCCTGTACGGCTTCCTCTCCAAGGCGCTCTACGACAACGGCCTGTACTGCCGTGCCGACGACCGCGGCGACCCGGTCGTCCAGCTCGCCCCGCCGCTGATCTCCGACCAGGGGACCTTCGACGAGATCGAGCAGATCCTGCGTGCGACGCTGACGGAGGCGTGGACGAAGCTCTAGGCTCCGCCGCCTCCGCCCGGTCATACGGCCCGGGGTGCACCCGTAAGAGTGAGAAGGGTGCCCCCGGGCCGCGTGCTGTCCGGCGCAGCGCCCTCGGCTCCTTAGCGTGCCTGGTAACCGATCGGCCCAGCCTTCGTTCCCCCGCCTGGGGGAAAGGCACGGGAACTACGGATCTGAACGAGGTGTACGCCCATGGAGGCCCCGCCGGACAACGACGTGCTCTGGGCACGTGCCCTGCACTTCCAGCACAGCGACGGCTCTCCGGGGCTCAGCGGTGTCTCGCTCGGCGTCCGCGAGGGCGAGATCGTCGCCGTCGGCGGCCCCCGGGGCAGCGGCAAGACGACGCTGCTGCGCTGTCTGTCCGGCCTGGTGCCGGTGCGGCGCGGCGAGGTGTGGTTCAACAGCGTGCCGGTGCACACCATGGGCCCGATGACCCGCGAGCGGCTGCGCCGCGACCGCTTCGGCTGGATCGACCCGGCCCCGGTGCTCGTACCGGAACTCAACGCCTGGGAGAACGCCGCCCTCCCGCTGATGCTCCGCGGCACCAGCCGCCGGCGCGCCAAGACCGCCGCCCTGGAGTGGCTGGAGCGCCTCGACATCGGCGACAAGGCCCGGCTGCGCCCGCACGCGATGAAGCAGGCCGAGCGGCAGCGCGTCTCCATCGCCCGGGCCCTCGCCCCGGCCCCCACCGTGCTGTTCGCCGACGAGCCGACCGCGCCGCTGCACCGCGCCGACCGCGCCCATGTGCTGCGTACGCTCACCACGGCCGCCCGCTCGCACGGCATCACGGTCGTCCTCGCCACCCACGACGCGGAGACCGCGGCCCTCGCCGACCGCACGGTGTCCCTGCTGGACGGCCGCCGCGTGAACACGGTCCACCTGCCCCCGGTCACCGAGACGGAAGGCCGGGCCGCGTGCTCGCTCTCCGTCTGACCCGCGGCGCCCACCCGGCCGTACACCTGCGCCGTGCCCTGGTGGCGCTGGCGTCGGCCGGGACGGGCTTCCTCCTGCTGTGCGTCCTCGGCTACGCGATGAGCCATGCCGAGAGCCCCGCCTCCTCGGTGCTGCGGCTCGCCTGGTGCCTGACCCCGCTGGCCGCCAGCGTCCACCTCGCGACGGCGGTGGCCCGCACCGACCCGTCCACCCGGCCCCGTCCCGGCCTCTCCGCCGTCGGTCTGGGCCCGGGCCGCCTGATGACCATCTCGGCGGCCACCACCGCCCTGTCCTGCACGCTGGGCTCGCTGCTGGCCCTGCTGGTCTTCCTGCAGCTGCGCGGCGACTTCACCGGCGGGGTCGTCGGCGGGGCGGCCGCCGCCTTCCTCGCCGCGGACCAGCCGCTGCCCTTCCCGGCCGCCCTGACCCTGCTCGCGCTGGTGCCGGCGATCGCCTCGACGAGCGTGGCGCTGGTCCTGCGCCCGCGCGACCCGCGGCCGGGCACGCCCCCGCGGGGCTACGGCCGCTTCGGCGCGTACGGCAGGTCGGTGGCGCAGGAGACGTTCGGCGCTTACGGCCGCTTCGGCGCGCGCTTCCGCAGCAGCACGGGGCACCGCTCGGCCGACGCCGTCCTGCCCGCGGCGGTCATGTCCGCCCCCGCCGAGCCCCCCGCCTCCCCCGCGCCCGAACCCGACCCGGACCCCACCCGGCCCCCGGCTCCGCGCAACGCGCCCGCGGGACTGCCCTGGGGCATCGCGGTCCTCGCCGCAGGTCTCGCCGTCGAGGCCTACGCCGGGGGCGCCACGGACGGCTCCCGGCTCACCCTGCCCGGCGGTCTCGCCACCGGCGCGCCCGGCATCCTGATCGGCTGGGTCCTCACCGCCCTCGGTCTCGCCCTCGCCGGTCCCGGCCTGACGCACCTGTGCGGCCGCCTGCTGCAGTCGGCGCGTCCCGGGGCCCTCAGGCTGCTCGCCGGGCGCGTGCTGATGGAGGAGGCCACCCGCATCGGCCGCCCGCTCGGCGTCGTCTGCGCTGTCGCCTCCGGGGTGGTCGCCATGGCGGCGCTGTTCGACGCGGACCAGCCCGGCTTCGGCCCGCTCACCACCCTCGGCACGCTGCTGGTCGCCGGCTGCACCGTGGCCACGCTGCTGACCTCGGCCGTGGAGGCCCGGCAGGCCCGGTCCGACACCACGGCCGCGCTGCTGCGGCTCGGGGCGCCCGCGACGATGCTGCGCGGTGCCGCCGCGCTGCGGGCCGGCGCGCTGCTCGCCGTGTTCGGCCCGCTGACGCTGGTCGTGGCCGAGCTGGCGGCGCTCCCGCTGGCCCGCTGACCCCTCGTGGAACACGATGCCCGGGAACCGATGAGTTCCGCACGGGCCTCCGGTCTACCCCCGCGAACGGCAACCGCCCGATGGGAGAGACGCACATGCACCAGCAGATGATCTTCGTGAACCTGGCCACCGACGACGTCGCCGCGTCGAAGAAGTTCTTCACGGAGCTCGGCTACACGATCAACCCGCAGTTCAGCACCGACGACTGCACCTGCGTGGTGATCAGCGACACCATCGTCGCGATGCTGCTGAGCAAGCAGCGGTACGCGGACTTCACGAAGAAGGAGATCGCGGACTCCACGAAGACCAGCGAGGTGCTGATCTGCCTGAGCGCGGAGAGCCGCGAGAAGGTCGACGAGCTGGTGGGCAGGGCGGTCGCGGCCGGCGGCACCGCCAACGACGACGTCCAGGACCACGGCTTCATGTACGGCCGCTCCTTCGACGACCTCGACGGCCACTCCTGGGAGGTCATGTGGATGGACCCGGCGGCGGTCCAGGGCTGAACGTCCGTGGCGCCTCGGCCGGACCGGGCGGGAGCCCGGTCCGTGCGGTCGTGCCACTCGGCCGGGATCTCCTTGAGTTCCATGCCGTCTTCCGCCTTCGTCACGGTCCCCGCCCCGGAGTCGACGCCCTCCGCGGGCGCACGCCGTGCCTAGCATGGGCCCCGTGCACACGAGCCCGGCCCATGCGGCCCACCACGACGAGCGCGAGATCGAGACGCTCGAGGACTTCGACGCGACCGTCTCGGCGCGCGGCACCCTCGCCGGATACCGCGTCCAGGCCGTCGATCTGACCGACCGCACGCGGGAGTTGCTCACCACCGACACCACCCGGGCCGTCTTCCTCGGCTGCGCGATGCGCGAGGAGGCCGCGGCGAAGATCCGCGGCGACGGCGCCCTGGTCTTCCCACCCGTCCCGCATCTGCCCTTCGACCCCTACCGCGGTCACCTCTACACGCCCGACGACCTGTTCGCCTCGCTGGAGCAGGGCTACGAGCGGACGCCGGACGCCCTGGCCTACGACTGGTTCCAGCGCACCAAGGCGGACGGCGACATATACGCCTCGATGCTGCGCGCCGTCCACGACGACTCCATCTCCGACGCCCTGGACGAACTCCTGCGCGGCGCACGGGTGGTGGGCGTCATGGGCGGTCACGCGATGAAGCGCGGCACGGAGGCGTACGCCGGTGCCGCGCGCCTCGGCCGGGACCTGAGCCGCGCCGGGTTCACCGTGGCGACCGGCGGCGGCCCGGGCGCCATGGAGGCGGCCAACCTGGGCGCGTACACGGCGCCGTACGACGACGCCGTGCTCGACGAGGCCTGCCGACTCCTCGCCAAGGCGCCCTCCTTCACGCCGTCCGTCACCGAGTGGGCGCAGGTCGCCTTCGAGGTGCGCACGCGCTGGCCGAAGGGCAACCACTCGGTGGGCATCCCCACCTGGTTCTACGGCCACGAGCCGCCGAACTCCTTCGCTTCGCACATCGCCAAGTACTTCGCCAACGCCACCCGCGAGGACGGCCTGCTGGCCCGCTCCAACGCGGGCGTGGTCTTCCTGCCGGGCGCCGCCGGGACCGTACAGGAGATCTTCGACAACGCGACGCCCAACTACTACGAGTCGCGCGGCGAACCGACGCCCATGGTGCTCGTCGACCGCGAGCACTGGACGGAGCGGCTGCCCACCTGGCCCCTCTTGCGGGCGCTCGCCCGGGAACGGTCCATGGAGTCCCGTATCGCCCTCGTTGACCGTATCGAGGAGGCTCCGGAGGCGTTGAAACGTCTCTGTGGTTAATAAGAAGGCAAAGCCAACGGCCGGGCCCCGTCTACGCATTGACACTTCTTATGGAACGCTTATAGACCTGTGGTTCTCCTGGGGAAAGTGAGGCTTCGCCTCCACAGCCGCTTCACTTCTCCATGTCAACCCCCCTCAGTTGCGCACCCCGTGAAGGGCAAACGTGTCCATAACCCGTCGTACCGCACGTCGTTCCGTGCAGATCCTGGGCGTAGCCGCCGCCTCCTCCGCGCTCGCTCTGAGCGCCGCGGGCAGCGCGCTCGCCTGCAACATCAGCGAGTTCTCCGCCGAAGCCAAGTGCGACGGCGGCAAGGGCAGCATCGTCGTCACCGACAAGGACGGCTCAGGCACCCCGGCCACCATCACCGTGTTCCTCGAGAACAACGGCGCCGACGTCCAGAAGGTCGGTGAGCAGGAGGTCACCGGTACCCGTGAGGGCGTCACCGTCACCTTCAACGAGGACTGGAAGGCCAACGCCGAGTACCGCGTCCACGTCACGGCCGGGAAGAACAAGGATCGCCCGATCGTCGACAAGGACATCACGCCGAACCTGACGACCCCGTCCGAGGGCTGCTCGAAGGACGAGTCGACCCCGCCGGCGACCCCGTCCCCGTCGGAGTCCACCACGCCTCCGGCCGACGAGACCCCGGCCCCGTCCCCGTCGGAGAGCAGCTCCGCTCCGGCCGGTACCTCGAGCAACGCGCCGTCCCCGGCGGCCGGTGACTCGAACCTGGCCGAGACCGGTGCCAACTCCAACACCGGCATGATCGCCGGTATCGCCGGCGCCCTGGTCGTGGTCGGCGGCGGCGCCGTCTTCTTCGGCATGCGTCGTCGTGGCGCGAACAGCAAGAGCTGACGCCTCACCCGCAGTATCGCTGTGGCCCGTCCCCGTATCCCCGGGGGACGGGCCACGGTTGTGTTTGGGGGTGGGCGGTTGCCGCCACCAGTCGGGCAGCATGAACAACCTAGACAGGT
>NZ_JBHVGU010000028.1:68135-102037 GCF_042800575.1 Streptomyces sp. NPDC057616
GGCCACGGTCGTGTCGGGCGGCGGCCGGTGACCGCCACGGTCAGGCCAGTACGACGACCTCGGCCGGGTCGAACTCCACGCCGACCGTGTCCCCGACCTCCGGCGCCGCCCGCAGCGCGCACGCCGCCTCCAGGCGCGGCGCCTCCTCCGGCTGGAGCTGCACGGCGACATGGGTGCCCTTGAAGGTGCGCGCGGCGACCGTGCAGCGCAGGCCCTGGTCGGCGGCGACCAGGCGGACGCCGGCAGGGCGCACGAGGAGCGTGCGCGGGCCCTGGGGGGTCTCCTCGGGCACCGGCAGCTTGCCCCACGGGGTGTCCGCGGCCTGACCGGCCACCGCGCCCTCGACCACGTTGTCGAAGCCGAGGAAGCGGGCCACGAACTCGTCCGCGGGCCGCTGCCAGACCTCAAGCGGCGTACCGGACTGGGCGATCCGCCCGTCGCGCATCACCACGACCCGGTCGGCGAGCGCGAAGGCCTCACCCTGGTCGTGCGTCACCGCGAGGACGGTGGTGCCCAACCGCCCGAAGAGTTCTCTGAGTTCGACGACCAGCCGCTCCCGCAGCGAGCGGTCGAGCTGCCCCAGCGGCTCGTCCAGCATCAAGAGCCGGGGCCGTGGCGCGAGCGCCCGGGCCAGCGCCACCCGCTGCTGCTCCCCGCCGGAGAGCGACGCGACGGCCCGGCGGGCGGCCCCGGGGAGCCCTACGAGGTCCAGCAACTCCCGCACGCGGTCCTCCTGTTGCGGGCGGGACGCCCCGCGCATCCGCAGCCCGAACGCGACGTTGCCGCCCACGTCCCGCTGCGGGAAGAGCTGGTGGTCCTGGAACATCAGGCCCACTCCCCGCTTGTGCGCGGGCACGCCCGTCTGGTCCCGGCCGTCGAGCGCCACCCGCCCGCCGTCGAGGGGCTGCAGCCCCGCCACCGCCCGCAGCAGCGTCGACTTGCCGCTGCCGCTGGGCCCGAGCACGCACACGATCTCGTGCTCGGCGACCTCGAGACCGACGGCGTCGAGCACGGCCCGGCCGCCGAAGCGGACCGTCGCGTCCTGAAGGCTCAGCAGCATCTAGAACTCCCCGGTCCGGTCCGTACGGAGCCGCTCCAGCACCAGCAGGGCCACCGCGCACACCACCATCAGAATCGTCGAAAGGGCCATCGCCTGGCCGTAGTTGAGCTCTCCCGGGCGCCCCAGCAGCCGCGCCACGGCGACCGGCAGCGTCGGATTGTCGGGGCGCGCGATGAAGACGGTCGCGCCGAACTCCCCCAGCGACACGGCGAACGCGAATCCCGCCGCGACCAGCAACGCCCGCCGCACCAGGGGCAGATCGACCTCCCGCCACACCCGCCACGGCGACGCCCCGAGCACGGCGGCAGCCTCCCGCAGCCGCGCGTCCACGGCCCGCAGCACCGGCAGCATGGTCCGCACGACGAAGGGGACGCCCACCAGCGCCTGCGCGAGCGGCACCAGGATCCAGGAGGAGCGCAGGTCGAGCGGCGGCTTGTCGAGGGCGATCAGGAAGCCGAAGCCGACCGTCACCGCGGACACGCCCAGCGGCAGCATCAGCAGCGCGTCGAAGCCGCGCACCAGCCGGCCCGCGTCCCGGCGGGCGAGGGCCGCGGCGGCCAGGGCGCCGATCAGCACGGCGACGGCGGTGGCGGCGGCCGCGTACTGCAGGGAGTTGCCGATCGCCTCGATCGGCGGGACGAGGAAGGTGCCGCCGTCGTCGCGGGTCAGCGACCGGTAGTAGCCGAAGTCCGGGGCGCCCAGCGACCGTTGCACCAGCACGGCGAGCGGCAGCACGAGCAGCACGGCGACGGTGGCCAGGACGCCGGCGAGCAGCCCCCACTCCCGGGCCCCGCGCGGCCGTCGCGCGGTCACGGACGCGTCGACGAGCCGCAGGGCCGTCTCGCGCCGCCGTACGGTCCAGGCGTGCACCGCGAGGATCACGCCCACCGCCAGGAACTGGACGATGGTGAGCACCGCGGCGGTGGAGAGGTCGAAGATCTCGGACGTCTGCCGGTAGATCTCCACCTCGAGCGTGGAGAAGGTGGGCCCGCCCAGGATCTGCACCACGCCGAAGGAGGTGAAGGTGAAGAGGAAGACCATCAGCGCTGCCGCGGCGACGGCGGGCGCGAGCGCGGGCAGCGTCACCCTCCGCCAGGCCCGCAGCGGCGAGGCGCCCAGCATCCGCGCGGCCTCCTCCTGCCGCGGGTCGAGCTGGCTCCACAGGCCGCCGACGGTCCGTACGACGACGGCGTAGTTGAAGAAGACGTGCGCGAGCAGGATGGCCCACACGGTGGTGTCGAGCCGTACGCCCCACCACTCGTCGAGCAGTCCCCCGCGTCCGACGAGCGCGAGGAAGGCCGTACCGACCACGACCGTCGGCAGGACGAACGGGACGGTGACGACGGCCCGCAGCACCTGCTTGCCGGGGAAGTCGAAGCGCGCGAAGACGTAGGCGCCGGGGAGCGCGATCAGCAGCGTGAGCGCGGTCGAGGCAAGCGCCTGCCAGGTGGTGAACCACAGGACGTGCCGGATGTCGGACTGGGTGACGACGTCCGCGATCCGGCCGAACTGCCAGGCCCCGTCGACCTTGAGCCCGCGCGCCACGATCGCGGCCACGGGCCAGGCGAAGAACAGCGCGAAGAACGCGACGGGCACGGCCATGAGGCCGAGCCGCGCCGCGCTCCCCGAGCGACGGCCGCGGACGGCTACTTCAGTACGAGTGACGTCCACGACTTGACCCACTGGTCACGGTTCTCGGCGATCTTGCCGGGCGCCATCTTCTCCGGGTCCCCGGCCGGCTGCCCGAACTTCTGGAACTCGGCCGGGACCTGCGCGGCCTCCCGCACCGGGTAGACGAACATGTTCAGCGGCATGTCGTCCTGGAACTCCTTGGTGACCAGGAAGTCCAGGAGCGCCTTGCCGCCCTTGGCGTTCTTGGCGTTGCTGAGCAGACCCGCGTACTCGATCTGCCGGAAGCAGGTGCCGTACGACGTCCCGGTCGGCGCCGTCTTCGGCTTCGGGTCGGCGTAGATGACCTCGGCGGGCGGCGAGGAGGCGTAGGAGACGACGAGCGGCCGGTCGCCCTTGGCCTTCTTGCCGCCGGCGGAGCCGGAGAACTCCTCGTTGTAGGCCTGCTCCCAGCCGTCGACGACCTTCACGCCGTTGGCCTTGAGCTTCTTCCAGTAGCCCTGCCAGCCCGCGTCGCCGTACTTCGCGGCGGTGCCGAGCAGGAAACCGAGGCCGGGCGAGGAGGTGGCGGCGTTCTCGGTGACGAGGAGGTTCTTGTACTGGGGCTTGACCAGGTCGTCGAACGACTGCGGCGGCGTCAGCCTGTGCTTGCTGAAGTACGCCTTGTCGTAGTTGACGCAGATGTCGCCGGAGTCGATGGGCGTGACCCGGTGCTTGGCCTGGTCGACCCGGAACTCCGGCAGGATCATGTCGGAGCCCTTGGCCTCGTACGACTGGAAGAGGCCGTTGTCGAGCGCCCGCGAGAGCAGGGTGTTGTCGACGCCGAAGAAGACGTCGCCCTGCGGGTCGTCCTTGGTGAGGATGGCCTTGTTGACGGCCTGACCGGCGTCGCCGTCCTTGAGGACGTGCACCTTGTAGCCGGACTGCTTCTCGAAGTCGGCGAGCACGCTCTTCGAGACGGCCCACGAGTCGTGGCTGACGAGGGTGACGGACTTGGAGCCGGCGGACCCGCCGCCGCCGGACGAGGACCCGCACGCGGAGAGGGTCACGAGTCCCAGCCCGACGACCAGCGCCGCGAGCTTCCTGTTGTTGTTCACCGAATTCCTCCTGGCTGACCAGGAAGAGACGCGGCCCTGCCCGGGACCGGCGGACAGGGCCGACGGCTCCCGGGCAGGGCGCAACAGCTTGAGTGATCACCGAACTTCCTACCCAGAATGACCTGGGCAAGGTTCAGAGGGTCTGCGGCCCGGTTGCCGCACTCTCAGCGCTGTGGCGCTCCCCTGTCGGAATATGCAGATGTGTGTACGGGTGTTCGTACCGGCTCAGGTTACCGCTCGGTGGCCGCGAGCTGACCGCAGGCCCCGTCGATCTCCTGCCCACGGGTGTCCCGGACGGTCACCGGTACACCGTGTGCGGCGATGGCCTCGACGAAGGCCTTCTCGTCCTCGGGCCGGGAGGCGGTCCACTTCGAACCGGGCGTCGGGTTGAGCGGAATGAGATTGACGTGCACGGGCTTGCCCCGCAGCAGCCTCCCGAGCCGGTCTCCCCGCCACGCCTGATCATTGATGTCGCGAATGAGCGCGTACTCGATGCTCAGCCTGCGCCCGCTCTTCTCGACGTACTCGAACCCGGCGTCGAGGACCTCGCGCACCTTCCACCGTGTGTTCACGGGGACGAGGGTGTCGCGCAGCTCGTCGTCGGGGGCGTGCAGCGAGATCGCCAGCCGGCACTTCAGGCCCTCGTCGGCGAACCGGTGGATGGCCGGCACGAGCCCGACGGTCGACACGGTGATGCCGCGCTGGGACAGCCCCAGCCCGTCCGGGGCGGGGTCGGTGAGGGCCCGGATGGCCGTGATGACCCGCTTGTAGTTGGCGAGGGGCTCGCCCATGCCCATGAAGACGATGTTGGACAGCCGGGCCGGCCCGCCGGGCACCTCGCCGTCCCGCAGCGCGCGCATCCCGTCCACGATCTGGTGGACGATCTCCGCGGCGGAGAGATTACGGTCCAGCCCCGCCTGCCCGGTGGCGCAGAACGGGCAGTTCATCCCGCATCCGGCCTGCGAGCTGATGCACATGGTGACCCGGTCCGGGTACCGCATCAGCACGGACTCGACGAGCGTCCCGTCGAACAGCCGCCACAGGGTCTTGCGGGTGGTGCCCTGGTCGGTCGACAGATGCCGTACGACGGACATCAGGTCCGGCAGCAGAGCCTCCTGCAGCCGACTGCGCGAGCCGGCCGGGATGTCGGTCCACTCCGCCGGGTCGTGCGCGTACCGCGCGAAGTAGTGCTGCGAGAGCTGCTTGGCGCGAAACGGCTTCTCCCCGATCTCGGCAACCGCCTCCTTGCGCTCGGCAGGCGAAAGATCGGCAAGATGCCGCGGCGGCTTCTTGGCTCCGCGGGGGGCTACGAAAGTGAGTTCTCCGGGCTTTGGCATGGCTGTACCAGTGTCGCAGACGAACGGTGGTGACCTGGGGCCGTCGCCTGGGACGCCTGTCACTCCCGTTCGCCATTGGTCGGCTCACCCGAAGGGTCTGGCCAGCTGGCATCGCTGCCGCCAGTCGAGGTGACGGAGGGTGCGCCATGGCCATCGGCCGCAAGGGTTCGCGACGCATCGTCGTCGACGGCACGGTCTCCCACTGGCGCCTGCGCCGCCGGCCTACGTACGACCAGGCTCTCTGCAGGCCGTGCACGTACACGGTGCAGCACGCGGACACCCCGGCGCCGAGCGTTGCGGTGCTGCCCAAAGACGTCGCCGCAGCCATCTCGTCGGCCCTCCGCCGGGGCTGGCAGCCGACGTGTCCGGGCTCGCCGTTTCGCCTGGACCAGGTCGGGCCCCGGTAGGGATCTAGTCGGCGGGCCGCCACGCCGCTACAGTCCCTCGCCATGATCTCCGACAGCCGGCCGGCGCCGGACGCGACCCTGTTGCGGTACGGGCTGCGGCGTCTTCTCTATGCGCTGCCGTTCGACCTGATGGCGATGGGGTTTGGAGTCGCCGGGATCTGGCTCGTGGTGAGGGTTGGCCACCTCCCCGTCAGGGGTTGGCTGTGCGTGGGCCTGATGGTTGGGATGGGCCTCCTCGGCGTGCTCCAGTTCGTCCTCCGCTGGCGCGGCCGCCGTTGGGTCACGGTCTTCGACGCGACCGGTCTCTGGTGGATCCGCGGTGACCAGGCCGCGGTGATCCGGTGGGACTCACTGGCCGGGGTCGGCATCTACTGGGCTCGCGGCGGCAGGACCGGCAAGTTCTCCGTCGAGTTGTGCCCCGGTCAGGAGATCGACCGCGACGATCCGCTGCTGTGGCGGTTCGTGCGGGACGCGGACCCTCTTCGGCCCGGTCTGCCACGGCTCCGCTACCGCATCGACGTGGGGGACTCCCACCAGGCGTACGAGAAGGCTCTCCGGCGGTGGGCGCCACCCGGGCTCTGGTTCGGTCGGAAGGAGCAGCCGGTGTCGTACGCGGGCGCCCCGGACCACGCCGGACACCGCGAGCGTACGGCCGAAGGCACCGGCGCCCCCACGCGCCACGCACTCGTGTTCGAACCCGCCGTGATCGGCGACGAGGTGCTCGTCTTCCGCAGCACGGTGGCGATACGGCGCCGCCTGGGCGCCGCCTCGGTCATGGCCCTGCTGTGTGCGTGGGCCGTTCTCTCGCTCCGTCCCGGGCGATTGGACGGCACGGGTGCCCTGGTCCGCCTGCTGACCGCGGGCGCCCTGACCCTGTTCACCGTCTGGGCGCTCGCCCTGGTGGTCCGAGGCGTGCGCCGGATCTGGGGCCGGCTCATCGTCATGGACCGCGTGGGGGTCCATGTCACCCAGGGCGGGCAGGCCGCAGCCGTGCCGTGGGACTCGCTCGCCGGCGTCGGCATCCACGCGGCGCCGCCGCTGCACACCCTGGAGCTGTGCCCCAAGGAGGGAATCGACCGCGACGACCCGCTGCTGTGGCCGTTCGTACGCGACGACGAGCCCCTGCGGCCCGGCCTCCCCCGCCTGCGTCACCGCATACCCCTGGGACTGGGCACGTCCAGGCACGAGGTGGCCGAGGCCTGTCGCAGGTGGGCGCCGGATCTCTGGTTCGGCGGCAGGAGGATGCCGAACGGCTACGAGGGGAAGCCCGACCGCGAAGGACACAGGCAGCGGATCCGTGCCCGGGGCGGACGATGGGACGGCCCCGGACCGAACCACCAACCGCGGACCAACCGCACCAACCGCACCAACCGCTGACCGAACCACCAACCGCCGACTTACGTCCCCGCCGGCCCTACTCCTGAACCCGCCCCGCCGTGTGCTCCAGCTTGTTCTTGAGGAGCTGCTCGTTGCGGGGAAGTTCCTTGCGGACCTGGGGGCGCACGAGCAGCGGCAGCAGGACCTTGCCGATGCCATGGCCCTCGAAGTCGAGGTCCATCGTCACGCGCGTGCGGCGGCCGTCGTCGAGCGGCTCCACCACCCCGTGGAAGGTGCCCCTGACCGGGCCGTCGACACCGCGCAGGCCCCAGCTGTGCGGCGGCTCGTACTCGGTGAACTCCATGGTCATCGGCATCTCGCGGCTTCCGACCCGGCGGGTGACCCGGACCCGTGAGCCGGGGTGCAGCGGACCCGCGTCCAGCTGCTCGGCGGAGACCGCGCTCAGCTGCCACTCCGGCAGGTGGGAGGGGTCGATGACGTAGGCCCAGACGTCCTCGGGAGTCCGGTCGACGTCGATCTCTTCATGGAAGGCGGACATGACGCCCTCCTTTCAGGATGATCCGCGGATGATCCCTTTTGGGGGCTTACAGCAGAATCGTCCCACTCGGCCGAAGGCGACGCCATCGGCCGGGCGGGACGTTCGTGCCGTCAGCCGGGGCCGACGCATCCGTGCCGTCAGCCGGAGCCGACGACAGTGCCGTCAGCCGGAGCCCACGAAGAGGACCAGCAGCAGCCACACCACGGGCGCCGTGGGCAGCAGCGAGTCCAGGCGGTCCATGATGCCGCCGTGGCCGGGCAGCAGCGTGCCCATGTCCTTGATGCCCAGGTCCCGCTTGATCATCGACTCGCCGAGGTCGCCCAGCGTGGCGCTGGCGGCGACCGCGAGGCCCAGGAGCAGGCCCTGCCACCAGACGCCGTCGTCGATCAGGAACTGCATGCACAGCGCGCCCGCCACCATGGCGAAGCTGACCGCGCCCAGCAGCCCCTCGCGGGTCTTGCCGGGACTGATGCGCGGCGCCAGCTTGTGCTTGCCGAAGCGCCAGCCGACGGCGTACGCGCCGGTGTCGCTGACCACCGTCAGCAGCAGGAAGGTCAGCACCCGCCAGGGGCCGTCCTCGGCCGCCAGCATCATGGTCACGAACGTGGCCAGGAACGGCACGTAGAACGCCGCGAAGACGCCCGCCGTGACGTCCTTGAGGTAGCCCTCCGGCGGTTCCGTCATGCGCCAGACGAGGACGGCCAGTGCCGTGAGCGCCATCGCGACCCAGGCGCCCTCGGCACCCCGGACGTAGCCGGCGACCACCATCGCGGCACCGCCGAGCGCCAGCGGGACCAGGGGCGCCTTGATGCCCTTGCGCTCCTCGAGCCGGCTGGTCAGCTCCCACAGACCCACCACGACGGCGACGGCGACGACGCCGACGAAGACGGCCTTGACGACGAACAGGGACGCGATGATCACCACGCCGAGTCCGACGCCGACCCCTATGGCCGCGCCCAGGTCGCGCCCCGCGCTCTTCTTCTGCGGCGGGGGCGCCGGCTGCGGGGCGTCGGGCATGGGCTCCGGATTCTGCTGCACCACCCCGTAGGGCGGCGCCTGCGGCGTCTCGTCGCGGAACAAGGGGCCGCTCAGCCGAGCGGCCCCCCGGTCGTCATCCTGGTCACCGCCGTACGCGGGTCCCTCGGGCACGATGGGCATGGGGCGAGTCTGCTGCGCCTCAGGCGCATCGTACGCGGGACCCGCCGGGGCAGCCCCCTGGACAGGCCCCTGGTCCGACGGCCCCCAGTACCCGGCCGGTGAACCGGTGTGCGGCGGCGCTCCCCAGGAAGAGTCGTTCATCAGACCTCGAGCAGCTCCGCTTCCTTGTGCTTCAGGAGCTCGTCGACCTGCGCCACGTACTTGTGCGTGGTGTCGTCGAGTTCCTTCTCCGCACGGCGGCCCTCGTCCTCGCCCGTCTCGCCGTCCTTGATCAGCTTGTCGATCGCGTCCTTGGCCTTGCGGCGCACGGAGCGGATGGACACGCGCGCGTCCTCGGCCTTGCCCTTGGCGACCTTGATGTAGTCGCGGCGGCGTTCCTCGGTGAGCTCGGGGAACACCACACGGATGATGTTGCCGTCGTTGCTCGGGTTGACACCGAGGTCGGAGTCGCGGATGGCCTGCTCGATGTTGCGCAGGGCCGACTTGTCGAACGGGGTGACGACCGCCATGCGCGGCTCCGGCACGGAGAACGAAGCCAGCTGGTTGATCGGCGTCGGCGCGCCGTAGTAGTCGGCCACGATCTTGTTGAACATCGCCGGGTGCGCACGGCCGGTGCGGATCGCGGCGAAGTCCTCCTTGGCGACCACGACGGCCTTCTCCATCTTCTCCTCGGCCTCGAGGAGGGTCTCTTCGATCACCACTTGCTCCTGCGTGTCTTGAGTAGGCCCGGCTGCTGTTCCGTATGCGTGGGGGCGGCGGCCGGCTGCGTCGCGTCTTCTTCCTGCACGGTTCCCGACCTGCGGGACATTGTCCATCCCCCGGTCAGGGTCCGTGGGTGTTGCTGGTCAGTCGCGGCTGCCGTGGTCACCCACAAGCGTGCCGATCTTCTCACCCTTGACGGCGCGCGCGATATTGCCCTCCGCCAGAAGCTCGAAGACGAGGATCGGCAGCTTGTTGTCGCGGCACAGCGTGATGGCCGTGGCGTCGGCGACCTTGAGGTCGCGGGTGATCACCTCGCCGTACCCGAGGGAGTCGAACTTGACCGCGTCCGGGTTGCGCTTGGGGTCGGAGTCGTAGACCCCGTCCACGCCGTTCTTGCCCATCAGCAGCGCCTCGGCGTCGATCTCCAGGGCGCGCTGGGCGGCAGTGGTGTCGGTGGAGAAGTACGGCATGCCCATACCGGCGCCGAAGATGACCACGCGGCCCTTCTCCAGGTGCCGTACGGCCCGCAGCGGGATGTAGGGCTCGGCGACCTGGCCCATGGTGATGGCGGTCTGCACCCGGGACTGGATGCCTTCCTTCTCCAGGAAGTCCTGCAGGGCGAGGCAGTTCATCACGGTGCCGAGCATGCCCATGTAGTCGGAGCGGGCCCGGTCCATGCCGCGCTGCTGGAGCTCGGCGCCGCGGAAGAAGTTGCCGCCGCCGATGACGACCGCGATCTGCGCGCCGTCCCGTACGACGGACGCGATCTCACGGGCGATCTTGTGCACCACGTCGGGGTCCACGCCCAGGCCCCCGCCGCCGGAGAATGCCTCACCGGACAGCTTCAGCAGAAACCGACCGGGTACTTTGCCGTCGTCGCTCTTCTGGGGCTTGGTGGTCATCGAGATCCCGCCTCTTTCATGTGGTGCACATACGAAGAAGGCCACTGCCGGTGGGGTGTCGTTCGCAACCCATGCTCGGCAATGGCCTCCTCGTCAGATCTGCT
Organism: Streptomyces sp. NPDC057616; assembly: GCF_042800575.1. Taxonomy (NCBI): domain Bacteria; kingdom Bacillati; phylum Actinomycetota; class Actinomycetes; order Kitasatosporales; family Streptomycetaceae; genus Streptomyces; species Streptomyces sp. NPDC057616. The sequence continues at coordinate 78,408 of NZ_JBHVGU010000028.1, forward strand.
GTCGCCCGTCACGCGCGCGCGTGACGGCGTACCGGACGACTGCTCCCGACCCTATCGGGCCGGGACGTCGCTCGCGGCACGGACTCAGATGCCGACCTTGATACGCGTGAAGCGCTTCAGGGTGACACCGGCCTCGTCCAGAACCTTCTGGACCGACTTCTTGTTGTCGAGCGCGTACGGCTGGCCGAGCAGCGTGGCGTCCTTGAAGAAGCCGTTGAGGCGACCCTCGACGATCTTCGGCAGGGCGGCCTCGGGCTTGCCCTCGGCGCGGGTGGTCTCCTCGGCGACGCGGCGCTCGGTCTCGACGACCTCGGCCGGCACGTCCTCCTTGGAGAGGTACTTCGGCGCGAAGGCAGCGATGTGCTGGGCGACGCCCTTGGCGATCTCGGCGTTGGGCTTGTCGAGCTCGACCAGGACACCGATCTGCGGGGGCAGGTCGGGCATCGTGCGGTGCATGTACGCGAGGACGTAGCCGTCGGAGTACTGCGCGAAGCGGTCCAGGACGATCTTCTCGCCCAGGTTGGCGTTGGCCTCGTCCACGAACGCCTGGACGGTCTTGCCGGCCTCGATCTCGGAGGCGAGCAGGGCGTCGAGGTCGGCCGGGGAGGTCTTCGCGACGTGCTCGGCGATCGCGTTGGCGACGGCCTGGAACTTCTCGCCCTTGGCGACGAAGTCCGTCTCGCACTTCAGCTCGACGAGGACGCCGGAGGAGTTGTCGTCGGCGATGATGGAGACGACGGCGCCGTTCTCGGCCGAGCGGCCCTCGCGCTTGGCGACGCCCTTCTGGCCCTTGATCCGGAGCGCCTCGACGGCCTTGTCGACGTTGCCCTCGGCCTCGTCCAGCGCCTTCTTGCAGTCCATCATGCCGGCGCCGGTGAGCTCACGAAGCTTCTTGACGTCGGCGGCGGTGTAGTTCGCCATGAGTCTTTGAATCTTTCTCGAAGTCTGGAAGATCGAAGATCTACGGGGTCCACGGCCCCATGTGGTCGGGGCCGCTGACACTCCGCCGACCTACGGGTGAACGGCGGGAGCGGCTTTCATGTCACCGCTCCCGCCGTCAACTTCAGGACGCTGGCAGTCAGGCCTGCTCGGCGTCCGCGGCCGGAGCCTCGGCAGCGGGGGCCTCGGCGGCGGGGGCCTCGGCAGCCGGCGCCTCGGCAGCCGGCGCCTCGGCGGCGGGGGCCTCGGCAGCGGGGGCCTCGGCGGGCTTCTCGGCCTCGTCGGCCTTCTTCTCGCCCTCGAGCAGGTCGCGCTCCCACTCGGCGAGCGGCTCGCCCGCGGCCTTCTCGCCCTTGCCCTCGGTGGCGACACCGGAGCGGGCGATGAGGCCCTCGGCGACCGCGTCGGCGATCACACGGGTGAGCAGGGTGACGGAGCGGATCGCGTCGTCGTTGCCCGGGATCTTGTAGTCGACCTCGTCGGGGTCGCAGTTGGTGTCGAGGATCGCGACGACCGGGATGTTCAGCTTCCGGGCCTCACCAACGGCGATGTGCTCCTTCTTGGTGTCCACGATCCAGACGGCGCTGGGCACCTTCTGCATCTCGCGGATACCACCGAGGGTCTTCTCCAGCTTGGCCTTCTCGCGCGAGAGCACGAGAAGCTCCTTCTTGGTCAGACCGGACGCGGCGACGTCCTCGAAGTCGATCTGCTCGAGCTCCTTGAGGCGCTGCAGACGCTTGTAGACGGTCGAGAAGTTGGTGAGCATGCCGCCCAGCCAGCGCTGGTTGACGTAGGGCATGCCGACGCGGGTGGCCTGCTCGGCGATGGCCTCCTGCGCCTGCTTCTTCGTACCGACGAACATGACCGTGCCGCCGTGGGCGACGGTCTCCTTGACGAACTCGTAGGCGCGGTCGATGTACGACAGCGACTGGAGCAGGTCGATGATGTAGATGCCGTTGCGCTCGGTGAAGATGAAGCGCTTCATCTTCGGGTTCCAGCGACGGGTCTGGTGACCGAAGTGGACGCCGCTTTCCAGCAGCTCCCGCATCGTGACGACGGCCATGGCCGTTCTCCTTGGTTTTCTCGGTTGTGCCGCGGGGACCGGACGGCTCCCGCGCCTGACGCCCGCATGCGCCGTGCCACGAAGGACCGAGGAGCGCTGACACCGGGTTGTGACCACCTGGTGTCGGGGCGTGCGAAGTCGACCCGGTGACCCGGATCGCCAGAAGAAGTGTACGGGACCGGCGAGGCAGCGGGTGACGCCGCTGTCCACAACCGCGCGGTGGTCCACAGGTCCCGGCCATGATCGCCGGGGGTGCGGGACGGTTGCGGCATGCGAGCGAACCGAAGCGGGCGGCTGTCGTGGGCGGTACTGCTGTCCCTGGCCCTGGCCGTCCTGACCCCGTGGGCCTGGGCGGACACCACGCCGCCCGCGCCACCCGAGCCTCCGCCCCCGCCGACCCTCGGCCGCGCCTGGCCGGTGGGGACCCGCCCCGCCGTCCTACGGGGCTGGGAACCCCCGACGACTCTCTACGGCCGCGGCCACCGCGGCGTCGACCTCGCGGCCCCGCCCGGCAGCCCGGTGCGGGCGGTGGCGCCCGGCCGCGTCTCCTTCGCCGGCCGGGTGGCGGGCCGCGGCGTGGTCTCCGTGGGACTCACGGGCACGGACTTACGTACGACGTACGAACCGGTCAAGGCGTCGGTGCAGAAGGGGGACGAGGTGGAGGCGGGTGAGGTGGTGGGGACGGTGGAACCGGGTGCCGCACACTGCACGACCACCTGCGTCCACTGGGGCCTGCTGCGGGGCCGGACCTATCTGAACCCCCTGTCCCTCCTGCCACCGGCGCTGCTGCGAAGGGCCCCGTCGAGACTGCTGCCGGTTCTCGGCGTAGCACTGCCACACGAACGGGTTCAGCCGACGGGCGATCCCGCTGCGCCGGCACCGCCTCAGCATCGTCGCCCCTAGCCCGACCCACCACACCGGCGCTCTGCGCGCCATTGCCGCACGAACGACTGCAGCCGGCGGGCAACAGGGCCACCCTGACTCCGGCTCACCCCGTCGCCCCTGGCTCGATCCACCGCGCCAGTGCTCGGCTCACCGTTGACGCACGAGCTCGCCCAGCCGGCAGGTGGTCGCGTCGCGGAGGCTCAGCCGCGGACGCCCCGCAGCGTCATGCCCACGGCCGCCTCCGCGACGGTCGACGGCTCCTCCGCTCCCAGCTCGATCCGCCGCACCGCCGCGTCCACGATTCCCTGCAGCAGCATCGCGGCGAGCCGCGGCTCGGCGTGCCCCATCTGGGACAGCGCCTCGACGATCATCGCCACCAGCCCGCCGTGCGCGGCCCGGATCTTCTCCCGGGCCCCCGCGTCCAGCTCGCCGGCGGAGATGGCCACGACGGCGCGATGCCGCCGGTCCCCCACCAGCTCCAGCTGCTGCCGGACGTACGCCTCGACCTTGGCCTCGGGCGTCGCCTCCCGCTCCATGGCCGCGGAGACCTCCGCGGCCCACACGGGGAAGTCGACCTCGCACAGCTCCTCGACGACCGCCGCACGGGAGCGGAAGTACTCGTAGACGGACGACCGCGCGAGCCCCGTCCGCTCGGCGAGGGCCGGGAAGGTCAGCGCCTCGGTCCCGCCCTCGGACAGCAACGACCGGGCCGCGTCCAGCAGGGCGGCCCGCTGCATCGACCGGTGCTCGGCCACGGAGGCCGCTCGAATCCTTGGCACGTCAGCCACTTTACGGACGGACCACCCCCGGCGGGAGCCGCTCGCGTCGCTCAGCGACCGAAGCTCGCCAGCTTCGCCCGCAGTTGCAGCACCGACTTGGTGTGGATCTGGCTGACCCGGCTCTCGGTCACACCCAGCACGTTCCCGATCTCGGCAAGCGTGAGGCCCTCGTAGTAGTACAGCGTGACGACGGTCTTCTCCCGGTCGGGCAGCGTGTTGATCGCCCGGGCCAGAAACCGCCTCAGCTCCCGGTCCTCGGCCACCTCGACGGGGTTGTCGGCGGCGGTGTCCTCCAGCGTGTCCATCAGGCTGAGCCGGTCGCCGCCCTCACCGCCCACATGCAGCAGCTCTTCGAGGGCCACCACGTTGGCCAGCGACAACTGGCTGAACACCGCGTGGAGTTCGTCGACCTGGATACCCATCTCGGAGGCCACCTCGCCCTCCGACGGCGTCCGGCGCAGCCGCGCCTCCAGCGTCGCGTACGCCCGCTCCACGTTCCGCGCCTTCTGCCGCACCGAACGGGGAATCCAGTCCAGGGCCCGGAGTTCGTCGATCATCGCGCCCCGGATCCGGGTGATCGCATACGTCTCGAACTTGATCTCCCGGTCGATGTCGAACTTCTCGATCGCGTCGATCAGCCCGAACACCCCGGACGAGACGAAGTCGGCCTGCTCGACGTTGGGCGGCAGACCGACGCTCACCCGTCCCGCCACGTACTTGACCAGCGGCGAATAGTGCAGGATCAGCTGCTCCCGCAGCCGCTCGTCGCCCGTGTCCTTGTACGACCGCCACAGCTCGTCGAGCGTCGAGGGGGCGGGCGGCCGCACGCTGCCACCGTCACGGGCGGCTGGGGGGATCGCCGCCCGGTCGGACCCGGAGGTGTGCTGGGGCATTCGTCGCCTTGTGCCGTTCTGCCGTGAAGTGAGGGTGCCTGGGTGAGCTGTCGGTCTGATGTCGAGATGCCTGTCTGCGTCGGAATCCTCGTGAGCGTAGCGTGACTGGAGTGTCGCGGTGAGCGAAGGGCGGCCCGTGCCCCGTGCGCAGATACGTTCCTCAGTGCGCCCCACCGAGTCACGGTGATCGCTCGGCGTGAGCGGCCCGGAACGCCAACTGCGGCTATTTCCACAGGTCTCGGGCTTCCCCCGGACGGCCGAACACGCTCGGTCAGCACCGGCTACGGCCGCCGCGGACCGAGATCATCGCCTGGCGTGTCAACTTCCAGCCGTCGCCGTGTCGTTCGACGTAACCAAGTGATCGGAGTTCGTACAGTCTCGCGATCGCGTCGTCCTGCGTGGTCTGCGCGTCCCGTGCGATCGCGCCTGGCGGTGCCGCGCCGCGGCCGGGCAGTGCGGCCAGCACGCGCCGGGCGCCCGGCTCCAGGAGGTCGCGGGGCAGCACGGGCCCCCGCCGGTCCGGGGCCAGCTCCCCCATGTCGCCGACCAGCTCGACGACGTCCGCGGCGTCGGTGACGAGCACGGCGTCGTCCCGCAGGAGTTCGTGCACCCCCGCGGACAGACCGCTGGTGGCCGGTCCGGGCACCCCCATGGTGTGCCGCCCCAGCCGCTGCGCGGCCCGTGCCGTGACCAGCGAGCCGCTGCGGTGGGCGGCCTCGACGACCACGGTGCCTCTGGTCAGGGCGGCGATCACGCGGTTGCGGACGATGAATCTGCTCGGCGTCGGGTGGTCACCCGGCGGCAACTCCCCTACGACTAGGCCCTGTTCCGCGATCCTGGTGATCAACTCGGTATGCCCGCGCGGGTAGGGCCGGTCGACCCCGCAGGCGAGGACCGCGACGGTGGCGCCGCCGGCTCCGAGCGCGCCCCGGTGCGCGGCGCCGTCGACCCCGTAGGCGCCGCCGGAGACGACCACCCAGCCGCGCTCGGCGAGGCCCGCGCCGAGCACGGCCGCCATGTGGGCGCCGTACTCGGTGCAGGCGCGCGCCCCCACGACGGCGACCGAGCGCAGGGCCCACATCCGCAGACCGGCCTGTCCGCGCACCCACAGCCCGCAGGGCCGGGCGTCCCCCAGGTCGTCGAGCTGTCCCGGCCACTCACCGTCCCCCGGCACCACGAACCGCACCCCGGAGTCCCGCGCCGCCGCGAGGTCCCGCTCCGGTTCTGCCTGCCGGGCCCGTGCCAGGAGCCCCGCCCAGCGCCTGTCGGTCACCCCGGCGAGCTGCGGTCCCTCGTCGCGCAACCGCCGGGCCACCTCCGCGGCCCCGAGCTCCCGCACCCACCGCCCGCCGACCACGTCCCCCGGTTCGAGCACCCGGGCCAGGAAGACCCGGGCGAGCCGCTCGGCCTCAAGGTCGTCGCCGGCCCTCACGCCGGCGCCCCGATGGCCATCGGCACGCCTCGCGGGACGCCGGTGCGCAGCTGAAGGGCGAGGGCCACGTCGCTCGCGTCGGGACGGTCCCGGCCGACGAGGTCCGCCACGGTCCAGGCCACCCGCAGCACGCGGTCGAGCCCGCGCGCGGTGAGCACCCCGCGCTCCAGATTGCGCTCGGCGTCGTCCATGGCTCCCGGCGCCGCGTGCCACCGGCTGCGCAGCTCACGCCCGGGGACCTCGCTGTTGGACCGCCAGGGGGTGCCCGCGAGGCGCGCCGCCGCGCGCTCCCGGGCCGCCCGGACCCGGTCGGCGACCGTGGCGGTGGACTCGCCCCGGGCGCCGGGCACGGTCAGCTCGGCACGCGTGACGGGGTCGACCTCGACGCGCAGGTCCACCCGGTCGAGCAGGGGCCCGGACATCCGGGCCTGGTAGCGGCGGATGGCGGAGGGCGGGCAGTCGCACAGCGAGTCCCGCTGCGAGAAGCGACCGCACGGGCACGGGTTGGCGGCGAGCACCATCAGGAATCTGGCCGGGAACCGCACCACACCGGCACTGCGCGCGATCACCACATGCCCCGCCTCCAGCGGCTGCCGCAGGGCGTCGAGGGTCTGGCTGTGGAACTCGGGCGCCTCGTCGAGAAAGAGCACGCCGCGATGGGCCAGGGACACCGCACCGGGGCGCGCGATGCCCGGGCCGCCGCCGACCAGGGACTGCATCGTGGCCGAGTGGTGCGGCGCGCAGTAGGGCGCGACGTCGATGAGCGGTTTGCCCGGGGGCAGCAGCCCGGCGACCGAGTGCACCGCGGTGACCTCGAGCGAGTCCTCGCGGGTGAGCCGGGGCAGCACGGCCGGCAGCCGCTCCGCGAGCATGGTCTTGCCGGCGCCGGGCGGCCCCTCCAGGAAGAGGTGGTGGCCGCCCGCGGCGGACACCTCCACCGCCGTGCGGGCCGAGGTCTGGCCCACGACGTCGGCCAGATCGTGGTCGTGCTGTGCGGCGCCCAGGCTGTGCATGCCGGTGGCCGCTCCGGTGCCGGGCACGCGCAGCCCGGCCAGCAGCGGGTCCGGGCGGCCCAGATCGTCCGGCTCCTCCTCGGGCACCGGCTCGTCGGTCAGGACGGCGATCAGCTGCCGCAGGCTGCGGATTCCGAGCACCGAGACGCCGGGCACCAGCGAGGCCTCGGCGGCCGCGCACTCGGGCACGACCACCTGCTCGTATCCGGCGTCCGCCGCGGCCAGCACCGCGGGCAGGATGCCCCGGACCGGGCGCACCCTGCCGTCCAGGCCGAGCTCCCCGATCATCACGATGTCGGCGAGCACCCTCGGGTCGATCCGCTCGGCGGCGCCGAGCACCGCGCAGGCCACGGCCAGGTCGAAGCCCGAGCCCGCCTTGGGGACGGAGGCGGGGCTGAGGCCCACCGTGAGCTTCTTCTGCGGCCACTCGCCGCCCGAGTTGACGACCGCGGCCCGCACCCGGTCGCGGCTCTCCGTCAGGCTCTTGTCCGGCAGCCCCACCAGCGTGAAGGCGGCCACGCCCGGCTCCAGGTCGGCCTGGACCTCGACGACGACGCCTTCGACGCCCACCAGCGCCACCGAGCACGTACGCGCGAACCCCATGTCAGGCCACCCCTCGCGCGTGCTCGACGACGGGGGCTCCCCTGTCGGGCAGGACGACGCCGACCAGGTCGACGCGGACGCCTCCCGGTGGCGCTCCTCCATGAGCCTGGATCCAGCGCTCGGCCAGGTCCCGCAGCCGCTGCGCCTTCTCCGGGGTGACCGCGGCCATCGGGTGCTCGAAGCGGCCGTCCCTGCGGGTCTTCACCTCGCAGACCACCAGCACGTCGCCGTCCCGGGCGACGATGTCGATCTCTCCGGTCCTGCCACCACGCCAGTTGCGTTCCAGGACCGTCATTCCGGCTTCCGCCAGCCGTCGCGCGGCCAGATCCTCGCCGTACCTGCCGAGTGCACTGCGTGCGTTCATGTCGGCACCACCTCCGGCGCCAACCGTCACGCATCCGGCCCGACCAAGTGGATCTTGGTGGGCTACTCACCGGTTGTGGACAAACCGCTCACCCACACGAGTGGGGATCAGCTGCCCGGCAGCTCCAGGTCGCTCTTGTTGAGCTCCTCGATGTTCACGTCCTTGAACGTGAGCACCCGCACCTGCTTCACGAACCTCGCCGGCCGGTACATGTCCCAGACCCAGGCATCCGCCATGGACACCTCGAAGAACACCTCGCCCTGGACCGAGTGCACCTGCATCTCGTAGTCGTTGGTCAGGTAGAAGCGCCGCTCGGTTTCGATCACGTATTTGAACAGACCGACGACATCGCGGTACTCCCGGTAGAGCTTCAGCTCCATCTCGGTCTCGTACTTCTCGAGGTCCTCGGCGCTCATGGCAGCTTCCCCTTCAGCCGTGCGATCCCACCATTGTGCGCCAGTCCCGTGAGCCCCTAGACGATTTCCGCGTCAAGGGTCACGGGCCCGGCCGGGGGACCTTCGTCGAGCAGCCGGCGCAGCAGCTCGGCGAGTCTGGTCGGATACACCGTCTCATGGGCCAGGGCAAGTTCCTCACACGTCCACCAGCGTGCTCCGGCGACGCTGCGCCGCTCCAGCTCCGTGAGGCGGGTGGCCTCGGTCGTCGTCTGGCTCGTACGGGCCAGGAAGTACCACTCGTCCTGGTCCCAGCGGCGGCCCGCGAACGGGAACGAGCACATCCGCCGCCACAGCACCGGCCCGAGCTCCACCTCGGTGATGCCGGTCTCCTCGACGAGTTCCCTCAGTGCGGCCTGTTCACGACTCTCGTCGCCCTCCACCCCGCCGCCCGGTGTGAACCACCATGCGTCGGAGGGGTCGTCCGGCTCGTGGCCGTTGAGCAGGAGGATGCGGTCGTCGGGGTCGAGCAGGACCACCCGGGCGACCTTGCGCAGGCCGCCCGTGTACGTGTCCTCGTACGTGCCCGCGGGGTCAGCGGGCACCCACGGGCTCCGTCCGCGCGCGGGCCCGCCGGGCGCCCGCCCGCTTGGCGATCGGGCCGTAGGCGCCGCCGGCGAAGACGAGGACGGCACCCGCGACGATCATGGTGACGATGATGCGCAGCGGCCCGGGCTGGGACAGCGGGCCGAGCGTCTCGAAGCCGGTGGGGCGCTCCAGCATGCCCTTCATGGGCCAGGCGACGGCGTCGACGCGGGCCGTCACGGCGGACTCCGCGACCGTGCCCTGCGCCGCGTCGCTGAGGTGCGCGGAGGAGTCGAGGGAGCCCTCGCGCTCGTCACCGAGCAGGAACAGGCGGCCCTTGGGGACCTTCACGGTCGGGATCTTCTTGTCCTCGACGACGTTGCCCTTGAGGTACCCCTCGTCGATCTGCTTGCCGTTGACGGTCAGCTTGCCGTTCGTGCAGCAGGAGACCGTGTCCCCGCCGACCGCGACCACGCGCTTGACCACGGCCGAGCCGGTCACCCAGCTCGTGTCGTTGAAGACGACCACGTCGCCCCTGTGTACCTCGCTGCCGTCCACACGCTGTGCCAGGACCCGGTCGCCGACGCCGATCGTCGGCGACATCGAGCTGGTCGGCACGGTGTACGGCCGGTACATCACAGCTCCCCAGGCGAATCCTCCGAGGAACAGCACGACGCCCAGTGCGACGGCCAGTCCGGACAGTCGCTGTCCGGTCCTGCTGCCCACCGGGCCTGTGCTGGTGCCACCGCTGCGCGGGGCCGTACGCGTAGTGCTCTCGCCACCCATGGGTCCGCACCCTACCCGGCGGTACCTGACCCGGTCAGCCCTTCACCGGCCGCCTTGCTCACAGCTACACCAGGGCTTCACCAAGGCGGCGTCAGACGTGCTCCACGGAGCCGCCACGGCGGGTGTCCACGGGCGCGGTCCGCCTGCGCCGCCACAGCACCACCGGCACCGTGCCCGCGAGGGCGAGCGCGTTCGGTGCGGCCGTCAGGGCGGCGGACGCCGAGGACTGCTTGTCGAGGCCGGGCTGGTCGAAGGTGTCCGGGATCGGCAGGGTGTCCCAGCGGGTGAGCGGCCAGGCGATGACGATGGCGCGGCCGACGACCTTGTCCACCGGGACCATGCCGTTGTGCTTGTCGCTCTGGTTGTAGCGCGAGTCGCGGGAGTTCTGGCGGTGGTCGCCCATGACCCAGATGTAGCCCTTGGGGACCTTCACCGAGAACTGGCCGCCCTGGTCGTCGACGCTGCACGGGGTGTTGCCGGCGTAGACGAACGACGTGTCGTTCAGCGCCTTGCCGTTGACCATCAGCGGGCCGGAGCCCTTGCAGGAGACGGTGTCGCCGCCGACGCCGATGACGCGCTTGATCAGGTCCTTCTCCTCCGCGGACGGCATCAGGCCGATCCAGCTGAGGACCTTCTGCAGCGCGTTCGGAGTCGCCGTGGGCTCGCCCGCCAGCCAGTTGTCCGGGTCGTGGAAGACGACGACCTCGCCGCGCTCCGGCTTGGAGCCGAACCAGGGCGTGAGCTTGTCGACGAGAACGCGGTCGCCCTGCTGGAGGGTGTTCTGCATCGAGTCCGAGGGAATCGAGAACGCCTGCACCAGGAAGGTCTTGATCAGCAGTGCCAGCACAAGCGCGATGCCGATCAGGATGGGCAGCTCCTTCCAGAAGGAGCGCTGCTTCCCCGACCTGGGGGGCGTACCGCCAGAGCCCTCGTCCTCGGTCCGGTCCCGGCCGCCCGGCCGCCTGCCGTCCTCGGTCGCCCCGGAGTCATTCCCGGAGGTCACGGCGCTGTCCGCGGCCGGGACGGCAGCGTCCACGGAATTGCCGCGGTGCTCCTCGCCGTCGTGTCCGGACCGTGCGCCAACCGCCACATCCCCCACGCCAACTCCTTACTCTGTGCCGCCGCCTGCCCCAGACGCGGTGCAGGCCCACCACTCCCATAACGAGCGGGAGTTCCGCAGGGCTCGGGAGCTGGATCGTTCCGTTGAAATCGTCGGAAGCAACCCTATGCGACAGCTGCGGGGCCGCGGTCGTCCCCGACACGGAGTTGGAAACGGAGGCGAAAGTTTTAGGTTCTTTCAAGGCGTTCCAGTGGCCGAGCGGCCAGGCGATCACCATCGCCCGTCCCACCACCGAGTCCTCGGAGACCGTGCCGCCGTAGTCGGTGTTCTGATGCGCCCGGGAGTCCGCGGAGTTGGCACGGTGGTCGCCCATCACCCACAGCCGCCCCTTGGGGACGGTGATGTCGAACTCCTGTGTGGAGGGGGCGTTTCCGGGATACAGGTAGTCGCCCTCGGTCAGGGGCACCCCGTTGACGGTCATCCGCCCTTGCGCGTCACAGCACTTGACGTGGTCACCGCCGACGCCGATGACCCGCTTGATGAGGTCCTTCTCGTTGTCGGAGGGCAGCAGGCCGATGAAGGTCAGCCCCTCCTTGACCTGCTTGACGACGACGGGGTCGTTCTTCTTCGTCGTGGTCTGCTCGTCCGCGAGCCAGCCGCCGGGGTCCCGGAAGACGACGACGTCCCCGCGCTTGGGCTTGGAGCCGAACCAGGGGGTGAACTTGTCGACCAGGACGCGGTCGCCGATCCGGATCGTCTGCTCCATCGAGCCGGACGGGATCACGAACGCCTGGACGAGGAACGTCTTCAGGACCAGGGCTATGAGGACGGCGACGCCGACGAGGAGGGGTATCTCCTTGACCGCGCTGCGCCTGCGCTTTCGCTTCACCTTGCGCTGGAGCTTGCGCCGCTCGGCACGCGTACGGCCGCTCGCCACCGATCCACCGGTGCGCCGGGATCCGGTGGGCAGCAGGTTCTCCGTACCGAAGGGGTCGCCGGGACCCGAGCCGCGCGGCTTGCCGCGATTACCCATGGGCACCGCCGGCGGCGGGCACGCGCGCGTAGGCGCCGGGACGGTGCAGACGGGTCCAGTGGGCGAAGGGCCAGACGATCCAGTCGGCGCGTCCGACGACCTCGGAGACCGGGATCATGCCGCCGCCGGGTGAGCCCAGGTGGTCGCGGGAGTCGCTGGAGTCGCTGCGGTGGTCGCCGAGGACGAAGAGGGTGCCGTGGGGCACGACGACCTTGAAGGGCACCGTGGACGGGGTGTCACCGGGATACAGGAACGTCGACTCGTCGACCGACCGGCCGTTCACCTCGATCCTCCCCTCCCTGTTGCAGCAGACCACATGGTCTCCCCCCACACCTACGACGCGCTTGATGTAGTCCCCGCTACCGAAGTACCCGCTTCCGTCGAACACGACGACATCGCCGCGCCGCGGCTCGGCACCGAAACGGTACGCCAACTTATTTACGAGAACGCGGTCCCCGATCCTCAATCCGTTTTCCATGGATCCGCTGGGAATCTGGAACGGTTGCACCACGAAAGCGTTGAGAACCAGCAAAAACACCAGGCAGATGAGCAGGGTCAGGGAGATCCGCCCGCCCGGCAGCCAGTCGGTGATCCGCGACACCAACGCGAAACGCGACCGTCCCTCCGGTCCTTCTGTGTCCGAGGTCTCCTCGGACGGGGAAGGGCGGGAGGAGCGGTCGCGCTCCTGGTGCTGTGCTTCGGTGTCCATCGGGGCGGAATGTTATCCGGCCGTCCTATGGACCCCGGCGCGAGCTCAGCTCTCGCGCTTCTCCTTGATCTTCGCCGCCTTGCCGCGCAGGTCGCGCAGGTAGTACAGCTTGGCGCGACGCACGTCACCGCGGGTGACGAGCTCGATCTTCTCCACGATCGGGGTGTGCACCGGGAAGGTGCGCTCGACGCCGACGGAGAAGGAGACCTTGCGGACCGTGAAGGTCTCGCGCACGCCGGCACCCTGGCGGCGGATCACCACGCCCTTGAACTGCTGCACACGGGAGCGGTTGCCCTCGATGACGCGCACGTGGACGTTGACGGTGTCGCCGGGGCGGAAGGCCGGGACGTCGCTGCGCAGCGACGCGGCGTCGACGGAGTCGAGCAGGTGAGACATTTCGTCTGCTTTCTTCGCTGATGCCACAGGTCATCAACGGCAACTAGGTTTTCGAAAGGATGCTGCCGTCGTCGGGGCGGGCGTCGTGTCCCCCTGTGGCAGGGGCGCACGCCGGACGGCGCACAGCGGCGGCCTATTCTTCCACGCCGTCCGGCCTGCGCCAAAATCGGCCGTACGGCTCGCCCTCCGGATCCGGGGCCCAGCCCAGGATGGAGAGCATCTCGCGGTCCTTCTTGTCGAAGGCCTTGGGGTCGCAGCGCTCGATCAGGTCGGGCCGGTTGGCCGTCGTGCGCTTCAGGGCCTCGTCGCGTCGCCAGCGGGCGATCTTGCCGTGATGCCCGCTGAGCAGCACGTCCGGGATGCCGCGGCCGCGCCACTCCGGCGGCTTGGTGTAGACGGGGCCCTCCAGGAGGTTGGCCATGGCGCCGGGCGCGAAGGAGTCGTCGCGGTGCGACTCGGCGTTGCCGAGGACGCCCGGCAGCAGGCGGGCCACGGCCTCCGTGACGACCAGGACGGCCGCCTCGCCGCCCGCGAGGACGTAGTCCCCGATGGACACCTCGTAGACGGGCATACGGCCGGCGTACTCGTCGATCACGCGGCGGTCGATGCCCTCGTAGCGCGCGGGCGTGAAGATCAGCCAGGGGCGCTCGGAGAGCTCCACGGCGAGCTCCTGGGTGAAGGGGCGGCCGCTGGGCGTGGGGACGATCAGGGCAGGCGCGTGGGAGCCCGTCTCGTAGCCGTCGGCGAGGACGGTGTCGAGCGCGTCGCCCCAGGGGTCGGTCTTCATGACCATGCCGGGACCGCCGCCGTACGGGGTGTCGTCGACGGTGTTGTGGCGGTCGTACGTCCAGCCGCGCAGGTCGTGCACCCGGACGTCCAGCTGCCCACGCGCGCGTGCCTTGCCGACGAGGGAGACGTTCAGCGGTTCCAGGTACTCGGGAAAGATCGTGACGACGTCGAGGCGCATCTCCTACGACTCTTCCCGTGCGGAGGCGATCTCGGCGTTGCCGTCGATCAGGCCCGGGGGCGGGGTGATGACCGCCCGCTGCTCCTGGAGGTCGATCTCGGTGACGATCTCCTCGACGAAGGGGATCATCACCTCGCTCCCGTCGGGCCGCTCGACGATGAAGAGGTCCTGGGACGGCAGGTGCGAGATCTCGGTGATCCGGCCGACCTCGACGCCGTCCGCGGTGACCACGTCCAGGTCCATCAGCTGGTGGTCGTAGTACTCGTCCTCCTCCTCCGGCAGCTCCTCCGGGTCGACCTCGGCGATCAGGAGGAGGTTGCGGAGGGCTTCGGCGGCGGTGCGGTCCTTGACGCCCGCGAAGCGCAGGAGGAGGCGGCCGCTGTGGACCCGGCCGGTCTCGATGGTGAGGGGTCCCGCGGCGGCGGGATCGGTGGTGAGCACGGCTCCGGGCGCGAGCCTGAGCTCCGGCTCGTCGGTGCGTACCTCGACGGTGACCTCGCCCTTGATGCCGTGGGCACGGCCGATCCGCGCGACTACCAGCTGCACGTGTCCAAATCTCCTGTCATACGACTGCGGGCCGGGGACGGCCCAGTGGCCCTCCCCGGCCCGAGCCGGTGTTGCGTTTGGCGTCAGCGGACGTGGTCGACGTCGACGAGGTCGACGCGGACACCGCGGCCGCCGATGGCGCCCACGACGGTGCGCAGAGCGCGTGCGGTGCGGCCGTTGCGGCCGATCACCTTGCCGAGGTCGTCGGGGTGCACCCGGACCTCGAGCACGCGTCCGCGGCGCAGGTTGCGCGAGGCGACCTGCACATCGTCAGGGTTGTCGACGATGCCCTTCACGAGGTGCTCGAGAGCCTCCTCGAGCATGCTCAGGCCTCGGTCGACGCGGACTCGGCGGCGGCCTCGTCCTTCTTCTCAGCCTTCTTCTTCTGGGTGATCGCCTCACCCTTGCCCTCGTCGTCGCCGCCAAGGGCCTCGAACGACGGGCGCGCGGCCTTCTCGGCCGGCTGCAGCAGCGGCGCCGGGGCGGGCTCGCCCTTGAACTTCTGCCAGTCGCCGGTCTTCTTCAGGATGGCGAGCACGGGCTCGGTCGGCTGGGCGCCGACGGAGAGCCAGTACGCGACGCGGTCCGCGTTGACCTCGATGCGCGAGGGGTTCTGCACCGGGTGGTACAGACCGATCTCCTCGATCGCACGGCCGTCACGACGGGTGCGGGAGTCGGCGACGACGATGCGGTAGTGAGGCGAACGGATCTTGCCCAGACGCTTCAGCTTGATCTTGACTGCCACGGGAGTGGGTTCTCCTGGTTTTGACGTGGTTGGGCACGGCGAGACGGCCGCGTGGGGTTGCGGTACCCGAGTGCCCGATGGACGCGTCAGCCGGAGGAGAGAGGGGTCCTGTGCGGCTGTCGAGTACAGCTAGCCATTGTGCCACACCCTGCGGGTCGCTTTCGTCCGAGGGCCCGCACAGGAGTCAGTGCATGGCTGAGAGGCGCCCGGCGTCCCGGGGTGCCGCCGCCGCGTGCACGGCGGTGGCACCCCGTCGTCCGTCGACCGCACCGGCAGCCACGAGATGCCGGTACCGACGGTCGCCGTCAGGCGGCGCCGACCACCTCCGGGATGCGGAACGGCTTCCCGCAGCCGCCGCACACGATCGGGGCCTGGGCCAGGACGGACGGGACCACGCGGACGTTGCGCCCGCAGTCGCAGACCGCCTTGACCCGGACGCCGCCACCGGACGAGCCGTGCCGGGCGGCCGGGCCCCGGAAGCTCTTCGGGGTGTCGGCGGAGGTCGCCGCCGTGTGGGCCTTCAGGGCGCGCTGCAGCCGCTCGATCGTCGGGCGGTAGCGGCGCTTGGCCTCGGGGTTGAGCGTGACCAGCGAGAAGCCGCTGCTGGGGTGCGGTTCCTCGGGGTGGTCCAGGCCCAGCTCCTCGGCGATGGCGAGGAATCTCCGGTTGTGGTAGCGGCCGGCACGGGACGTGTCGCGCACGCCGCGCGCGGCGGCGATGCCATGGACTGCCTCATGGAGCAGTCGCTCGAAGGAGAGCTCGTGACCGCAGGCGGACGAGGACTCTCCGATCAGGGACTCGGGCGCGGCCAGATCGGGCAGCTCGGGGTGGTACCGCTGAATGTCGGCCCACGCCTGTGCCAGCTCTGCGGCCAGAACAGGTGGTGTCTGTGTCGTGCTCACGTAATGACAACGAGCGGGGGTGCCGCTGTGTTCCTATTCCGGGCCATCCCAAATAATTTGCACGTACCCGTCAGTTGCCGCTGATGCGTCCCGACGAGGGCGGGTGCGCTGATCTGCGGAGAAACCTCACAGCTCATACCAAGCCGGTACGTAGTCGGGGCTACGACCCGGCGCGTAGATGATGTCCACGCGCCGGTGCGGCCGTGATCCGTGGATACGCAAGGGGCGTTTCGGCCGCTCTCGCGGCGGAGGGCGCTACTTCACTAAGCGCCGTCGGCGCCCGCGACGTTACCGGGACCCGGCGATCGTAGTGGTCCAGGTTGCCGGGATGTGAAATCTCGCCACTCCCGCAGCGAACCCTCAAGCTGGGCCCGGATACCACTGGACGCGCGGTCGAGTGCGGAGTTACCTGGCATACGGGGGGAGTGCGAGCGCACGTCACGGGGGCTACGGAAAAGGGCACAGCGGCAACTCTCGGCGGATTGGGGCGCTTTACATGACACCTACGCTCGTGCGGCGGCACTTCTCCCACGCGGGTGAGACACCCCCTGTGGACCGGTGTGCACGCGCGCGTGACTGGTCCGAGATCCAGGAGCGGATGCTGGTCCCGCTCTACGAGGCCGTCTACGAGCGACTGGAAGTGGGCTCCGGCACCCGGCTGCTGGGGCTCGGCTGCGGCAGCGGGCTCGCCCTTCTCATGGCGGCGTCCAGAGGGGCCGCGGTGACCGGCCTCGACCACGACTCCCCCGAACGGCTCGCCCTGGCGCGGGAGCGGCTGCTCCCGGACGCGTGGCGCGCACACGCGCGTGCGGGCGCCCGGCTCGTCGACGGTTCACCCGAGGACATAGGGGCCGCGAGCGGCGCGGAGACGCCCGCGTACACCCTGGTGACCGCTTTCGAGCCCATCGGGTGTCTGGCGGGCGACTCGGAGGGGCTCGGCGGGCTGCTGCAGGCAGCGACGCCGCTCGCCGAGCGCGGGGCGCCCGTGGTGCTCGCCGGCTGGGGTCCGCCGGAGCGCTGCACCACGTCGTCCGTGCTGCGGGTGGCCACCAAGCTGGCGGATCCGCTGCGCAGTGCGGGCAGTTGGCGCCCCGCCCTTCGCGACGACCTGGAGGAGGTCGCCCAGCGGGCGGGGCTCAGGCCCGACGGCTCGGGACGGGTCGCGTGCCCCTTCGGGTACGCCGACACGGAGAGCGCGGTACGGGGGCTGCTGTCGACAGGCCTGTTCGACGCGGCCGTCCGCGCCACGGACCAGGCGCAGGTGGACAAGGAGCTGGCGGAGGCGCTGCATCCGTATCTGCGGCCGGACGGGACCGTGTGGATGCCGAACGTCTTCCGGTACCTGATCGCACGGGTCCCGTAGGCCCCGTCGTCGGAAGCCGTGGTGCGCCGCCCGTCGTTCAGGGCTCGTCCTTCGTCAGGCGCGTGACGCCCGCGATGCGGTAGGCGTCCGCCTCCTCCAAGGTCTCGTTCTCCAGCAACGCACGGGCGAGCGCGTCGAGTCGGGAGCGGTGCTCGGTCAGCTTGCGGCACGCCTCGTCGTAGCACTCGTCGACGATCCGGCGCATCTCGTCCTCGATGACGTCGAGGGTCTGCGGGGCGGCCGCGAGGCCGTACGCCTGCTGCGCGTCGCCGGGCAGGGCGGACAGGCGGCCGACGCGCTCGCTCATCCCCCACCGGGCGACCATGCCGCGCGCGATGTTCGTGACCTGCTCCAGGTCGTTCTCCGCGCCGGTCGTGACGACGCCGTAGACGACCTGTTCCGCGGCCATGCCGCCGAGGGCGCCGATGATGCGGCCGCGCAGGTACTCCTCGGTGTACGCGTACTTGTCGGACTCCGGTGTGGAGAGCGTGACGCCGAGGGCGCGGCCGCGCGGGACGATGGTGATCTTGCGGACGGGGTCGGCGCCGGGCTGGAGCATGCCGAGCAGTGCGTGGCCGCTCTCGTGGTACGCGGTGCGCCGGCGCTCCTCCTCGGGCATCACCAGGGGCCGTTCCGCACCGAGTTGAACCTTCTCCAGGGCCTCCGAGAGGTCGCCTTGCGTCACCCGCTCCTGCTTGCGCTTGACGGCGAGCAGGGCCGCCTCGTTGGCGAGGTTGGCGAGTTCCGCGCCGGTCATGCCCGGGGTCGTACGGGCGATGTGGGCGAGGTCGACGCCCTGGGCGAGCGGGATCTCGCGGGTGTGGATCTCCAGGATCGCCTCGCGGCCGCCGCGGTCCGGCGGCGAGACCTGGACGACGCGGTCGAAGCGGCCGGGACGGGTCAGGGCCGGGTCCAGGACGTCGGCGCGGTTGGTGGCAGCGATGACGATGACGCCCTCGGAGCCGGAGAAGCCGTCCATCTCGGTCAGGATCTGGTTCAGCGTCTGCTCGCGCTCGTCGTGGCCGCCCACGCCCGAACCGCCGCCGCGGGCGCGTCCGATGGTGTCGATCTCGTCGATGAAGATGATCGAGGGGGCCACCTTGCGGGCCTCCGCGAACAGCTCACGCACGCGTGAGGCGCCGACGCCGACGATCATCTCGATGAACTCGGAGGCGGAGGCCGAGAAGAAGGGCACGCCCGCCTCGCCGGCGACGGCGCGGGCGAGGAGGGTCTTGCCGGTGCCGGGCGGGCCGGTGAGCAGCACGCCGCGCGGCATCTTGGCGCCCATCCTGCGGTAGGCGTCCGGGTTCTTGAGGAAGTCGACGACGTCGTTGAGCTCGCCCTCGACCTCGTCGATGCCGGCCACGTCCTCGAAGGTGGTGCGCTGCTGCCCCGGCTCCAGCTCGACCGGCTTGGGCGGTGCCTTGCGGCCGAGCATCCCGCCCGCGCCGCCGAGCCCCGCGCTCATCCGCCGCGCGATGAAGACCCACACGGCGATCAGGAGCACCATCGGCGCCAGCGAGAGCAGCAGATTGGCCAGAAAACTACGGTGCTGGACGACCGGCTCGGCGGTGACCGTGACGTCGTGCTTGGTCAGGTTCTCCCAGAGCTGGTCGTCCGCGAAGGACGGGCGCTGGGTGTTGAACTTGGTGTACGTGCCCTCGCCCTCGGGATTGTCCTGGCCCTTCTTGAGCTGGCCCTGGATCGCGTCGCCCTTGGCGTAGATCTTCTTGACGTTGCCCGCGTCGACCTGCTTGCTGAACTCGGTGTAGGAGATCGTCGGCTCGTCGCCCTCGTTGAAGAACGACAGGACCAGGTTCGCGATCAGGTACACGATCAGCGCGGTGAGGATCAGGCTCCACCAGCCGCCGCGCATCTTCCGCCCGCCCGGAGACGGCTTAGGCGTCTCGTCGGGCGTGCCCTCGGTGCGCCAGGGCTGCTCCGGCGACTTGCGCGGCGGCGCGGGGTTGGTCATATCGGGACGTTACGACAACGACCAACCCCCGGCACGCGCAGAGAACGGACTCGGCCCGTGCACCTGCCGACGTGTCAGCCCATGAACTTCTTGAACTCGTCCGGCAGCTCGAAGTCCTCCGGAGCCTGCTGGCCCGGCACACCGAAGGCGCCGCCCTGTGCTGCGGCGGCCCGGCGTGCGGCCTCCTCCTGCTCCTGCTGCTTGCGCTTCATCGGGTTGCCGGAGCGCTGCTTGCCCTTGGCCTTCTTCGGCTGCTTCTTGGTGCGGCCGGGGCCGCCGCCCATGCCCGGCATCCCGGGCATCCCCGGCATGCCGCCGCCCTGGGCCATGCGGGACATCATCTTGCGGGCCTCGAAGAACCGCTCGACCAGGTTCTTCACGGCGCTGACCTCGACGCCGGAGCCCTTGGCGATACGGGCGCGGCGGGAGCCGTTGATGATCGTCGGCTCCTGGCGCTCGGCCGGGGTCATCGACTTGATGATCGCGGCCGTGCGGTCGACGTCGCGCTCGTCGAGGTTGTTGATCTGGTCCTTGATCTGGCCCATGCCCGGGAGCATGCCGAGCAGCTTGCTGATGCTGCCCATCTTCCTGACCTGCTCCATCTGGGCCAGGAAGTCGTCCAGGGTGAAGTCCTGGCCCTTCTTCGACGCCAGCTTGGAGGCCATCTTCTGGGCCTCTTCCTGGCTGAACGTCTTCTCCGCCTGCTCGATCAGGGTGAGCAGGTCACCCATGTCGAGGATGCGGGAGGCCATCCGGTCCGGGTGGAAGGCGTCGAAGTCCTCGAGCTTCTCGCCGTTCGACGCGAACATGATGGGCTTGCCGGTGACCTGGCGGATCGACAGGGCGGCACCACCGCGGGCGTCACCGTCGAGCTTGGAGAGCACGACACCGTCGAAGCCGACGCCGTCGCGGAAGGCCTCGGCGGTGGTGACCGCGTCCTGACCGATCATCGCGTCGACGACGAAGAGGATCTCGTCCGGGGAGACGGCGTCGCGGATGTCCGCGGCCTGCTGCATCATCTCCTGGTCGATGCCGAGGCGGCCGGCGGTGTCCACCACCACGATGTCGTGGACCTTGGACTTCGCGAAGTCGATGGAGTCCTTGGCGACCTTGACCGGGTCGCCCACGCCGTTGCCCGGCTCGGGGGCGTAGACCGCGACGCCGGCGCGCTCGGCGACGACGCTCAGCTGGTTCACGGCGTTCGGGCGCTGGAGGTCGGCGGCGACCAGCAGCGGCGAGTGGCCCTGCTCCTTCAGCCAGCGGCCGAGCTTGCCCGCCAGGGTGGTCTTACCGGCACCCTGCAGACCCGCCAGCATGATCACGGTCGGCGGCTGCTTGGCGAAGCGCAGGCGCCGGGTCTCGCCGCCGAGGATCGTGACGAGTTCCTCGTTGACGATCTTCAGGACCTGCTGGGCCGGGTTCAGCGCCCGGGAGACCTCCGCGCCGAGGGCGCGCTCCTTGACGTTCTTGATGAACGACCGCACGACGGGCAGCGCCACGTCGGCCTCGAGCAGCGCGATACGGATCTCGCGCGCGGTGGCGTCGATGTCCGCCTCGGAGAGCCGTCCCTTGCCGCGCAGGTTCTTGAAAGTCGCTGAGAGGCGATCGGAAAGAGTATCGAACACGGCGCTCGCGGTCCTCGGGGTCGGTGGCAGCTGACGAATCGCCCTCCAGGGTATCCCGGGTCGGTACGACGCCGGGATCCCATGTCACGGCCGGGACGAGATGGGGGCTTCGGGGAGGGCTCCGGCGGCGGTCGAGGCCGCCGGCACCCGGGTCACCCGCGCAGCATCTCCTCCAGCTTGCGGGCCACCGACGCCGCCTCGTCGCCCGGCAGGGGCGCGCCCTCCGGGCCGGTGACGTAGAAGGCGTCGACCGCGTTCGCGCCCAGGGTGGAGACATGGGCACTGCGGACCCGTACCTGCGCGTCCTCCAAGGCACGGCCGATGTGGAACAGCAGGCCGGGGGCGTCCTGGGCGCGTACCTCTATCACCGTCGCCAGGTGGGAGGCGGCCGGGGCGACGGTCACCCGGGGCGGCGGGGCCACGACACCGCGGCGGCGCGGGTAGGCGGCGTCGCGTTCGGCCAGGCGGCCCGCGATGTCCAGGGAGCCGTCGAGGGCGCGGACCAGGTCGGCGCGCAGCCGGGCGGCCTGCGGCAGGGAGCCGTACTCCGCGGCGACCCGCCAGTTCAGCAGCAGGACCGCGCCCTCGACGCCGTCCGGCAGCTCCAGGGCGCGCAGCTCCGCGGTGCGGACGGTCAGCCGGTGCACGGCGAGCACGCCGGACACGGCGGGCAGCACGCCCGGCTGGTCCGGCACGGCGATGAGGAGTTCGACGCCGAGCGGCTCCGGGTCGCCGGCCGGCTGCTCCTCCGCCGGCGGCTCGGTCTGCGCCCGCAGGGACAGCACCGGGCTGCCCGTCGCGACCGCCTCGATGGCCAGGCGTTCCTGCTCGGCGGTGGGTGCGGCCGCCTCGGGCTCCTCGGGGGCGTCGCCGGCGAGCACCGCGGACACCCGCTTGACCAGGTCGGTGACGAGCGAACCGCGCCAGGACGACCAGGCGGCCGGGCCGGTGGCCAGCGCGTCCGCCTCGGTCAGCGCGTGCAGCAGCTCCAGCGTGGACTGGGTGCCGACGGCCTCGGCGACCGAGCGGACCGTGGCCGGGTCCTCCAGGTCGCGGCGGGTGGCCGTGTCGATCAGCAGCAGGTGGTGCCGTACGAGGGTGGCGACGACGGCCACGTCCTCGCGGTCGAAGCCGATGCGCGCGGCCACGTCCTTGGCGATGATCTCGCCGGCCACCGAGTGGTCGCCGGGCCAGCCCTTGCCGATGTCGTGCAGCAGGGCGGCGACCAGGAGCAGGTCGGGACGGTGGACGCGGCGGGTGAACTCCGAGGCGCGTACGGCCGTCTCGATCAGGTGCCGGTCGACGGTCCACAGGTGCACGGCGTTGCGCTGCGGCCGGCAGCGCACCCGCTCCCAGTCCGGAAGGAGCTGGGTGATCAGGCCCTCCGCCTCCAGCGCCTCCCACACGTCGATGGTCGGGCGGCCCGAGCCGAGCAGGGTCACGAGCTGTTCGCGGGCCTCGGCGGGCCAGGGCGTGGGCAGCGGGCGCACGGTCGCCGCCAGGCGCCGTACGGCGTGCAGGGAGAGCGGCAGGCCGGACTGGGCGGCGGCTGCCGCCGCGCGCAGCGGCAGCACGGGGTCGCGCTCGGGGCGGGCGGCACGGGCCAGCACGACCTCGCCCTCCTGCTCGACGACGCCCTCGGCGAGCGGCGAGCGCTCGGCGACCTGCTTCCCGCCGCCGAGCATGGCGCGCAGCCGCGGCCGCACGGCCCGCGACCTCAGCACCCGGCCGACTTCGCGCCAGGTGACGTCGCTGGCGTACGAGATGACACGCGCCGCCTCGTACACCTCCCGCAGCAGGGTGTCGGCGTCGAGCAGGCCGAGCTCGGCGGCGACCTGGTCCTGCTCCTGGAGCGCGAGCCGGTCGGTCGCACGCCCCGTCGCCAGGTGCAGCGCGTCGCGTACGTCCAGCAGCCGGCGCCGGGCCTCGGCCAGGCCCTCGCGCGGGGCGTCCGCCACCCAGGAGGCGGCGACGGCGCGCAGGATGGTGGCGTCCCGCAGCCCGCCGCGGGCCTCCTTGAGGTCCGGCTCCAGCAGGAACTGCAGCTCGCCCTGCCGCTCGGCGCGCTCGGCGCCCAGCTCCTGGAGTTCGGGCAGGCGCTTGGGCGCCTGGTTGCGCCAGTCGGCGAGAACGGCCGTACGCAGACCGGCCGTCAGCCCCATGTCCCCGGCGATGTGGCGGGCGTCCAGCAGTCCGAGCTGGACCTTCAGGTCCTCCCCCGCGGTCTTGCGGGCCTCCCCCGGGGTGCGCACCGAGTGGTCCAGGGCGAGGCCGAGGTCCCACACCGGGTACCAGATGCGGTCGGCGAGCGCGGCGACCGCCCCGCTGTCGCCGCCGTCGTGCAGGAGCAGCAGGTCCAGATCGCTGCGGGGGGAGAGCTCGCCGCGGCCGTAGCCGCCGACGGCGATCAGGGAGATCCCGCGCAGCCCTTCGGCCCCCGCTCCGAAGAGCCCGGCCAGCCACTTGTCCGTCAGCGCGGACAGGGCCGTACGGCGCGGGGGGGGGGCGAACCGGGTCCACCCGTTAGAGGGAAAAGAGAAAGCAAAACAGACAACAAGAGACGCCGCTTCCTCTC
>NZ_JBHVGU010000028.1:102047-109266 GCF_042800575.1 Streptomyces sp. NPDC057616
AGCCTGCCCGGCCATTTGCCCTGAGGGGGGGAAGGGACGGCACGCTGGGGGGGCTGGGATTGTTCCTTCGAGGGGAGGAAGCCCGCCCGGTCCGCCGCGTAGCCACTGGGTCCCGAGTCCTCTGCTTCCTTGCGCACGTCCGTACTCGACACCCGGCGACTCCTGTTCCTTTTTACGTTCAGAGCGCGTCGGGGCCGCGCTCGCCGGTCCGGACCCGGACGGCCGTCTCCACCGGGAGCGACCAGACCTTGCCGTCACCGATCTTGCCGGTCCTGGCCGCCTTGACGACGACGTCGATCAGCTGGTCGGCGTCGTCGTCCTCGGCCAGGACCTCGATGCGGATCTTGGGCACCAGGTCGACGGTGTACTCGGCACCGCGGTAGACCTCGGTGTGTCCCCGCTGACGACCGTAGCCGCTCGCCTCCGTGACCGTCAGGCCGTGGACGCCGAAGGCCTGGAGGGCCTCCTTGATCTCGTCGAGCCGGTGCGGCTTGACGACGGCGGTGATGAGCTTCATGCGTCCACCTTCTTGCTCTGGGCCGCTCCGGCACCGGCGGGTACGGCGTTGCGGGCGGCACCGCCGCCGGCGCCGCTGAAGTCGTATGCGGTCTCGGCGTGCTCGGCCTGGTCGATCCCGGAGATCTCCTCGTCCTCGGTGACCCGCATGCCGATGGTCTTGTCGAGGAGGAAGGCGAGGATCGCGGAGCAGATCAGCGAGTAGAAGAGGACTCCGAAGACACCGGCGCACTGGATCCAGAACTGGTGCATGCCGCCGCCGTAGAAGAGGCCCTTCACGTCGGACTGGCCCTTGCCGCTGGCGAAGAGGCCGATCAGCAGCGAGCCGAGGATACCGCCGACCATGTGGACGCCCACGACGTCGAGCGAGTCGTCGTAGTTGAAGCGGTACTTCAGGCCGACGGCCGCGGCGCATCCGACACCGGCGATGGCGCCGACCGCGATCGCGCCGAGCGGGGAGACCGCGCCGCCGGACGGGGTGATGGCGACCAGACCGGCGACGGCACCGGAGGCGGCGCCCAGCGTGGTGAACGCGCCGTGGCGGATCTTCTCGTAGACGAGCCAGGCGCACATGGCGGCGGCGGTGGCGATCTGGGTGTTGACGAACATCAGCGGGCCGACGCCGTCGTCGTTGCCGAGCCAGGAGCCGGCGTTGAAGCCGAACCAGCCGAACCACAGCAGACCGGCACCGAGCATCACCAGCGGGAGGCTGTGCGGGCGCATCGGGTCCTTCTTGAAGCCGACGCGCTTGCCGATGACGAGGATCACGCCGAGCGCTGCGGCACCCGCGTTGATGTGGACCGCCGTACCGCCGGCGAAGTCGATCACGCCGAGTTCGAAGGCCCAGCCGCCGGTGCCCCAGACCCAGTGGGCGACCGGGAAGTAGACGACCGTGGCCCACAGGATGAGGAACAGCGTCCAGGCCGAGAACTTGACCCGGTCCGCGAGGGCACCGCTTATCAGCGCGGGCGTGATGATCGCGAACATCATCTGGAAGACGGCGAACACGAACACCGGGATCGTGTAGCCGGACCAGATGTCCATCTTGTCGATGCCGGCCCAGCCGATGTAGTCGCCGGTCCAGCCGATGAGCGATCCGTGGTCCGTGCCGAACGCCATGGAGAAGCCGTACAGCACCCACAGGATGGTGACGACGCCCATGCTGATGAAGCTCATCATCAGCATGTTGAGGGTGCTCTTGACGCGGACCATGCCTCCGTAGAAGAAGGCGAGGCCCGGGGTCATGATCAGCACCAGTGCGGAAGCAATGAGCATGAAGCCTGTGTTGGCGGCAGACAGTTTGTCCGCGGCAAGCGTGATGGCTGGTGCCATCGGCGTCTCCTCGTCGTTAATACGGCCCCGTGCGGGCGAAGCCAGAAGCGGGCATGAGGGGTGGGCCGGTTATGCGCCATGAGATTGGCGCAGCGCGGTTTCGGTGGAAGCCCCTCGTTGTTTCGCCGCCGTGACGAAGGCGCCGTGCGTGTTACGCCTCGATGAACTGCCGGATGCCGGCCGAAATGATCGTTATCTTGGCGCAACCTTCCGTGAGGGAAGAAATCCGGCCGCGGACGGCCTTCCGACGACCTGGCATGGGGGAGCCGAGTCGGGCAGTTCGGGAGGGCCGGCCGCGGCCGGGGTCAGGGGATTCAGACCGCTTCGGCGGTCTCCGGGAGCTCCAGTGCGAGCTTCTCGGTGAGGTCGACGACCTCACCGAGGTCCCCGAAGTCGCGTACAGCGGTGTCGACCGTCTTTCGGATACGAGTGTTCACGCGCTCGGAGCGCACCTTCTTGGCGATGTGCATGGCCTTCTCGGCCAGCACCGCGCTGCGCTCGGGCTCGCGCTGGAGCAGGTGCACCGTGGCCATGCCGATGAGATTCAGTGCGTACGACCGCTGGTGCTCGGCATCCTGGGCGAACAGGTCGACCGCCCGCTGCATGACGGGCTCGGCCAGGGAGGCGTACGTCGGGCTGCGTCCTGCGACGTAGGCGAGGTCGCGGTAGGAGTGGCTGTTCTCGCCGTGCAGCTCCGCCTCGGAGAAGAAGCGGATCCAGTCGGCGTCCGGCTCGTCCCACTCGTCGACGTCGGCGAAGGTGTCCTCGGCCATCCGCACCGCGCGCTTGCACTTGCCGGGCTGCCCCATGTTGGCGTAGGCGCGGGCCTCCATCGCATACAGCATCGACTGGGTGCGGGGGCTCGCGCAGTCCCGGCTGCCGTACTGCGCGAGGTGGATGAGCTCCAGGGCGTCCTCGGGACGCCCGAGGTGGATCATCTGGCGGCTCATGCTGGACAGCACGTACGAGCCGAGGGGTTTGTCGCCCGCCTCCTTGGCGGCGTGCAGGGCGAGGACGAAGTACTTCTGCGCGGTGGGCTGGAGCCCCACGTCGTAGGACATCCAGCCCGCGAGCTCGGCCAGTTCGGCGGCGACCTTGAACAACTTCCTGGTCGTCGCCTCGGGTTGGGGCTCCTGGAGCAGGTCCGTCACCTCGTGCAGCTGGCCGACGACCGCCTTGCGGCGCAGCCCGCCGCCGCACTGGGCGTCCCACTGGCGGAACATCACCGTCGTGGACTCCAGGAGGTCCAGCTCCGGGCGGGAGAGCCGGCCGGCCCGGCGGGAGGCGGCGGGCGACTCGGGCTCCGCCTGCGGCGCCTGGGGCGAGGGCACCAGCCAGCGCTGCATGGGCTCGATGAGGGACGGGCCCGCGGACAGGACCAGCGAGGTCCCGAGGAAGCCGCGCCGCGCCAGCATCAGGTCGCTGCGCGAGAACTCGCTGAGCAGCGCCACCGTCTGCGGGCCCGTCCAGGGCAGGTCGACGCCGGTCGCGGAGGGTGACTGACGCGCCGTGCGCAGGCCGAGGTCGTCGACGGAGACCACGCAGCCGAAGCGCTCGGAGAACAGCTCGGACAGGATCCTGGGAATGGGCTCGCGGGGGTTCTCGCCGTCCAGCCAGCGGCGCACCCGGGAGGTGTCCGTGGAGATGTGGTTGGCGCCCAACTGGCGCGCCCTGCGGTTGACTTGGCGGGCGAGCTCGCCCTTCGACCAGCCGCTGCGCACGAACCAGGAAGTGAGCAGCTCGTTCGGGCGCTTGTCGATGCTGGCCGCGGTCGTCCCGCTTCCGCCGTTGCCGCTCACTGGAACGCCCCCATCCCTGAGACCACTTGTCGCCGAGTGCGCCAAGCCCTATCAGAATGCCGGTAAATACGGTCTCCCGTCCGCCGGTTCTCACCCTTCGAACGGGATACCGACTTGCCTCCGGCATACCCACGAGTGCATGTGCCCCCGGGACCCGTGCACTCAAAGTAATCCTACGATCACCCGTCCAGCCATGGCGATCCCGGAAACGCCACCATTCGCCACCCCTTCGAATGAACTCACGGTGGCCTGCACGCGATTCACTTGACATAGACCGATCGGGAGTAGGCGGAGCGATGCACTCAGGGGCGCGCGTCGTCGAGTTCACCACCAGAGGCACCTCCAGCGCCGCCCGGACCAAGCGGGGCGGGTGACTCGGAAAACACACAGGGTCACGATCCGCATCCGCGCCGTAACCACCGGCGCGTCGGACCCGTTGGAGGGGGCATGGGCTTCACGATCGGCGGCATCCGGGAGATCCGCTCCGGCTCGCGTCGGCGCGGCCGCTCCTCGGAGTGCACGGCCGTCGCCGAGTTCACCGGACTGTGGGGCTGGGACGTCGTGGCCGGCGCGCGGGCCTCGGGGAGCGAGTGCTCCTGCGGCCGGGCGGACTGCGGTGCACCGGGGGCGCATCCGCTGGAGTTCGCGCCGCTGGTCCCGGCCGGCGCCACGCTCGACGACGTGACCAGGACCTGGGGCGAGTTCCCCGGAGCGTCGGTCATGCTCGCGGTCGGCCACTCGTTCGACGTCGTCGACGTGTCCGAGGCCGCCGGCCGCCGCGCCCTGATCCGCCTGGAGCGCATGGGCCTGCCCGTCGGCCCGGTCACCGCGACCCCGGAGGGCCGCGCCCAGTTCTTCGTCGCCCCCGGCGCCGCCGCCGAACTCCCCGAGCTGCTCTACCGCATGGGCTGGGACGACCCGACCTCGCTCGACCTGCGCGGCCAGGGCCCCGGTACGTACATCACCGCCCCGCCCTCCGACCGCGGCGGCCGGGGCCCCGCGCGGTGGCTGCGGCAGCCGGCCCTGGACTCGGCCACCAAGCCGCCGGCGGCCCGCCTGCTGCTGGGGACCCTGGCCTACGTGGCGCACCGGTCCCGGGCCTAGCGGCACGAGGCACACAGCGAAGCGCCCGCCCCCAACTGCACCTTGGGAGGCGGGGGCTTCTTCGTGCTCGTACCGTTGTCGGCGGGGGTGTCACTCTCCGATAAGGGCGTCAACGAACGCCTCCGGCTCGAACGGCGCCAGGTCGTCCGCGCCTTCGCCGAGGCCCACCAGCTTGACCGGCACGCCCAGTTCGCGCTGGACGGCGATCACGATGCCGCCCTTGGCCGTGCCGTCCAGCTTGGTCAGCACGATGCCGGTGATGTCGACGACCTCGGCGAACACGCGGGCCTGGACCAGGCCGTTCTGCCCGGTCGTGGCGTCGAGGACGAGCAGCACCTCGTCCAGCGGGGCCTGCTTCTCGACGACGCGCTTGACCTTGCCGAGCTCGTCCATGAGGCCGGTCTTGGTGTGCAGGCGACCGGCGGTGTCGATGAGGACGACGTCGGAGCCCATCTCCTTGCCCTCCTTCACCGCGTCGAAGGCGACGGAGGCGGGGTCGCCGGCCTCGGGCCCGCGCACGGTGTGGGCGCCGACGCGCTCGCCCCAGGTCTGCAGCTGGTCGGCGGCGGCGGCACGGAAGGTGTCGGCGGCGCCCAGGACCACGGTACGGCCGTCGGCCACCAGGACGCGGGCGAGCTTGCCGGTGGTGGTGGTCTTGCCGGTGCCATTGACCCCGACGACCATCACGATGCCGGGCTTGCTGGCCTCCGGCTCGGTCCGGACCGTGCGGTCCATGTCGGTGCCGACGAGCTTGAGGAGCTCTTCGCGCAGCAGGCCGCGCAGCTCCGCGGGGGTGCGGGTGCCGAGCACCTTCACCCGCTCGCGCAGACCCTCGACCAGCTCCTGGGTCGGGGCCACGCCGACGTCGGCGGTGAGCAGGATGTCCTCGATCTCCTCCCAGGTGTCGTCGTCGAGGTGCTCGCGCGACAGGAGCGCGAGCAGGCCCTTGCCGAGCGCGTTCTGGGAGCGCGAGAGACGGGTGCGGAGGCGGACGAGCCGCCCCTCGGCCGGCTCGGGGACCTCGATCTCGGGGACCTCGAGGGAGGGCGGCTCCTCGACGGCGACCGGCGCCGAGCCGTCCGGAAGATCCACCTCCTCTATGGTCCGGCGTGGTTCGTCGCGGGGCGTCTCGGCCTCGTCGCCGACGTGCGGCTCGGCCGGAGGGGCCGTGATGTCGGGCGCGGAGGGCGGCGGCTTGGGCAGCGGCTTCTTGCGCCGGGTGCCGATGACGAGCCCGCCGAGCGCGCCGATCACGACCACGGCGATGACTACAGCAAGGATGACGGTTTCCATAACCCGACCAGTATCGGTCATGGAGTCCTGCGGCACCCCTCTGGATGTCTGACACTCCGTCAGCTAACGTCCGCTTCCACACCCGCCCGGTGAAGGGGAGCCCCCCATGCCCGTCACGGTCGTCCGCTTCAATCTCGTAGAGCCCGACGCCACCCCCGCCTCCCTCGGCGCCCGCTACCGGGCCGCCCTGGACATGGCGGCGTATGCCGACGAACACGGCATCACCACGGTGCAGACCGAGGAGCACCACGGCGTCGAGAACAACTGGCTGCCGTCACCCTTCGCCTTCGCGGGCGCGGTCTTCGGCGCGACCAGCCGTGTCGCCGTGACCGTCTCGGCGGTGATCGGCCCGCTGCACGACCCGCTGCGGCTGGCCGAGGAGATCGCCGTCCTGGACCTGATCAGCGGCGGGCGGCTGGTGACGGTCGCGGGGATCGGGTACCGGCCCGAGGAGTACGCGCTGTTCGACGTGGACTGGAAGCGTCGCGGCAAGCTCCAGGACGAGGTGCTGGAGACGCTGCTCAAGGCCTGGACCGGCGAGCCCTTCGAGTACCGCGGCCGTACGGTGCGGATCACGCCGCGCCCGCTCACCGAGCCGCACCCGCTGCTGCTGGTCGGCGGCTCCTCGAAGGCCGCCGCCCGCCGCGCGGCCCGCCTCGGCCTCCCCTTCTTCCCCAGCGCGCACCTGCCGGAGCTGGAGGCGTACTACAAGGAACGGCTCGTCGAGTACGGCACCGAGGGCTGGACCATGATGCCCACCGAGGAGACCCCGCTGCTGCACATCGCCGAGGACCCGGACCGGGCGTGGGCCGCGTACGGCCGGCACTTCCTGCACGAGGCGCGGACGTACGCCTCCTGGCAGTCCGGGGACATCCGCTCCGCCGTGAAGTCCTCCGCCACGACCGTGGACGATCTGCGCGCCGAGGGCGTCTACCGCATCCTCACCCCGGACCAGTGCGTGGACCTGGGTCTCGACAACCTCGTCCTGCATCCGCTGGCCGGCGGAATGCCCCCGGAGGAGGGCTGGCGCAGCCTGCGCCTGTTCACCGAACGGGTGCTGCCGCGCCTGGCGGACTGAGGCCGGCCAGCGTGCACGGGAGACGAAACCGCCGCTCCGGCTCGGTCACTGGCCGAGCCGGCGCGGGGGTGGGGTAGGAGGAGAAGGGGAGGGGGGA
>NZ_JBHVGU010000028.1:109276-141475 GCF_042800575.1 Streptomyces sp. NPDC057616
GAAGGGAAAAAGAACCCCCCTGCTCCTCCTCGCCAACGGACAACACAGAACCCCCGGTGGGGTACGAGGAGAAGGGCAGCGGGGACTGGGCCCGACTCCTCGGCTCGGGGGGCCTCAGCCCATCTCCTCCAGTGCCTTGCCCTTCGTCTCCTTCACGAACTTCAGGACGAAGGGGATGGAGAGCGCGGCGAAGACCGTGTAGATCACGTAGGTCGCGGAGAGGTTCCAGTCGGCCAGCGACGGGAAGCTCGCGGTGATGGCCCAGTTGGCGATCCACTGCGCGGAGGCGGCCACACCCAGCGCGGCGGCGCGGATCTTGTTCGGGAACATCTCGCCGAGCATGACCCAGACGACCACGCCCCAGGACAGCGCGAAGAAGAGGACGAAGACGTGGGCGGCGATCAGGGCGGTCCAGCCCTGCGCGGCCGGGAGCTTGCCGTCGACCAGGTGGTGCGAGAAGGCCCAGGCCTCGAGCGCGAGACCGACGACCATGCCGGCCGAGCCGATCAGGGCCAGCGGCCTGCGGCCGACGCGGTCCACGAAGACCATGGCGATCACGGTGCCGACGATGTTGATGATCGACGTGGTGAACGAGTAGAAGAAGGACTCCGTCGGATCGACGCCGACCGACTGCCACAGCGTCGAGGAGTAGTAGAACGCGACGTTGATGCCGACGAACTGCTGGAAGACCGAGAGGCCGATGCCGACCCAGACGATCGGCTTGAAGAAGAAGCCGCCGCCGAGCAGGTCCTTGAAGGTGGACCGGTGCTCGCTCTTCATCGCGTGCTCGATCTCGTCGACGCGCGCGGTCAGGTCGGAGTGCTCGCCCTCGACCTCGGCGAGGATCTCGCGGGCGCGGTCGCGCCTGCCGACGGAGATCAGGAAGCGGGGGGACTCGGGGATGACGAAGGACAGCACGCCGTAGACGACGGCCGGGACCACCATCACGCCGAGCATGACCTGCCAGGCCTCCAGGCCCATCAGGGTGCCGCGCTGGTCGCCGCCGGCGGCGTTGAGCAGACCCCAGTTGACCAGCTGCGAGACGGCGATGCCGATGACGATCGCGGCCTGCTGGAAGGAGCCGAGCCGGCCGCGGTAGGCGGGCGGGGCCACCTCGGCGATGTAGGCCGGGCCGATGACCGAGGCCATACCGATGGCGAAGCCGCCGACGATCCGCCAGAAGGCGAGGTCCCACAGGGCGAAGGGCAGGGCCGAGCCGACGGCGCTGATGGTGAACAGCACGGCGGAGATCTGCATGCACCGGATGCGGCCGATGCGGTCGGCTATGCGGCCGGCGGTCGCGGCGCCGATGGCGCAGCCGATCAGGGCGATGGCGATGACCTGGGCGAGGGCCGCGGACCCGATGTCGTAGCGGTCTCGGATGGCCTCGACCGCACCGTTGATCACCGAGCTGTCGTACCCGAAGAGGAAGCCGCCCATGGCGGCCGCCGCCGCGATGAAGACGACGCGCCCGAGATGTTCGGGATGAGCCGTACCGGCTCCTGACTTGGGTGCCTGCGCAGTGCTGGTCACTGGGAACTCCTCGGGCCACCGGCGTCACTGCCGGAGTGGGGGGCGCCTGTCAGGTTCAAGTGGCACACAGGTACACGCCGCTCACACCTGAAGGTAAAAACAACGTTCCCGAGACTATGCCTTCAAGTTTCGAAGTCAATAGGGCGTTGACTGTGAGCTTGCAGATACAGCCGTCCCAGATGTGTTCACTTCTTGAAGAGTTCGTTAACGCAGCCGCTGCGAGATGACCTTGGACACACCGTCACCCTGCATGGAGACGCCGTAGAGCGCGTCGGCGACCTCCATGGTCCGCTTCTGGTGCGTGATCACGATGAGCTGC
Source organism: Streptomyces sp. NPDC057616 (assembly GCF_042800575.1). Classification (NCBI taxonomy): domain Bacteria; kingdom Bacillati; phylum Actinomycetota; class Actinomycetes; order Kitasatosporales; family Streptomycetaceae; genus Streptomyces; species Streptomyces sp. NPDC057616. The sequence goes on from NZ_JBHVGU010000028.1 coordinate 111,129, forward strand.
GAGGCCTCCTGCAGCTCCTGCATGATGCGGATCAGCCGCTGGAGGTTGGTGTCGTCGAGGGCGGCCTCGACCTCGTCCATGACGTAGAACGGGCTCGGCCGGGCCTTGAAGATCGACACCAGCATCGCGACGGCCGTCAGGGACCGCTCGCCGCCCGAGAGCAGGGAGAGCCGCTTGACCTTCTTGCCCGGCGGACGCGCCTCCACGTCGACGCCCGTGGTGAGCATGTTGTCGGGGTCCGTCAGGATCAGCCGCCCCTCACCACCGGGGAAGAGCCGGCTGAAGACGCCCTCGAACTCCCGGGCCGTGTCCCGGTAGGCCTCCGTGAAGACCTGCTCGACCCGCTCGTCGACCTCCTTGACGACCTGGAGCAGGTCCGCTCGGGTCTTCTTCAGGTCCTCCAGCTGCTCGCTGAGGAACTTGTGCCGCTCCTCCAGCGCCGCGAACTCCTCCAGCGCCAGCGGGTTGACCTTGCCGAGCTGCTGGTAGGCCCGCTCGGCCGCCTTGAGGCGCTTCTCCTGCTCGCCCCGTACGAACGGCCTCGGCCGGTTGCGCGGGTGCTCCGGGTCCTCCGGCAGCTCCTCGCCCTCGGCCGGCGGCGACGGCGGCACCGGCTGGTGCGGGCCGTACTCGGCCTCCAGCCCGGCCGGCTCCACGCCGAGTTCCTCCAGCGCCTTGGTCTCCAGCTGCTCGATCCGCATCCGCTTCTCGGCGCCCAGCACCTCGCCGCGGTGGACGGAGTCGGTCAGCTTGTCGAGCTCGCCCTTGAGGTCGCGGCCCGTGGTGCGGGCGGCGGTCAGCTCCTGCTCGCGGCGGGCCTTGGCGGCGTCGGCCGCGGTGCGCTCCTCGTCGGCCCGGGCGACGGAGACCTCGACGTGCGCGAGCAGCTGGCGCGCGCCGGAGGCGACGGCCTCCGCGACGGCCGCCTCATGCCTGAGGCGCGCCCGCCGCTGCTCGGCACGCGCGCGTGCGTCGCGCTCGGCCCGGGCGGCGCGGTCGAGGGAGTCGGCGCGGCCGGCGAGGCCCTTGACCCGCTCCTCGTGCGTACGGACCTGGAGGCGGGCCTCCATCTCGGTCTGGCGGGCGTTGGCGCCGTCCGCGGCGAGCCGGTCGCGGACCGAGGTGTCGGGCTCCTCCTCGACCGGCATCTCCTCGGCCACGGCGAGGCGTTCGGCGAGCTCCTCGACCTCCTGGAGTGCCTTGTCCAGCGACTCCTGCGCCCGTGCGGCGGCCGCGACGGAACGTTCCGCTTCTCCTGCCGCGCCCCGGGCCTGGCCCGCGAGCCGTCCGAGCTGCTGGGCCACGGACGACTTCTCCCGGTCGGCGGCCCTGCGCCGCTCCCCGGCCTCCTCGACGAGCGCGGCGCATTCCCGGCGCCGCTCCCCCGCCGCGTGCTGCGTTTCGGTCAGCTCCTCGCACCGCACCGCCAGCTCCTCCAGCTCGGCGGCGGCCTCGTCCACGGAGGCCTGCACCTCCAGGAGGCTGGGCGCGCCAGCGGAGCCGCCGTGGGCGAAGTGGGCGCCGAGGAGGTCACCTTCGGCGGTGACGGCGGTGAGGTGCGGGTTGCCGTAGACGAGGTCCTCGGCATCCTCCAGGGTGCCGACGACGACGATGTTGTGAAGGAGGCGGCGTACGGCGGGCATGAGGTCGGAGGGGCCGCGGACGAGATCCGCCGCACGGGAGTGCCGGGCGGTCGCGGGTGCGTCGTGGCCGGGCGCGCCGCTTCCCGCGCTCCCGGAGCCGGTGTCGGCGACCGTCTCCTCCGGCGCTCCGGCCAGCAGCAGGGACGCGCGTCCACCGTCCTGCTTGCGCAGCATCCGGATCGCGTCGGCCGCCGCCGACGGAGAGGTGACCGCCAGCGCGTCCGCCGCCGCCCCGAACGCCGCGGCCAGCGCGACCTCGTGGCCCGGTGTCACCGTCAGCAGTTCGGCGGCCGGACCCAGCAGGCCGGTGAGGCGGTCCTTCGCGCCGAGCAGTATGCCCGTCCCGTCCTTGCGGCGCAGGCCGAGCGCCAGCGCCTCGTGCCGGGCCTGGGTCGCGGCGCGCTTGCGCTCCGCCGCGGTGGCCGCCTCCCGGGCCGCCGTCAACGCGGCCTCGGCGTCGGCCAGTTGACGTTTCGCCGCCTCGTGCTGCGCGCCGAGCTCCGCGTCGTCGGCGTCGAGGCCGTCGACCTCGGCCTTGAGGGCCTCGTACTCCTCCTGGGCGGCGACGGCACGTTCCTGCGCCTCGTCGCGGGCGGCGGCGAGCCGGTCGATCTCGGCCTGAGCGGAGGCGGCGCGCGAACGGGCGGCGTTGACCTGTCCGTTCAGCCGGGCCAGGCCCTCGCGGCGATCGGCGATGGCGCGCGCGACGTCCTTCAGACGCCGCTCCTCCTGGGCGAGTTCGCGCTCCAGCTCGGCCCGGTGCGCGACCGTGTCCTCCAGAGCGTGCTCGGCCGCCTCCAGGGCCGCCTCCAGCTCGGCCTCCTGCTCCCGGATGCGGGCGGCCTCGCGCTCCATGTCCTCCGGGTCGCGGCCGCGCCGCTCCTCGGGCGGCACCGACGTCGCGCTCTTCACCCGCGCGTCGGCCAGTGAGATCGTGCCGCGCACCCGCTCTGCCAGCTGCGAGAGTTCGTACCAGGTCTGCTGGGCGCGCTGCAGGCGCGGGCTGAGCTGCCGTACCTCGTCCTCCAGGAGCGCCTCGCGCTGCAGGGCCTTCTTGAGGTCCTGCTCGGCGGCCTCCTTGCGCTCCTTGAGCGCCGCCTCGTCCGCGACCTCGGTCCTCAGCGCCTGCCGCAGCCGTACGAGATCGTCGGCGAGGAGGCGCAGGCGGGCGTCGCGGAGGTCGGCCTGGATGACGGCGGCCCGGCGCGCGACGGCGGCCTGGCGGCCCAAGGGCTTGAGCTGGCGGCGCAGTTCGTCGGTCAGGTCCTGCACGCGCGCGAGGTTGGCCTGCATCGCGTCGAGCTTGCGGAGCGCCTTCTCCTTGCGCTTGCGGTGCTTGAGGACGCCGGCGGCCTCCTCGATGAAGGCGCGGCGGCCCATGGGGTCGGCGTGCAGCACCGAGTCGAGCTGGCCCTGGCCGACGATGACGTGCATCTCGCGGCCGATGCCGGAGTCGGACAGCAGGTCCTGGATGTCGAGCAGCCGGCAGGTGTCGCCGTTGATCTGGTACTCGCTGCCGCCGTTGCGGAACATGATCCGCGTGATGGTGACCTCGGCGTACTCGATGGGCAGGGCGCCGTCGGAGTTGTCGATGGTGAGGGACACCTCGGCGCGGCCCAGCGGGGGGCGGCCGGTGGTGCCGGCGAAGATGACGTCCTCCATCTTGCCGCCGCGCAGCGACTTGGCACCCTGCTCACCCATGACCCAGCTCAGGGCGTCCACCACATTGGACTTGCCCGAGCCGTTCGGCCCCACGACACACGTGATGCCCGGCTCGAACCGGAGCGTGGTCGCCGAGGCGAACGACTTGAACCCGCGGAGGGTCAGGGCCTTGAGGTGCACGCCGCCGGACTCTACCTTCCGCCGCCATCCCGCACGATGAACCCGGGCCACCTGGCGGTTTCACGCATGAACATGCAGGGCACACCAGACGTTATAGAAGGTGAAAGGATGCGCGGGGGAAAGAAAGAAGGGACGCCGAAGCGTCCCTTGCCAAACTCTGACAACTCAGCGGTTGATACGGGCGGCCCAACCACTGCTGTCGTGGTTCGATGCAGTGATCAGGTGAGCGCAGGCTCCGCCTGGTGTGCGTCGATGCTCTCCATGATCCTGTCGTGAGAAGCGGCAGCCGTGAGCGCGTCGTTCTCGGCCTGGATCCGTACGAGCTCGGATTCCAGGTCCTGGACGCGCTGCTGGAGCCGTCGCATCTCGGCGAGGAGTCGAGGGTCGGAGCCGCCGACGTAACCGAGAAGCGCCTTTGCCATGATGGATGGTCCTCCACAATGAGTGACCGACCGAAGCGGTGTGGGTCGTGAGGGAATCGCACCCGCGGTGCTTGACACTCTTGAGTTCTTGCTGCCGTTCATCCATGCCAAACAGCTAGGTGCGCGGGGTGCTTTCAGCGTCTCACCAAAAAGTTTGACGGTCAACACGATCACGCCCCGTATTGGCGGGCAACCCGGGGGTGCGCGGCCTGGAAGCGGCGGCGCTCGACTCCTGCGGGGCCCTCAGGGCGTGTCGATCATTCTTGAGTGCGGAGCCTGCCACGACAAGGGGTTCTTGGCAACCACCAGGCAATATCTGCTCCTGGCACCCGCAGTTGGCAGGTTCGCGCGCCGCGGCCTGGGCCGCTTTACAGAATCGTCTCAGCGGATGGCGAAGCCGTCGTAACCGCCGCGGGGTGTGTCCCAGATCTCGGTGACGCCGTCGACCCTGCCGGGCGTGTCGTCGCCCTGGAGCCAGTCGAGGAGACCCTCGCACCGCTCCCGGGAGCCCTCGGCGACCACCTGGACCCGTCCGTCGCCCAAATTGAGAGCAAAACCACTCAGGCCGCCGAGCTCGAGGGCCTTGGCCCGCGTGAACCAGCGAAAACCCACACCTTGGACGCGTCCCCGCACCCAGGCGACCAGCCGCACATCCTCGCTCATGGGTGCAACCTAACCGGCCAATGTCTCTCGGGACACTTCCTCCCCTGGCGCCATGCGGTACCGTCCCCACCCAATGAATCTCATATGAAACTCACTCGTTGGAGTGAGTTGACGTGAGCCAGGTCACCCGCAAGATCCTTTTGTGCGGGGCGGCCGCAGGACGAGGAAGGCCAGAACATGGGACGCCACCGACGCGCAGACGCCGGCCGCGCCGCCACGGGACGCGCCACGGGGGTCACCGCACGAGACGGCTCGTACACGAGCAGCTACGACCCCCGGAAGTACTCGTACAGCTATGAACCGCACGAGGCTCCGGCGGGCCCGGAGACCTACGCGGTCGACGGGCCCCCCACCATGGGCACCGCCCCGTATCTGCGCTCGGACGACTACGCCGTGGCCGAGGCGCGCAGTGCCGCGTACCTCTTCGCCTCGGAGGAGGACTTCGCGACGGTCTTCCCCGAGCACGGGATCTCGCGCGACAAGGGTGCCCGGCGGGGCGGGTCGCGCCGCAAGAAGAAGGCCGTGACGCCGGTGCGCACCGGTCTGCTCGGGGTGTCCGCCGCCGTCGCCATCGGCACGGTCGCGGTGGCCACGGGCGCGATGCCCGGCCTGGAGAACTACAAGCTCGGCGGTGGCAGCGGCGGCGGCGACAAGGTGCAGGCCGCGAGCACGCCGACCAACTCGGCGGCCGAGCAGGGCGGCTCCTCCGGCAGCGTCGAGAACCGCGACCAGGGGTCGTCCACGAGCCGTGACGCCGACCGCCAGGCCTCGCCCTCGTCGCCGAGCCCGGCGACCTCCACGGCGGCGCCGACCGAGGCGCCGACGAAGAAGCCGAAGACGACGCCCGGCAAGAAGCCCGAGACGACGCCGTCGAAGAAGGAGCAGAGCAAGCCGCCGAAGAAGAGCGCCGCTCCGGTGACGGTGTCCGCGGAGGCGGCCGCCGAGGCGGAGGTGCTCCGGCTGGTCAACGACGAGCGGGCGAAGGCCGGCTGCAGCGCGGTGTCCGCCAACAGCACGCTGTCGAAGCTGGCGGAGGCCTTCAGTGCGGCCATGGCCGCGGAGGACTTCTTCGACCACACCGACCCCAGCGGGGCCACTCCGTGGGACCGGGCCTCCCAGCTCGGCATCACCAACCTCGGCGGCGAGAACATAGCCCGGGGCCAGGCCGACGCGGCCGCGGTGATGGAGGCCTGGATGAACAGCCCCGGCCACCGCGCGAACATACTGAACTGCGACTTCAAGACCCTCGGCGTCGGCGTCCACTTCGGCGAGGGCGGCCCTTGGTGGACGCAGGACTTCGGGTACTGAGGTAGCGGCAGGCCAGAACCCTTGGCGGACCCCTGCTCGAGGAGTCGCGCAGGGCCTGGGAGCGGGAGGACGCGGAGGCCGCCCTGGCCGCGGACGAGGCCCTTCACGCGCTGGGGCTGGAACTCGTGCCGGACGGCGGGGGCGAACCCATCACCGAGTTCCTGCTGCACGTCCCCATGGACAAGGGCCCGGCGCGCTTTCGTCACTGACCTCGGGCCCCGTAGATCCCCGTCGTCTCACGTGCGTGGGATGAGGCGGACCTCTACGCCCTCGGTGCGGGCCGACCATTCCTCGCCGTGGGAGAGGGGCTCCGGGGCCTCCCGCAGCATGCGGGTGCGGATCAGGTCGGCCGAGGCTTTCAGGGCCTTCCAGGGTGCGTCGGAGTCGAAGGCCCGGCGGCCGCGCTCGACGGAGATGTCGAGCGCGCGGACGGCCGCCGGCACGTCGGCGGCCTCCTCGCCGGCCTGGCCCACGCCGTCCAGTGACCAGTAGATCCACAGGCTCACGCTGAGACGATGCCAGCGCGGCGCCATGGTCACCAGTCACCCCGCACCCCGCGCCTCAGGCGGCGCGCCCCAGCAGGAACTGCCGCGCCGTGTCCGTCACCCGGCGCCCCAGGTGCTCGGCGGTCCGGACGTCCGCCTTGTGGACGGCGTCCGGGCCCTCGTCGACGTTGGTCGAGGCGGCCGCGCCCGCGAAGACGCCGAGGCGGTTGAGGTCGTGCTCCGAGCCCTCGCTGTTGTTCCAGCCGGGGTGCAGGCCGAGGTTGACCCAGTGCATGCCGTGCTGCCCGGCGAGGATCTGGAAGAACTGCAGGGTGTGCAGCTTGTCGCCGCTCTTGGAACCGGAGTTGGTGAATCCGGCCGCCAGCTTGTCCTTCCAGTCCTGCCCGAACCAGCGCTTCGAGGACGCCTCGGCGAAGACGTGGAAGGCGCCGGAGGCCGTGCCCATGTAGGTCGGCGAGCCGAAGACGATGGCGTCCGAGCCGTCCAGCAGCGCCCACTGCTCGTCGGTGATCTCGTCGACCCTGATCAGGTGCACCTCGGCACCGGCTTCGGCGGCGCCGTCGCGGACGGCCTCGGCGAGGACGGCGGTGTGGCCGTAGCCGGAGTGGTAGGCGATGGAGACAACAGGGGTGGTCACGATGCGTACTCCTGGGATGGTGGTGGCAATAACGAAAGGAAAGCACTAACTTTTGGTTAGTGCAACCTGCCGGTTAGCGCTGCGTTCGAGTACGCTTAAGGAATGGACACCACGCAGGAGCTCAGGGAGGCGGCCGACCTCCCGTACAACGTGTTCGCCAAGGCCTGCCCTTCGCGCGGCACGCTGGAGCACGTGACGGGCCGCTGGGGCGGACTCACCCTCTGCGCGCTGCAGGAGGGCACGCTGCGCTTCAACGAGCTGCGCCGGCGCGTCGACGGCGTGAGCGAGAAGATGCTGTCCCAGACCCTGCACGCGCTGGAGCGCGACGGTCTGGTGATCCGCGAGGCCCAGCCGACCAACCCGCCCCGCGTGGACTACGAACTGACCCCGCTCGGCCGGGAGGTCGCCGAGCGGCTGCTCGGCCTGATCCACCTCGTGGAAGGCCGCATGGACGACGTCCTCGCCGCCCGGGAGCGCTACGACGCGGACCGCGGCGCCTTCTGACACTTGGGGCAGAAGTAGCTCGACCGGTTCATCCACGGGCGGCGGCGCATCGGCGTGCCGCACCTCTTGCAGGGCAGCCCCTCACGGCCGTACGCGTCGAGGGACCGGTCGAAGTACCCCGACTCCCCGTTGACGTTGACGTAGAGGCTGTCGAAGCTGGTGCCGCCGACGGCGAGCGCCGCGTTCATCACGTCCCGTACGTGGCCGAGGAGTTCGGCGGTGCGCGGGCGGGTGAAGCCGGCCGTCGGGCGCTCGTAGTGCACGCGGGCGCGCCAAAGGGCCTCGTCCGCATAGATGTTGCCGACCCCGCTGATCAGCGACTGGTCCAGAAGGGCCCGTTTGATGGTGGTGCGCTTGCGGCGCAGCGCCTGGTGGAAGGCCTCGTCGTCGAACAGCGGGTCGAGGGGGTCGCGGGCGATGTGCGCGATGACGTCCGGCAGGCCCTCGGGGGTGTTGTCGTGCAACGACAGCCCGCCGAAGGTGCGCTGGTCGACGAAGCGGAGTTCCGTGGCGAGGTCGTCGGCGAAGCGGACGCGGATGCGCAGGTGCTTCTCGTCGGGGGCCGTGGCCGGCTGGACCAGGAGCTGGCCGCTCATGCCGAGGTGTGCCAGGACCGACTGGCGGGTGTCCTCCAGGGGCAGCCACAGGTACTTGCCGCGGCGGCTCGGAACGCCGACGCGGTGGCCCTTCAGACGGTGCGTGAAGTCGTCGGCACCGGCGATGTGGCGGCGTACGGCGCGCGGGTGCAGCACCTCGGCGTCCGCGACGACCCGGTGGGCGACCCACCGCTCAAGACCCCGGCGGACGACCTCGACCTCGGGCAACTCGGGCATCGGAACCCCCGTACGGAACGCTGTGGATGAGCCGAGCGCCCGCCCCGGGCGGGGCGGGCGCTCAGGTTGCGCTGTGCCTCGGGCAGGGGCTCCGCGCGGGGCGGAGCTCCTGCGTCAGGCAGAGACGGAGGTCGGGCCTTCGTGGCCGTCCTCGGCGGCGGCCTTCTCGGCCGCCTCCTTCTCGGCTCGCTCGTCCGCCGCGGCCCGGATGGACCGCCAGGCGGACTCGGCGGCCTGCTGCTCCGCCTCCTTCTTGCTGCGGCCGGTGCCGGTGCCGTACGAGACGCCTCCGACGCGGGCGGCAGCAGTGAAGGTCTTCTCGTGATCGGGGCCGGTCTCCGTGACCAGGTACTCGGGCACGCCGAGCCCCTCGGTCGCGGTGAGCTCCTGGAGACTGGTCTTCCAGTCCAGGCCGGCTCCGAGGTTCGAGGACTTCTCGATCAGCGGGTCGAACAGGCGATGCACCAGTTCGGAGGCCGCTTCGAGGCCCTGGTCGAGATAGACCGCGCCGATCACCGCTTCCAGGGTGTCGGCGAGGATGGACGCCTTGTCCCGGCCGCCTGTGCCCTCTTCACCACGGCCGAGCCGGATGAAGGCGCCCAGGTCGAGCCCGCGGCCGACCTCCGCCAGCGCACGCGAGTTCACCACCGCGGCCCGCAGCTTGGCCAGCTGGCCCTCGGGCAGATCGGGGTGAGTGGTGTACAGCGTGTCCGTGACCACGAGGCCCAGCACGGAGTCCCCGAGGAACTCCAGCCGCTCGTTGGTCGGCAGACCGCCGTTCTCGTACGCGTACGAACGGTGGGTCAGCGCACGCACCAGAAGGGCGGACTCGAGCTTGTACCCGAGCCGCCCTTCCAGAAGCGTGTGGGACGAGGCCGTGTTGTCCGCTTTCTTCTTGGCGGGTGGATCCGCCTTGGCGTCATCCGCCTTCTTGGCAGTGGACACGGTGCCTCTCACCAGCCGCTCAGACCTCGAGGACCTGGCGCTTGTTGTAGGTGCCGCAAGACGGGCACGCGATGTGCTGCTGCTTGGGCTCGTGGCAGCGCTCGCACGCAACCAGGGTGGGGACCGCAGCCTTCCACTGCGACCGGCGGTGGCGCGTGTTGCTGCGCGACATCTTCCGCTTCGGAACAGCCACGGCTACTTCTCCTGCTTCTCGTCGACGCCCGCTTCCGCGTCAGCGCCGCTCATCTCGTCCTTCTCGCCGTCTTCGAGTGAACCGGCGAGTCCCTGCAGTGCCGCCCAACGGATGTCGACGGCGTCGTGGTGGTGGTCCGGGTCGTCCACCAGCCGCGCCCCGCACTCGGAGCACAGACCCTGGCAGTCGTCCTGGCACACCGGCTGCATCGGCAGTGCGAGCACCACCGCATCACGCAGCACTGGCTCGAGGTCGAACAGGCCGTCCTCGAGAAAGAGCCTGTCCTCGTCGTCCTCGGCGTCGTCGTCGGGCTCCGCTTTCACACGGCCCCGCTCATCGGCGTCAGGGTACGAGAACATCTCCTGGAATTCCGCTTCGACGTCGAGCTGAAGCGGCTCCAGACACCTTACGCACTCCCCCTCGGCCTGTGCACGGGCGGTGCCTGTGACAAGCACCCCTTCCATGACCGACTCGAGCCGGAGTTCGAGCTCCACCGGGGCGCCTTCCGGCACTCCGATGACTCCCTGCAGACCGAGGTCCTTGGGAGCGTCCACCGTGCGGGACAGTCTCTGCAGCGCACCAGGACGCCGGCCCAGCTCGTGAGTGTCGAACACGAGGGGGTTGCGGTGGTCGAGGCGAGCGTTGGGAGCCATTCCTGCTTTCGATCTGAGCTCAGAGGGACGCCGCCCGCGGTGTTCCTGGGCAGCGTTGATCGCGGACGTACGCGCGACCGAAGAGCCAGGATACCGGTCCTTTCGCCCACGGCCCAATCCGCGGGTCCCTTACTGGCCGCGACCCTGCTCGTACGCCCTCAGCTGCTCGGGCGTGATCATGCCGGTGTCGAAGAGACTGGTCTCGTCGAGCGCGTACGACTGCTGCTGCTGATGCCCCTGCTGCTGGTCGTGGTGCTGCTGCATCTGGTTGGGGTCGTACGCCCCCTGCTGGGCGTCGTAGCCCTGGTAGGCGTACGGGTCGGCCTGCTGGTAGCCGTAGGCGTCCTGCTGGCCGTAGCCCTGCTGCTGGTAGGCGTCGGCGTACGGGTCGGCCTGCTGCTGGTAGCCGTAGGCCGGCTGCTGCTGGGCGTAGTCCTGCTGCTGGGCGGCCTGGTGCTCGGCCGCGGCGGCCGCCGCCGTGGCGGTGTCCTGCTCGGCGAGGGCCGCGAGGTCGGCCAGGTAGTCGGCGTCGCTGGAGTGCTGGAAGGACGTGGCGTCGTCGGCGAGCGCGCTGAGGTCGTCGGTGGCGATCCGGCCGTGCAGCTTCTGGCGGCCGCGGCCGACGGCCTCCAGGGTCTTGGCGAGCACCGCCTCGAAGGCGCCGAGCTTGACGTCCACGTACGCGTCGGCGTCCTTGCGCAGGGTCTCCGGGTCGTGGCTGCGCTCGGGGGCGTCCTCGTCCTCGTAGCCCTGCTCGTCGAGGCCCGGGCCGGTGCCGAGGAGCTTCTCGCGGCCGCGGCCGACGGAGCCGAGCGTCTTGGTGAGGACGACCTCGAAGTTGGCGAGCTTGGAGTCGACGTAGTCGTCGGCCTCGGCGCGGATCTCCTCGGCCTCCTGACGGGCCTCGGCGACGATCCGCTCGGCCTCGTTCTGCGAGCGGCGGGCGACCTCGGTGTCGGAGATCAGCGAGCCGCGCTCGGCGTGCGCGGTCTGGATGATCCGCTCGGCCTCCTGACGGGCCTGCTCGACCATCTGCTCACGGTCGCCGATCAGCTCCTGGGCCTGCGCGAGGGAGCCGGGCAGCGCCGCGCGGACCTCTTCGAGCTGGGCGAGCAGCTCCGCGCGGTTGACCACGCACGACGCCGACATGGGCATCGACCGGGCGCTGGAGACCGCCGCGACGATCTCGTCGAGCTTCTTCTGCACGTCCACCGTGTGCTCGCCACTCTCTACCGATGTGTTGGAGACGGACGGGACGACTGTAGCCCCATCAGTCCGTGCGCAGACGCTTGTTGAGCGCCTCCAGGACCACCGGCGGGACCAGGTGGGACACGTCTCCGCCCCAGGTGGCGACCTCCTTGACGAGCGAGGAGGACAGGAAGCTGTAGGTGGGGTTGGTCGGCACGAACAGCGTCTCCACGCCGGAGAGGCCGTTGTTCATCTGCGCCATCTGCAGTTCGTAGTCGAAGTCGCTGACCGCGCGCAGGCCCTTGACGATGGCGGGGATGTCGCGCTGCTTGCAGTAGTCGACGAGGAGGCCGTGGAAGGCCTCGATCTTCACGTTGCCGTACTCGGCGGTGACCTGGCGGATCAGCTCGATCCGCTCCTCGATCTCGAACAGGCCCTTCTTGGCCTTGTTGATCATGACCGCGACATAGACCTCGTCGTACAGACGGGAGGCGCGGGAAATGATGTCGAGGTGTCCGTTGGTGATCGGGTCGAACGACCCGGGACATACGGCGCGGCGCACTTGTGATCCCTCGCTCTCCGGTCCGGTCATCGTGCGTCTTCGCACGTAGAGGCGGCGCGACCGTACCAAAACGTTCCCTCGCCGTAGCGACGGGCCCGGATCGCCTCGAAGCCGTCCGGCCACACGAATTCGCCGCCTCGGGTGCTGCGCTCCACGGTGACGAGGGCTTCCTTCGCGAGCCAGCCCTCCGAGCGGAGTGTGAGCAGGATCTCGCGAAGATCGTGGTCCGTGACACGGTAGGGAGGGTCCAGGAAGACGATGTCGTACGGATCCGCCGGCGCCGGGGACTGGATGATCTGTTCCGCTTTGCCCGCCCTCACCTCGGCGCCGGGCAGGCCGAGATTCCTGACGTTCTCTCGGATCGTGCGGGCGGCGCGGGCGTCCGCCTCGACCAGCAGGGTGTGGCTCGCGCCACGGGACAGGGCCTCCAGGCCCACGGCGCCGGAGCCTGCGTAGAGGTCGAGGACACGCTCGCCGCCGAGGGGGCCGCCGAGCAGCGACTGCCAGGTGGAGAACAGACCCTCGCGGGCGCGGTCGGAGGTGGGGCGGGTGCCGGTCCCTGGCGGGACGGCCAGGCGTCGTCCGCCGGCTGCACCGGCGATCACGCGGGTCATCTTCGGTCCTTGGTCGTGGGCGGCTTCAGGTTCAGTGTGGCTGGTCGGGCAGTTCCCCGCGCCCCTGAGGGAGTCATCCTCACCCCTTTTCCAAGTACTGCTCTCTTTCCTCGTCCAAGAGGGCGTCCAAGGCTGTACGGAGGCCCGGAAGACCCGCCAGCTCCGGATCCGACGCCACCACTGCCGCCGCCTCCTCCCTCGCCTCCGCGATGATCTCCTCGTCGTCGATGACGGCGAGCATGCGCAGGGATGTGCGGGCGCCGGACTGGGCCTGGCCGAGGACGTCGCCCTCGCGGCGCTGTTCGAGGTCGATACGGGAGAGCTCGAAGCCGTCGAGGGTGGAGGCGACCGCGTTCAGGCGCTGGCGGGCGGCGCTGGCCTCCGGCATCTCGGTGACCAGCAGGCAGAGGCCGGGTGCCGAGCCGCGGCCGACGCGGCCGCGGAGCTGGTGGAGCTGGGAGACGCCGAAGCGGTCGGCGTCCATGATGACCATCGCCGTGGCGTTCGGGACGTTGACGCCGACCTCGATGACCGTCGTCGCGACGAGGACGTCGGTCTCGCCGGCCGCGAAGCGGCGCATGACGGCGTCCTTGTCGTCGGGGTGCATACGGCCGTGCAGCACCTCGACGCCCAGGCCCTTGAGCGGGCCCTTCGCGAGCTGCGCCGCCACGTCGACGACGGCGAGCGGCGGGCGCTTCTCCGCCTCGTCCTCGGGGGACGCCTTCCTGCCGGACTTCTTCGGGTCGTCCTCGTCGTCCCCGATGCGGGGGCAGACGACGTACGCCTGATGGCCGTTGCCCACCTCCTCGCGCACGCGCTCCCAGGCGCGGGAGAGGAAGTGCGGCTTGTCGGCGGCCGGGACCACGTGCGAGGCGATGGGCGAGCGGCCCGCGGGGAGCTGGTCGAGGACGGAGGTCTCCAGGTCGCCGAAGACGGTCATGGCGACCGTGCGCGGGATCGGGGTGGCCGTCATGACAAGCAGGTGCGGCGGCTGCTTGCCCTTGCCGCGCAGGGCGTCGCGCTGCTCGACACCGAAGCGGTGCTGCTCGTCGACCACCACCAGCCCCAGGTCGTGGAACTGGACCTTGTCCTCGATCAGCGCGTGCGTGCCGATCACGATGCCCGCCTCGCCGGTGGCCAGGTCCAGCATCGCCTGCCGGCGCGCGGCGGTGCCCATCGAACCGGTCAGCACCACCACCTTGGTCGCGTGCTCGGCCCCGCCGAGCATGCCGCCCTCGGCCAGCTCCCCCATCATCTCGACGACGGACCGGTGATGCTGCTGGGCGAGCACCTCGGTGGGCGCGAGCATGGCGGCCTGCCCGCCCGCGTCGACCACGGCGAGCATGGCGCGCAGCGCCACCATCGTCTTGCCCGATCCGACCTCTCCCTGCAGCAGGCGGTGCATGGGGTGTTCCGTCGCCAGGTCGTCGAAGATCTCCCTGGAGACCTTCTGCTGGCCGTCGGTGAGGGTGAAGGGGAGGCGGTCGTCGAAGGCCGTGAGGAGCCCGGACGGCTTGGGTCTGCGGGCCACCGCCGGGAGTTGGGCGTCGGCGTGGCGGCGGCGGGCGAGGGCGACCTGGAGGACGAAGGCCTCGTCCCACTTGAGGCGGGAGCGGGCGTCCTCGATGTCCGCCTTGGTGTGCGGGCGGTGGATCTTGAGCAGGGCCTCGGGGAGGGTGACCAGGCCGCGGCCCTCGCGGAGGGCGGGCGGCAGCGGGTCGATCGCGTCCTGGGCGCTGGGCAGGACCGTCTGCAGGGCCTTGCCGATCTTCCAGGACTCCAGCTTGGCGGTGGCGGGGTAGATGGGGATCAGGGCGCCGGCCCAGGTCTCCACCGTCTCGTCGCTGTCGCCGCGCAGCAACTCGTAGGCCGGATGGGCCAGTTGCAGGCGGCGGTTGAAGAGGGAGACCTTGCCCGCGAACATCGCGCGGGTGCCCGGCAGGAGCTCCTTGTGGGGCTTGTGAACGCCGTTGCCGAAGAAGACCAGTTGGAGGCGGCCGCTGCCGTCGGTGATGGTGACCTCCAGCCGCTGGCCCTTGCCGCGGGGGGCCTTGGCGGAGGCGAAGGTGTGCAGCCGGGCGTCCGCGACCATCGCGACCACCGTGACGTGCTCGTCCATCGGGAGGTCGGCGAGGTGGGTGAGCTGACCACGCTCCTCGTATCTGCGCGGGTAGTGGTGGAGGAGGTCGCCGACGGTGTGCAGGCCGAGGTGCTCGGCCATCACCTTCGCGGTGGCGGGGCCGAGCACCGACTTCAGCGGCTGTTGCAGTGGTTCTTGCAGTGCGGGCACGAGATCCATTGCACACCACGTCACTGACAATCCCGTATACGTCGCGGGAAACCCCTGGTCAGGCGGCTGGTTCCGGTCGTAGGATGGCGCGCTCCGGCCATGCCGCGGTCACCGCCCCACCAGGACCGCCCGACCCCGCGCCGTGCTCTCTCCTCCCACCGGCGCTGCGACGATGGACTCCCAGACCTCACAGTCATCCCAGCCGTCCCAGTCACCTCACACCTTCCAGGTCGACCTGCGTGGTCTGGTGGACCTGCTCTCCCATCACCTCTACTCCAGCCCCAAGGTCTATCTGCGCGAACTGCTGCAGAACGCCGTGGACGCCATCACCGCCCGGCGCGCGGAGCAGCCCGGCGCGCCGGCCCGGGTGCGGCTGTACGCCGAGGCGGGCACCCTGCGCGTCGAGGACACCGGCGTGGGTCTCACCGAGGCGGACGTGCACGACCTGCTGGCCACGATCGGGCGCAGCTCCAAGCGGGCCGACCCGATCGCGGACGGGCTCCAGGAGGTCCGCTCCGACTTCCTCGGGCAGTTCGGCATCGGCCTGCTGGCCTGTTTCGTGGTCGCCGAGCGGATCCGGGTGGTCAGCCGCAGCGCGCGCACGCCGGACGCGGCCCCGGTGGAGTGGACGGCGAGCGACGACGGTTCGTACACCGTGCGGACGCTGCCGCACGAGGCCCGGCCCGAACCGGGCACCACCGTGCACCTGGTGGCGCGGGCGGGGGCCGGAGAGTGGCTCACGCCCGGCCGGGTCCTCACGCTGGCCCGTGACTTCGGGTCGCTGCTGCCCTACGACGTCCGGGTCGGCGACGAGGCGGTCACCGATCTGCCCGCGCCCTGGGACCGCCCGTACCCCTCTCCCGCCGCCCGCCGGGTGGCCCTGGCGCGGCACTGCCACGACCTGTTCGGCTTCACGCCGCTGGACACGATCGGGCTGGACGTGCCGCTGGCCGGGATCCGCGGGGTGGCCTACGTGCTGCCGTCGGCGGTCAGCCCGGCCCAGCGGGCCACGCACCGCGTGCACCTCAAGGGCATGCTGCTGACCGAGCGGGCCGAACAGCTGCTGCCGGACTGGGCGTTCTTCGTGCGGTGCGTGCTGGACACGGACAGCCTGCGGCCCACGGCCTCGCGCGAGGCGCTGTACGAGGACGAGACGCTGGCCGCCGTACGGGAGGCGCTGGGCGAGAAGATCCGGTCGTGGCTGACGGGACTGGCGGCCGGCGACCCGGAGCGGCTCGCGGCCTTCCTGTCGGTGCACCACCTGGGCGTGAAGTCGCTGGCGCGGCACGACCGGGAGATGCTGCGCACGATGCTGCCGTGGCTGCCCTTCGAGACCACCGACGGACGGCTGTCCCTGGAGGAGTTCGCGCTGCGGCACCCGGTGGTGCACTTCACCCGGACGGTGGAGGAGTACCGGCAGGTCGCGCCGATCGCGTCCGCGCAGGGCGTCGGGGTGGTCAACGGCGGCTACACGTACGACAGCGAGCTGGTCGAGGCACTGCCGTCGGTGCGGCCGGGGACGGTGGTCGCGGAGCTGGACGCGGACACCGTGACGGCGCATCTGGACTCGGTGGACGCCGCCGAGGAGCTGGCGCTGTCGGAGTTCCTGGCGGCGGCGCGGGCCACGCTGGACGCCGTGGGGTGCGACATCGTGCTGCGCGCCTTCCACCCGCTGTCGGTCCCCGCACTCCACCTCGACGACCGGGCGGCCCGCCATGAGCAGGCCCGTGCCGAGGCCGAGGAGCAGGCCGACGACCTGTGGGCCGGGATCCTGGGCTCGCTGCGGGGCAGCGCCCCGCGCGCGCGTCTGGTGCTCAACCATCTCAACCCGCTGGTCCGCAGGATCAGCTCGCTGCGCGACCCGGAACTGGTCGGCACCGCCACGGAGTCCTTGTACGGGCAGGCGCTGCTGATGGCGCAGCGTCCGCTCAGACCGGCGGACACGGCCCTGCTGAACCGGTCGTTCATCGGCCTGCTGGAATGGGCGACCCACGGTGATTCCAGCGATTTCGATGATGCCGGTGAATCCGGTGATTCCGGCACGACGGACGACTCCACGGGGGGCGGTTTCTGATGAGTGAGATCACGGACTTCGACTCCCTGCGCCGGGAGATGGCGGAGAACGGCGAGCGTCCGGAGGGCCCGGCGCGCAACGCGCGCGCGGAGCAGCTGCTCACCGAGGCCGAGAGGCTGGGCATCCCGCTGGCCGTGATCGAGGCGCTCGGGCACCAGCTGAAGGTCTACAACTACAGCTCCGAGAAGGACAAGATGTTCGTCCCCTTCGCGCGCCTGCTGCGCATGTGGGACGAGCGGCCCGAGGACTTCGACGCGTACGAGGTGCACTCGCTGCACTGGGTCTTCAAGTGGATGTCGTCCGGCATGCTCGACCAGCCGCACGTGCCGCTGGCCTCGATCGAGAAGTGGCTCGGCGAGATGGAGCACCGCTACCGCCTCGCGGGGCACTCCGAACGGGCGGTGCGCGGCGCGGAGTTCAGTGTGGCCGCGCATCTCGGTGACATCCCGCGCGCGGAGCGGGCGTACGCCGCGTGGCTGGCCGCCGACCGCGACAGCATGGCCGACTGCCACGCGTGCGAGCTGCACGAGCAGGGCTGGTGGCAGGAGCGGCAGGGGCACGACGCGAAGGCGCTGGAGCTGTGGGCGCCGGTCCTGGAGGGACAGTTCACGTGCGCGCACGAGCCGCACGCGGTCCTCGCGTCCTCCCTGGTGCCGCTGCTGCGGCTGGGCCGCACGGACGAGGCACGCGCGCACCATCTGCGGGGCTTCCGGCTGGTGCGGGGCATGGAGAGCATGCGGGGCGCGTACGCGGACCACGTGGAGTTCTGCGCGCTGACCGGCAACGAGGCGCGCGCGCTGGAGCTGCTGGCGGAGCGGCCGGCGTACTTCACGGACACGGGGCAGCCGCGCAGCCGGCTGGACTTCCTCAGTGTGGTGACGCTCCTCATGGAGCGCCTGGACGCGGTGGGGCTGGGCGAGCGGCAGGTGCCGGGACCGGCGGGCCGGTCGTGGACGGCGCGCGAACTCGCCGCGCACGCGCGTGCGGAGGCCCTCGCCCTGGCCGCCCGTTTCGACGAGCGCAACTCCACCTCCTACGTCAGTGAGCGGGCACGCGCGCGTATGGCGCAGTCCCCGCTGGTGGAGCGGCTGCCGCTCGGGGTGCGCACGGCACGCCGGGTGTCCGCGCCCGCCGTTCCGGCGCAGGCTCCCGCGCCCGTGGCGGCGCCGGACCTGCCCGCCCTGCTCGCGAAGGCGCGCCGGATGTCGGACACCCTGCGGCCGAACGCCATGGACGCCTGGGCGGAGGTCTCGCGCGCGGCGGCGGGCGTCGAGCTGGACGCCCGCGACCGCGCGGAGATCGCCGACCACGAGGCGATGGACCGGGGGCCCGAGGGCGCCGCGCTCTTCGAGCGGGCCGCCGAGCTGTACTCGGAGGCGGGCGACCCCGGGGAGGCGCTGGCGGCACGCACGCGTGCGGCGTACGCACGCGCGCTGGCGGGCCTGGTGGACGAGGCGCTCGCGGCGGTCGAGGAGCCGTACGACCAGGTGCTGGCGCTGTATGCCGAGGAGGCGACGGGCGTGCGGCAGACGGCGTCCGTGCTGATGGGGCGGGCGCGGATCGTGATGCGGCGGGTGCTGGACGCCGACCCGGCGGACGGCGGGGAGGGCGGCGGTGCGGCCGGTGCATCGGTTCTCGCCGAGGCCGAGGCCGCCGTGCGCGAACTGCTCGCGCTGGTCGGCGGGTACGCCGGTGACGACGTGCGGATCGCCGCGCGGGCCGCCGAGGCGCGGGCCATGCTGGCGGAGCTGGCGGTGCGGCGCGGGGACCTGGAGACGGCCGTCGAGCTGTTCGGGCGGGCCACGGCCGCGTTCGTCGAGGCCGGACTGCCGTGGTTCGCGGTGGAGTACGAGGCGCGGCTCGCGGGGCTGGCCCACCACCTGGGCGACATCTCGGGGGCGGAGCGGGCGCTGCGGGCGGCCCTGGAGCACGGTGGAGCGCATCTGGAGGCCGTCGGGCGGGCCCAGTTGCACCTCCAGCTCGGTGAGGTCCTCGGCGGGCGCGGGCTGTCCGTGGAGGCCGCCGAGCACGCCCTGGAGGCGGCGCACTGGGCCGACGAGGCGGGCGAGAGCCGGACGCTGGGCGCGTGGGCGCGGCAGCAGCTGGGCGGGTTCCTGCTGCGGCAGGGCCGGTTCGCCGAGGCGGCGGAAGTGCTGGAGTCGGCGCTGCCCGATCTGAACGCCGAGACGCACGGCGACGGCGCGGTGGTGCAGACGCAGTGGTGGCTGGGCGACTGCCTGAGCGAGCTCGGGGAGCACCGCGCGGCGGCCGAACGGCGGCTGCAGGCGGCCGAGATCGCCCGGCACTGGCCCGAGCAGCACGACCACGCGACGCTCGCCCATCTCGCCGCCGAGTCCCTCGGCGCGGCGGGTCAGCCGGCCGACGCCGACCGGGCCTACGCACGCGCGGGCGAGCTGTGGCGCTCGCTCGGCAACGTGCACGGCCTGGTGCGTTCGCTGCGCGCACGCGCGTGGCTGGCGCTGCGCGCCGAGGACGGGGCGGACGCCGCACGGGCGTCCATGGCGGACGCGGTCCGGGAGTGCGAGGCGGCGCTGGGCGCCGCCGGGGCCGACGAGGAGGCGCGGCAGCGGCTCGTCGCCGAACTCGGGCACACCCACCGCCAGTTCGGTGACCTGCTCGCCCGTTCCGCCGCCGAGGACGCCGACGACGAGGCGATCCGGGCCGCGCTCGAGGACGCGCTGGCCCAGGTCACCGAGGCGGTCGCGGTGTTCGCCTCGCTGGGGGACGACGCCCTGGACAGCCGTACCGGCGCGGAACTCGCCGCGGGCTGGCTGGAGTCCGACCTCGGCCGCCCCGACCGCGCGACGGCACACGCGCGTGCGGTCCTCGCGGCGTACGACGGCGCGGACGACGAGGACGAGACGGCACAGGAGCGGCGTGCGGAGGCCGGGCAGATGCTGCAGGTGATGGAGGAGCAGCGCAACGCCGGCTGAGGGGCGGGCGGCGCGGGGACAGGGCGCCGGAGCCGTGAGGGGTGCTACTCCACCCCGATGAGCAGCAGCGCGCCCTGCCGGCCGCCGCGGTAGACCACCGTGTCGACGGCGAGGTACGACTCGCGCACGCGTGCCTCCAGCCGGTCGGCGACCGAGTCGGGGGCGTCGTCGCCGAGGACGAGGGTGACGAGTTCGCCGCCGGCCTGGAGCATGCGGTCCAGGACGGCCTCGGCGATGGCGATGACGTCGGAGCCGATGACGGCCACGTCGTCCTCGACCAGGCCGAGGACGTCGCCGGCCTGGCAGATGCCGGCCATGGTCCAGGACTCGCGCTCGGCGACGGCCACCTCGGCGTACCGGGTCGCGCCCGCCGCCGAGGTCATCGACACGACGTCCTCGTCGAAGCGGCGCTCCGGCTCGTGCACGGCGAGCGCCGCGATCCCCTGGACCGCGGACCGGGTCGGGATGAGGGCCACGCGGATGCCCTCGGTGCGGGCCTGCTCGGCCGCCGCGGCCGCGGTGTGCCGCAGGTCGGCGTCGTTGGGCAGCAGCACCACCTCGCGCGCGTGCGCCCGCCGTACCGCGTCGACGAGCTCCCCGCTGGCGGGCGCCTCCCCCGGGCGCGCGAGCACGGTGGTCGCGCCGGCCTCGGTGTAGAGCCCGGCCAGGCCCTCGCCCGGCACGACGGCGACGACGGCGCGCTGGACCCGCTCCCGCGGCGGCCGTTCGCCCCCGCGCGTGTGCACGTCGCCGACCCCGAAGTGGGTGATCCGGATCCGGTACGGCCGCCCGGCCTCGACGCCCGCCTCCACGGCCGCGCCCGCGTCGTCGACGTGCACGTGGACGTGGACGTTCCACAGCCCGTCGCCGCCGACCACGACCAGCGAGTCCCCGAGGGCGTCGAGGCGGGTTCGCAGCCGCGCCACGGACGCGTCCTCCGCCTCCAGCAGGTAGATCACCTCGAACGCGGGGCCCCCGTCCTGCGGGGAGGGGGCGCAGTCCTCGTCGGCGGGGACGCCGGCCGACCCGTCCGCGGGGCCGGACGGCGGCAGCTTCGCGACCGACGATCCGGCGACCGCCCTCGGCGCCTCCCCCGTGAACGTCTCCACCAGCGCGGCGAGCACCGCGACCAGCCCGCGCCCGCCCGCGTCGACGACGCCGGCGCGCCCCAGCACCGCCAGCTGCCCCGGGGTCGCGGCCAGCGCCGCGCACGCTCCCTCGTAGGCCGCCCGCGCCACCGTCCCGCAGTCGCCCTCGATCACGCCGACGGCGTCGGCGGCGGCCGAGGCGACGGACAGGACCGTCCCCTCCACGGGGTGCGCGACGGCCTGGCGGGCGGAGTCGGCCGCCTTCCGCAGGGCGAGCCGGAGGCCCGGGCCGTCGGTGTGAGGCGTCTCACCGTCGGCGGTCAGCACCTGCGCCATACCGCGCAGCAGCTGCGCGAGGATTGTCCCGGAGTTCCCCTGGGCGCCTATCAGCGCGCCGTGCGCCATCGCGCCCGCCGCGTCGGCCAGCGTCGGCTTCCCCGAGGCGCCGGCTTCCACCTCGTGGGCGGAGAAGACGGCCTCCACGGCCGCGACGGCGGACTCCACGGTCAGATAGAGGTTGGTGCCCGTGTCCCCGTCGGCCACGGGGTAGACGTTGATCGCGTCGATCTCCTCACGCGCGCGTCCCAGCGCCTCCAGCGCGAGACCGCACCAGGAGCGCACCGCGAGAGCATCGAAGAATGTCTGCGGCACCTGCGCCACCTGCGCCTCCTTGAGCTGTGAATGGGACGCAGCGTAGACCCCGCAGCGGTGTCCACCGGAAGAGGGCCGGGAGCGGAGCCCTGAGCAGCCATGGTAGTTTCGTTGTACTGGCGCAGTCGTTGTATGCTGCTCCGGTTGCCCGACACCGATCGGGCTCGCCCCTGGCACCGCCACCCAGATCTCTGATCCTGCGATCTCGATCCCGGCATGCCGGGACCCAACCGTAAGTGCATCTGAAGTCTTTGGAGTGACCCGTGGCTGCCAACTGCGACGTCTGCGGCAAGGGGCCGGGCTTCGGCAACAACATCTCGCACTCGCACCGCCGTACGTCCCGTCGCTGGAACCCGAACATCCAGCGCGTACGTACCGTGGTCGGCGGGACGCCGAAGCGCGTGAACGCTTGCACCTCGTGCATCAAGGCCGGCAAGGTCTCGCGCTGACGCCAACAGCTGAGCGCGCGGCCACTGCTGGTTCGCTGCACTGAGCCGGTCCACCTCTGGTGGGCCGGCTTTTTGCTGTCCCTGACAAGCTGTCCCCATGCGCTTCGGCATCCTGGGCCCCCTGGACGTACGCACCGACGACGGCACCCCACTGGACCCCGGCGGACCCCGGCCGCGCGCGCTCCTCTCCCTGCTGCTCCTCGACGCCGGGCACGCGGTGTCCACACAGCGGCTGACCGACGGGCTCTACGGCGCCGAGCCGCCGGCCGGGGCCGGCAACGCCCTGCAGTCGCAGATCTCCCGGCTGCGCCGGCGCCTGGCCCCGCACACCGACATCGAGGCGGTCGCCGCCGGCTACCGGCTCGCCGCCCCGCCCGACTCCGTCGACGCCCACCGCTTCGAACGCCTGGCCCAGGAGGGGCGGGCCGCCTGGGCCGCCGGTGATCACGCGCGCGCGGCGGCCCTGCTGCGGGACGCGCTCGCCCTGTGGCGCGGCCCGGCGCTGCCCGACCTGCCGGACGCGCACGCCGAGACCGCCCGGTTCGACGAGCTCAGACTGGCCGCCGTGCAGGACCGGATCGAGGCGGATCTCGCGCTCGGCGGCGGCCCCGAGCTCGTACCGGAGCTGCGGGCGCTGCTGTCGCGGCACCCGCTGAGCGAGCGGCTGTACGGGCAGCTGATGCGGGCCCTGCACGCGAGTGGGCGCCCCGCCGAGGCGCTCACGGTGTACGAGGAGGCCCGGCGCGCGCTCGCGGACGAACTCGGCGCCGACCCCTCGCCCGACCTGGCCGCGCTGCATCTGGAACTGCTCCAGGGCGGCACACCGCAGCGGCACCGCCTGCCCGTCCAGCTGACCCGCTTCGTCGGCCGCGAGAGCGAACTCGCCCGGATCGGCGACCTGCTGGCGTCCGACGCGCGTCTCGTCACGCTCACCGGCCCGGGCGGCGCGGGCAAGACACGGCTGGCGATCGAGACGGCGCAGCGGCACCCCGGCGTCTGCTTCGTCGAGCTGGCGCCGCTCGCCGACGGCAGCCGGATCCCGTACGCCGTCCTGACCGCGCTCGGCGTGCGCGAGGGCTTCCGCACGCCCGCCGCCGACGGCACGGACCGGCTGCTGGCCGCGCTGGAGGACCGCGAGCTGCTGCTCGTCCTCGACAACTGCGAGCACCTGGTCGAGGACGCCGCCCGCGTCGCCGCGCTGCTGCTGGCCGGCTGCCCCGGGGTGCGCGTCCTCGCCACCGGCCGGGAGTCCCTCGGGATCACCGGCGAGATGCTGGTCCCCGTGCCGCCGCTGCGGCCCGAGCCCGCCGAGCTGCTCTTCCTGGACCGCGCGCGTGCCGTGCGCCCGGGTTTCGAGGGGCACGCGCGCGTGCCCGGCATCTGTGCCGCCCTCGACGGGCTGCCGCTCGCCATCGAGCTGGCGGCGGCCCGGCTGCGCACACTGACCCCGGACGAGCTGGCGGACCGCCTGGACGACCGGTTCCGGCTGCTGTCCCGCGGCGACCGCTCCAAGGCGCCCCGGCACCGCACCCTGCGTGCCGTGGTCGAGTGGAGCTGGGACCTGCTCGACGAGGAGGAGCGGGAGCTGGCACGGCGGCTGACCGTGTTCTCCGGCGGCGCGACCCTGGAGGCGGTCGAGGCGGTGTGCGCACTGCCCTACCCGGAGGACGTGCTGGCCTCGCTGGTCGAGAAGTCGTTCCTGGAGGTGTCCGAGGGGCGCTACCGCATGCTGGAGACGATCAGGGCGTTCGCCGCGGAGGACCTATCCGCCCGCGGCGAGCTCGCCGACGCGCACGCCGCGTACTTCCTGCGGCTCGCCGGGCACGCGGAACCGCTGCTGCGGGGCGGCGGCCAGCTGCCCTGGCTGGACCGGCTGACCGCCGAGCACGGCAACCTGGTCGCGGCGCTGCGGCACCTCGTGCCCGGCGACCCCGAGAACGCCCTGCGCCTCGCCGCCGCCCTGTCGTGGTTCTGGCGGCTGCGCGGGCTGCACGGCGAACAGGTGGCGACGGCACGGGAGTTGCTGGCCGCCGTCGGGGACACCCCGCCGCCGGGCCTGGTGGAGGAGTACGTCCTGTGCCTGATCAACGCGCTGTCCGGCGAGGGCGACGGCGAAGGCGCGGGCGGCGACCCGGGCCTCCTCGCACGCGCGGACGCCGTCCTCGGCGCCTACCCGGGGCCGCTGCGGCTGCCGTACGTCCTCGTGCTGTGGTCGGTGGCGGCCGGCCCGCGCCCGCACGCCGACGAGCACGCCCTGACACTGGCGGGGGCGGACCCCTGGGCGCGGGCCCTGCTGGACGTGGGCCTCGGCTTCCGGGCGCAGTTCGCGGGCCGGCCGCGGGACGCCGAGGCGTCCTTCGCGCGGGCGCTGGAGGGATTCCGGGCCGTGGGCGACCGCTGGGGCATGGCCAACTGCCTCGAACCGCTCGGCATGTTCGCCCACGCGCGCGGGCGGACACCGCACGCGCTGGAACTTCTCGACGAGGGGCTGGCCCACGTCCGGGAGCTGGCCGCGCCCGAGGAGACCGCGGATCTGCTGCGCACCCGCGGCACGGTCCTGCTGCACCGCGGCGACCGGGCCGGCGCCGAGGCGTGCTTCGCGCAGGCGCTCACGCTCGCCCGGGGCGCGGGCCTGCCCGACAAGGTGGCGGCGGCGCGGCGCGGCCTCGGTGACGCGGCCCGGCTCGCCGGGGACACGGCACGCGCGCGCGTGCACTACGAGGACGCCCTCCAGGAGTGTGCCGCCAACTGGTTCAGCGTCGGCGAGACGGTCCGCATCCTCATCGGGCTCGGCCGCACGGCCGCCGCCGAGGGGCACGCCGAGGAGGCCCGCGAGTGGTTCCGGCAGGCCGCGGAGCTCGCCGTCGAGGGGCCGGGCGACCTGGAACTCGCCGACGCGGCCGAGGCGTTGGCGTCCGTCGCCGGCTCCGCCGGGCGCGCCGCCGTCCTGCTCGGCGCCGCGACCGCGCTGCGCGGCATGCGCGTGGAGGGCGACCCCGACGTCGCGGCGACCGAGAAGGACGTACGCGAGAAGCTGTCGCCCGAGGCCTACGACGAAGCATTCGAGCAGGGCGAACGCCTGCGGTCGGCGGCGCTCGGCGAACGGTAGGAGCGGCGGTCAGCGAACGGTAGGTGGACGGTCAGCGCCGCCGCCGACGCTCGGTGCATGACGAAGCAGACGAAGAACCTCGGCCACCTCACCGTCCTGATCTCCGGCGCGAGCGTCGCCGGTCCCGCCCTCGCCCTGAACCTCGCACGGCTCGGCGCCCGGGCCACCGTCGTCGAGAAGGCGCCCGCACTGCGCGGCGGCGGCTTCGCGGTCGACTTCCGCGGCCACGTCCACCGCACCGTCCTGACCGCCATGGGCATCTGGGACGAGATCCACGCCCGCCAGACCCACATGGGCCGCCAGACCGTCGTCGGCGCCGACGGCACGCCCCGCGTGGACCTGCCCGCCGAGATGATGAGCGGCGACGTCGAGATCTTCCGCGGCGAACTCGCGCGGATCATGTACGAGCGCACCAAGGACGACGTCGAGTACGTCTTCGGCGACTCGATCGCCTCCCTCGCGCAGGACGCGGACGGCGTGGAGGTCACCTTCGACAAGGGCGCGCCCCGCCGCTTCGACCTCGTCGTCGGCGCGGACGGGCTGCACTCCCTCACCCGCCGTCTCGTCTTCGGTGACGAATCCCGCTACCTGCGCTTCTTCGACCACTACGTGGCCGGCTTCGACGTCCCCAACGACCTCGGTCTGGACCGCACCGGCCGGCTCTACAGCGAGCCCGGCCGCGCGGTCTGCATCGGCAACTACGACGGCGACCCGGACCGTGCGGGCGCGCTGCTGGTCTTCCGCTCCGAGCGGCTGTCGTACGACCGCCGGGACGTCGCGGCGGTCAAGCGGATCCTGGCGGAGCGCTTCGCCGGGATGGGCTGGGAGACGCCCGCCGTCCTCAAGGCGCTGGAGGCGGCCGACGACGTGTACTTCGACGCGATCGCCCAGATCCACGTCGACCGCCTGACCGAGGGCCGGGTGGCGCTGCTCGGGGACGCCGGGTTCGGGGCGACCATGGGCGGGATGGGCACGGGTGCGGCGATCGTCGCCGCGTACGTCCTCGCGGGTGAACTCGCCCTCGCGGGCGGTGACTTCCGCACCGCCTACGCCGAGTACGAGACGCGCGTCCGGGACTTCGCCAGGGGCTGCCAGAAGATCTCCGGCAACGCGGGCCCGTTCTTCGCCCCGGCGACCGAGCGCCGCATCCGCAGCCGCGACCGGATGTACCGGCTCCTCGGCTCCCGCCCGCTGGCCCGCTTCTTCAAACGGCTGACCGAGAAGGCGGCGACCGGCATCACGCTGAGGGACTACCCCTTCGAGGCTCCCTGCTGAGGGCCCAGCCGTGGTCCACGGGCCCGATCCCGCCGCCGAGCGCGAAGCCGGCCGCGATCGCCCCGGTGACGTACCGCTTGGCCGCCGCCACCGCCTCCGGCACGGACTGCCCCTTCGCGAGCTGCGACGCGATCGCGGACGCGAGGGTGCAACCCGTGCCGTGCGTGTGCCGGTTGTCGTGGCGCGGCGCGCGCAGCCAGCGCTCCTCGGAGCCGTCGGTGAGCAGGTCGACCGCCTCGCTCCCGGCCGCGAGATGACCGCCCTTGACGAGCACCCACCGCGGTCCGTACGCCAGGACGGCCGCCGCGGCCTCGCGCAGGTCCGCCTCCGACTCGACCCGGACGCCGGTGAGTTGGGCGACCTCGTCGAGGTTGGGCGTCGCCACCGTCGCGGCCGGCAGCAGCTTCGTGCGTACGGAGTCCAGCGCGGAGGCCGCCAGCAGCGGGTCCCCGTGCTTGGAGACGCCCACCGGGTCGACGACCGCCGGGACGTCCGTGCCGCCGATCAACTCGGCGACCGCCTCGACGAGTTCGGCCGAGGAGAGCATCCCGGTCTTGACCGCCTGGACGCCGATGTCGTCGACGACGCTGCGGTACTGCGCCCGCACCGCCTCCACCGGCAGCTCCCAAGCCCCTTGCACACCCAGCGAGTTCTGCGCCGTGACCGCCGTGACGACGCTCATGCCGTGCACGCCGAGCGCGAGCATCGTCTTCAGGTCGGCCTGGATGCCGGCCCCGCCGCCGGAATCGGAGCCCGCGACGGTCAGCACCCGGGGCGGCACGCTCATGACTCGATGTCCCCGCCGAAGTGGTCCCAGCCGCCCTTGCTGGTCCACGGCGCCCCGTCGACCGTGACCTGCGGCAGCGCCGAGGGGTTGAGCACCTCGCCGATCACCTTCCAGCGGGCGGGCAGCTTCACGTCCGGCGGGAAGGTCGCCACGATCGCGTGGTCCTCTCCCCCGGTCAGCACCCACTGCATGGGGTCGACGCCGACGGCCTGCCCGATGTCGTTCATCTGGGACGGGATGTCGATCGCGCCGGACCGGATGTCGATGCGCACCTTGCTGGCCTCGGCGATGTGCCCGAGGTCGGCGATCAGGCCGTCGCTGACGTCGCACATCGCCGTCGCGCCGAGGCCGGCCGCGGCCGGGCCCGCGTGGTACGGCGGTTCGGGGCGCCGGTGCGCCTCCACGAAGGCGCGCGGCGAGCGGAAGCCGCGGGAGAGCACCGCGTATCCGGCGGCGGACCAGCCGAGCCAGCCGGTGACGGCGACGCGGTCGCCGGGCTGGGCGCCGGCCCGGGTGATCGGCTCCTGGTTGCGCAGATCGCCGAGCGCGGTGATCGACACCATGATCGTGTCGCCCCGTACGACATCGCCGCCGACCACCGAGGCGCCCGCGACCTGGCACTCGTCGCGCAGCCCGTCCATCAGCTCGCTCGGCCAGGTGACCGGGAGTTCGGCCGGGACGACCAGGCCGAGCAACAGCGCGGTCGGCACGGCGCCCATCGCGGCGATGTCCGCGAGGTTCTGCGCGGCCGCCTTGCGCCCGACGTCGTAGGCGGTGGACCAGTCGCGGCGGAAGTGCCGCCCCTCCAGGAGGATGTCGGTGCTGGCCACGACCCTCCGGTCGGGCGCGGCGACCACCGCGGCGTCGTCGCCGGGGCCGACCCGGACCGCCGGGGTGGTGGTGAGACGGGAGGTGAGCTCCCTGATGAGCCCGAACTCGCCAAGCTCACCAACAGTGCCCTTCATTGCGCTTGCTCCCCTTCTGTCCCGTGCAGTTCCCGGTCGCGCGTCATCAGTGTCCTCGATACGGTCGAGGTGTCCGTCAACTTCTGCCGTGCCTGCGCCCCGGCGCGTGGAGCGTGGCCCGCGCAGGTCTCCCCGCGGCGTGCGGCGACGCGATACCGTGGCGTTCCTTTTCCCCACATGATCCTCGTGGCCGCCCTGGAGGTTCCGTGGTACAGGCGTACATCCTGATCCAGACGGAGGTCGGCAAGGCGTCGACCGTCGCCGAGACGATCAGCAAGATTCCTGGAGTCATCCAGGCCGAGGACGTGACAGGACCTTATGACGTGATCGTGCGGGCGCAGGCGGACACCGTGGACGACCTCGGCCGCATGGTGGTCGCCAAAGTCCAGCAAGTGGACGGGATCACGCGTACCCTGACCTGCCCGGTCGTCCATCTGTAGCCCCCGTCTACCCTTGGCCGGTGAACTCCATCCGTCACCGGCGCCGAACCCTTCTCGGGCTGCCCGTTCTCGCCGCCGCACTGATCACGGCAACGGGCTGCTCCTCAGCAGACGACAGCGCCCGGGCCGCGGTTCCAGGCCCGGGTGCGAAGGTCACCAAGCTGTGCCAGAACCTGGACAAGGTGCTGCCGTCGAAGGTCGACGGCCAGGATCGCCGGGATCCCGAACCCGCCTCCGCGCTGACCGCGGGCTGGGGCGACCCGGCGATCATACTGCGCTGCGGTGTCGAGCGGCCCGCCGAGATGTCCGATCCGGAGGCCGACGGGGTCGAGGTCGACAAGGTCGGCTGGCTGCTGCAGAAGCGGCAGGACGGCTCGTTCCGCTTCACCACCACGCTGCGCACCGCCTACGTGGAGGTGACCATCCCCAAGGGCCGTACCGGAGACGGCCTCGCGCCGCTGGTCGACCTGGCCCCCGCAGTGAAGAAGGCGATCCCCGAGGGGATCGCCTCCTGACGGGGTCCTTCGCTCAGCGCAGGCCCGTGGACCTGCGCAGCGCCGCCTCGATCAGCTTGCCCACCAGCTCGGGGTAGCTGATCCCGCTCGCCTGCCACATCTGCGGGTACATCGAGATCGGGGTCATGCCGGGCATCGTGTTGATCTCGTTGATCACGAACTCGCCGTCCTCGGTGAGGAAGAAGTCCGCGCGCACCAGGCCCTCGCAGGACGCGGCCTCGAAGGCGGCCACCGCGAGCCGCTGCACCTCGGCGGTCTCCTCGGGCGTCAGCGGCGCCGGCACGATGCCGGGGGTCGAGTCGATGTACTTCGCCTCGAAGTCGTAGTACGCGTGTGCGTCCGGCGGCGGGATCTCCGAAGGCACGCTCGCGCGCGGGCCGTCCTCGAACTCCAGCACCCCGCACTCGATCTCGCGGCCGCGCAGTGCCGCCTCCACGAGGATCTTCGGGTCGTGCCGCTGGGCCTCCGCGATCGCGTCGCCGAGCCCGGAGAGGTCGTCGACCTTGGTGATGCCGATCGACGAGCCCGCGCGCGCGGGCTTCACGAAGAGCGGCCAGCCGTGCTCGCCCGCGAAGTCGACGATCTTCTTGCGGGCGGCCGCCTCGTCGCGCTCCCACTCGCGCGGCCGGATCACCACGTACGGGCCGACCTTGAGCCCGAACGAGGTGAACACCCGCTTCATGTACTCCTTGTCCTGGCCGACGGCCGAGGCGAGCACGCCCGAGCCCACGTACGGGACGCCGGAGAGCTCCAGCAGGCCCTGCAGGGTGCCGTCCTCGCCGTAGGGGCCGTGCAGGACGGGGAAGACGACGTCGACCTCGCCGAGCGCCTTGGGCACCGATCCGGGTTCGCTGTAGACGACTTCGCGGTTCTGGGGGTCGACGGGGAGCACCACCCCGCCCTCGTCGGACTCGGCCAGCTCCTCGACGTCCGGGGTGCGGCGGTCGGTGATCGCCATGCGCTCCGGTTCGTCGGCGGTGAGGGCCCAGCGGCCGTCCTTGGTGATGCCGATCGGCAGGACGTCGTACTTGGTCCGGTCGACGGCGCGCAGGACGGCGCCGGCGGTGACCACGGAGATCCCGTGTTCGGAGCTGCGCCCGCCGAACACGACGGCCACGCGCGGCTTGCGAGGCGGCTGCTCAGGGCTCTGGGGGAGGTTCTCGGTGCTCATATCGCGTTGAGAGTACCCGGTGGTAGTGCCCCAAGACAGCGTCCCACCGGGGGCGTCGCTCAGCGT
>NZ_JBHVGU010000029.1:0-80687 GCF_042800575.1 Streptomyces sp. NPDC057616
ATACGCTCCCGCGCGGTCAGCTTGCCCTTGGCATGCTGCGCCTCGGTCGCCTTCTCGCTCGGCCCGGCCAGCGCCCGGGCACGGATCTCGTGCAGCTCGGCGACTCGCCCGCGCGCGTCCGCCGGCTCACCCGTCGACTCACTCGGCGCCTCATCCAAAACGGTCATGTAGTGACCTTACGAAGCCCACCGAGGAATGCGAGCCGTCGACTCCGTACAGTCTCCGGCCCGTTTTCCTGGTACCCCTGAACAGAACCTGACCGGCGTGCAGGCATTCCGACTGCTCAGGGGGCGTCCGGCTTGTAGAGGTCACACAAAGCCGTCAGCCGAGAGTCACCTCACATCGGTGAGTCGCACATGACACGCCTGGGGTAATCCTGAGCCGCAGCCGACGTCCGGTGGCCAGCACCTCGACGCTCTCGTCGGCCCGCACGACCGCCCGGACCGGACGGTCCCAGGTGATCTCCAGCGGTTCACCCGTTCGGGGTGGCTCGCTCACGCAGAGGGTAGCGGTGCGGCCCCGCTCGCGGAGCAGCACGCCCGCCGCCGCGGAGGCGGTCAGCGGGCCCGCCGTGCCGGCCTGCCAGAAGTTGGCGGCCGTGAGGCCGAGGGAGGGGACGCGGACGGCCTGGCGGGCGCCGTCGTTGGCGAGCGGCAGCAGCCAGTGGCGGTCGGCGGCCCGGGTGGCGACGGCCCGCCGCGAGGCGCCGGGCATGACGACGTAGAGGTAGGCGGCGTCCACCGGGTCCGTGCCGTGGTCGAGCCAGAGGGTCTGCCAGCGGCGGGTGGCCCGCTCCGGGGCGCTGGTGGTGTTGATGTCGGACCAGGCGCCCGTGCGGTCCTCGCGCAGGGTGCGCAGGCCGCCGCCGGGCACCAGCCAGCCGCCGTGGCCCTCCAGATGGGCCCAGCCGCGCCCGTGCGCGAACTCCTGGGTCCCGCCCTCCCCCAGATTGCGGTTGTCGACGACCGTCTCGACCGGGACGCCGTCGGTGGCGGTGATGCCGGCGCCGAGGCAGATCACCGCGTCCTCGACGCAGAACCAGGACTTACGGGCCTGGAGCGTCGAACCGAGGCCCTTCAGATGCTGGCCGACGGCCGCGTACGTGCCGTCCGTCGTGCCGCCCACCCAGCGCACGTCCGGCTTGGGCGCACCCCACTCGCCGCCCGCGTTGTCGGCCAGGCGCCTGGTGGAGACGGTGGTGCCGGGCAGCCGGTACCAGTCGACGGTGGGCCAGAACCAGTCCGTGTACTGATCGGCTCGATCACTTGGCCACCACGAGAGCATCCCCGCGCCGGTGTGCCAGCCGCGCGGGTTCTCGCCGTTGCCGCACTCGTAGTAGGTGATGCGGTCGCTGCACATCGCGATGCTCGCCGCGAAGCCCCGGCCGCGGTGCACCGCGCGGTCCATCGCCGGGAAGAGGCGGTGGCCGGGTGGTTCGGGGGCGGCCGGGACCGGCGCGTCAGCGACCGTGTGCAGCCGCGCCAGGTCGGCCACGCCGAACTGAGGCGCCGTCAGGATCGGTGTCACCGTGTCCCGTTCGATCCATCCCTTGACGTACGACTGCCAGCGCTCGCGTTCGGCGTCGCTCGCCCCGCCGGCCAGGAGCGCGATCGCGGCGATGATGCCCTGGCCGTGGAAGTGGTCGCTGCGCATGACGTGCAGGTCGTCGCTCTTGAGGTAACCCCGGCTTATCGCGCGGCCGTTGACGCAGTCCATCACCAACCCGTCGTGGATCAGGGGCGCGTAGGCGTGCTCGACGCTGTCGAGGACGATCTGCCGGTTCGGGTCGGTCACCTCCCAGGCCGAGCCCGCGAGGAGCGTGAACAGGCGCCCGAGGCCGTCGAGCATGACCTGTCCGTACGTCCCCGAGTAGGCGACCCAGGTGTGCTGCACGAACGAGCCGTCCGCGTAGAGCCCGTCCCCCTGGGTGACGTAGGGGAAGACCGGCGACAGGGCGTCCCGGGCGAGCGCGATCTTGGCGTCCGCGCGCCCCAGGATGCCGCGCAGGGCGACCGAGCGGCACAGGTCGACGCGGTTGGCGCCGGTGGAGGTGCCGGAGTAGTCGGTGAGCATCGTGTCGGGGACGAAGTGGTCCACGGCGGCGCAGGCGGCGTCCGCCTGCGCGGCGGTGAGGTGGTCGTGGAGGGCGGCGACGATGTCCATCAGCAGGCGTGGGCTGCCGATCTGCCACTCCCACCAGTTGCCGTAGCGGGTGGTGGAGGGGTTGTAGACCGTGGCGGAGAGGTGGTCGAGGCCGCGCAGGACGTCCGCGAGAAGGGCCGGGTCGCCGGTCGAGCCGGTGCCCTGCTGGACGTAGGCCTGGGTCATCGTCCACAGCCGGCTGTAGCTCTGGGTGATGCCGGCGGGCGGGTCGTAGGGGTAGCCGGGCCACAGCGAGGTGGGGGTCGGGGTCATGGTCGCCCGGAGGGCGCGGGCCAGTTCGCCGGTCCCGGCGAGGCGGGAGGCGTAGGGCTCCGCCGTGGGGTCGTAGCCCGTGCCGAGGGCGATGTCGAGCCAGCGGCGGCGGAGGGTGTCGAAGGGGTCCGCGGTGGCGGCGCGTGCGGCCGGCGCGGCCGCGGCGACGAGAGCGGCCGCGAGTAACACGGCTCGGCGGGTGGGCCTCATGGAGCCTCTGCGATGGGGGTTCATGCACTGGGCATCTACCACCACGGGAGCCGTTCGCCAACACTCTGCGAACTCCCGTCGACACTCTGCGGATGATGTTGAAACTTGAAGGGAATAGGTCTACGGTCGTTCTCGTTGATTAGTTCAAGTTTCAACATCAACCCGAAGGAGTACGTCATGGCGACCCCCGAGCTGACCGCGCTGACCGGCGACTACACGATCGACGCCGCCCACTCGACGATCGGCTTCACCGTCCGCCACGCCATGGTCACGAACGTCAAGGGCAAGTTCCTCGACTTCAGCGGCTCGCTGCACCTGGACGGCAGCGACCCGTCCGCGTCGTCGGCGTCCATCGACGTCAAGATGGACAGCATCGACACCGGGTCCGCCGACCGTGACGGGCACCTGAAGAGCGCCGACTTCTTCAAGATCGACGAGTTCCCGACCATGACCTTCCGCTCCACCAAGGCGGAGTCCCTCGGCGGCGACGACTACCGGATCACCGGCGACCTGGAGATCCTCGGCACCACCAAGCCGGTCACCATCGACCTGGAGTTCAACGGCGCCGCGAAGGACCCGTTCGGCAACGAGCGCGTCGGCTTCGAGGGCAAGGCGGAGATCCTGCGCTCCGAGTGGGGCCTGACCTGGAACGCCGCGCTGGAGACGGGCGGCGTGCTGGTCTCCGACAAGATCAAGCTGAACTTCGACATCTCGGCGATCAAGAGCGCCTGATGCGGCAGGGCTGAGCCTTCACAGCACCGCGTCCGACAGCGCCCGCTCCCTTCCCAGGGGGCGGGCGCTCGGCGTTCGCTTGCCTCACTCCACGCGGCCGAGCCGGTCGAGGGCGGCCTCCAGACGGGCCGCGCGGCCCCGCGCGGTGCGGGCCGTGAGGAGGCCGAAGATCACCTGGTAGCGGCCGGTGCGGCCGGTGCGGCCGAGCGCGCCGAAGGCGGCCGCCGCCCGCGGGCCGTCGCCAGGTCTGCGGGGACCTCGGCCTCCTTCTGTGAGGCGTAGGCCGCCGCCCAGCGCCCGTCCGCCCGGGCGGCGGTCACCTCGGCGAGGCCCGCGGGGCGCATCCGGCCGGCCTCGGTCAGCTCGGCCACCCGGCGCACGTCGACCATCGACCAGAGGCTGCCCGGCCTGCGCGGGGTGATCTTCTGGAGGAAGTGCGTGGCGTCGAGCGCCTTGCGCTGACCGGTGATCCAGCCGTGGCACAGGGCCACGTCGTTGACCTCGGCCCAGTCCACGGAGGCCGGGCCCGAACCCTTCCTGGCCACCTTCACCCAGAGGCCGGGATGCGGTGCGGGGTGGGCGGCGAGCCAGGCGTCCAGGTCCGCGGCCGAGGCGAACGGCAGGGCCGCCGCGGTGTCGGGGAGGGGCATGGAGGCGACCGTAGTCGGCGGGAAGGCCGGTTCCTGTCCTACTTCGGCGGGCCGGCTGGGGCGGACCCCGGTCAGGCGTCGCGCAGCCGGAACACCACTCCCCCGGCCATCAGCAGCCCCGCCGCGTAGGCCGCCAGTACTCCCAGTCCCGGCCAGGGGGCGATCGGCAGGCGGTCGAGGTTTCTCGTCGCCTGCACGGAGAGGGCCGCGGGCATGGGCGTCCAGCGCTGGAGGCGGTGCTGCCAGGTGGGCGAGGCCAGGATGTCGGCCAGCAGCGGGACGACGTAGAGGAGGCCGAGGCCGGAGGTGATGCCGGCCGCGGTGTCCCGGAGGAGGGTGGCCAGGCCCAGGCCCAGGAGGGCTACCAGGGTCAGGATGAGGATCGAGCCCGCCGTCGCGCGGAGGGTGGGGCCGTGCAGCGGGAGGATCAGGCTCGCCGTCCACAGCGACAGCGGGATCGCCACCGCCGCGGTGGCCGCCGTGAGCAGGGACAGGGCCGCCGCCTTCGCGGTCAGCACCCGCCAGCGCACCGGCATCGCCATGAGTGTGGTGCGCACCGTGCCGGTGCCGTACTCCGCGCCCATCGAGAGGGCGCCCAGGACCAGGCAGGTCGCCTGGCCCAGCCACACCCCCGACAGGCTCAGCTTCACCGTGTCCTCGTGGCACGCCTGCGGGGTCGGGCAGACCTCGGTCGTCAGGGAGGAGGCCGCCGCCGCGCCCACCGCCACGGTCAGGACCACGGTCGCCGCCAGCAGCCACCAGGTGCTCGGCAGGGTGCGGAGCTTGGTCCACTCCGCGTGCAGCCACCTCATGCGTCCCTCCGGCGCAGCCGCCAGGCCGCGAGCAGCAGCGCGGCCGCCGCGTAGGCCGCCAGGACGGCGAGGCCCGGCCACGGAGACAGGGGGTAACAGCCGCTCTCCGGCAGGCAGTTGTGCTCCACCTGGGGGTAGTGGGTCACCCCCTGCTGGATCGCGAACGCCGCCGCCGGGGTCACCCGCAGCAGCCACTGCGCGGCGGGCAGCGGGAAGGCGAAGGACAGGATCTGCGGAAGGATGACCAGCACCACGACGGTCGCGATGGCGCCCGCGGTGCTCCGCAGCGCCACGCCCACCCCCAGAGCCAGGACCGCCACCAGGGCCAGCAGCACGGCGCTGCCGGCCACCGCCCGCAGGGCCGGGTCGTCCAGGACGGAGAGGTCCGGGAACTCCGGTGGCCGGAAGCCGTTGGAGCGCAGCTGCCGCTGGGCCAGGGTGAAGCCCACGGCGGTGGCCACCAGGCCCGTCGTGAAGGTGACGGCGGCGATCACCGTCACCTTCGCGGCCAGCACCTTCAGCCGGGCCGGTGTCGCCGTGAACGTCGTGCGGATCATGCCGCGCCTGTACTCGGCCGTCACGAAGAGCGCGCCCAGGGCGACCATGAACAGGACGCCCACGAAGACCCCCTGGAAGCTCATCTGGACCATGTCGGGGCGGTTCTCGTCGGGGGCGATGTCCCCGTGTCCGGTGAGGGTGTAGGTGCCGGCCGGGGAGACGGTGGTGACACCGGGCCGGTCGTTCGCGGGCGCCGGGCCGTTGGGCCTCGGGCCGCCCACGTCCGTGCTCGCCCAGCGGCGGGCGGCCGAGGTGCCGTCGAGGGTCAGGTGGTCGTACGTCGCGGTGATCTCGCCGCCGCCGTACGTCTCGCTCGTGCCGCCGAAGGCGCGGTGCACGACGTTGTGGGCGGGGGTGCCCGCGAACGCGCCCGCCTGCACGGTCCGCGGCAGGCCCGGCAGCCGTACGTCCCCGACCTTCGACCAGGTGCGGCCGTCGGCGGAGTCGTAGCCCGTGAGGTGGTCGCCCTTCCTCGTCAGGCGCAGCCAGCGGGAGCCGTCGTCCGGACCGGCCCTGTCGTGGGTGAAGTTCCACTGCATGCGGACGCCGTGGCCGGGGGTGGTGAGCACGGCCGCGTACGCGGAGCCCTCCTTCAGGCTCGACTTGACCATGACACCGGCCTTCGCCCAGGGCTCCAGGGCCTTGCCGTCGGCGCTCTTCAGGGACGCGACGCGGACGGTGACGGTGCCGTCGCCGGTCAGCGGGCGGTGGGCGAAGCGGAAGCTGTCGACGACCACCGTGCCGTCCGGGCCGAGGACGATCTCGTGGTCGCCGCTGGTGCTGGAGCCGCTCGCGGAGAGCTGGGAGATCACGACGATGACGACGGCCGCCACCGCCAGCACGATCAGCCACACGCGCACCGTGCGGAACTTGGTCCACTCCGCGTGCAGCAGCCGCCCGAAGCCCGCCTTCGCCGGGTGGAGCCGGGAGCGGTAGGGGGTGAGGGTCGTCGTCATGAGGCCACCTCGTCGGTGCCGGTGGACGCCGTGAACTCGGCCGCGTCCCGGGTGAGTTCCATGTACGCCTCCTCCAGGGTCGCCCGGTGGGCGCCCACCTCCGCGAAGGGGACGTCGGCCCCGTTCAGCAGCTCCACGATCCGGCGGGCGGGCAGGCCGGTGACGGTGAGGGTGTCGCGGCCGGTGACGGCGACGGTGGCGCCCGAGCGGGCGAGCAGCTCCATCGCCTCGGTGCGGGCGTCGGTCCGCAGCCGGACCCGGTCGCCGGAGGCGGCGGCCAGGAGGTCGGAGACGGCCGTGTCGGCGATGAGGCGGCCGCGGCCGATCACCACCAAGTGGTCGGCGGTGTCCTCCAGTTCGCTCATCAGATGGCTGGAGACCAGGACGGCGCGGCCCTCGGCGGCGAGTGTGCGCAGCAGGCCCCGCACCCACTGGATGCCCTCGGGGTCGAGACCGTTGACCGGCTCGTCGAGGAGCAGGACCGGCGGGTCGCCGAGGAGCGCGGCGGCGATGCCGAGGCGCTGGCGCATGCCGAGGGAGTAGCCGCCGGCCCTGCGGCGGGCCGCCGCCTCCATGCCGACCTGCTCCAGCACCTCGTCCACCCGGGCGGCGGGCAGGCCGTGGGAATGGGCCAGCCAGCGCAGGTGGTCCCGTCCGCGGCGGGCCGGGTGCAGGGCGGCCGCGTCCAGCAGGGCGCCGACCTCCAGGAGCGGGGTGCGCAGGGCGTGGTAGGGCCGGCCGCCGATGAGGGCGGCGCCCTCGTCGGGGGCGTCCAGACCGAGCAGGGCCCGCATGGTGGTGGACTTGCCGGCGCCGTTGGGCCCCACGAAGCCGGTGACCGTGCCGGGCTCGACCCTGAACGAGAGGCCGTCGACCGCGAGGGTCCGGCCGAACCGCTTGCGCAGGCCCAGGACTTCGATCGTTGCGTCACTCATGAGGAGGGAGGCTAGGGGCGGCCGCGCGGGGTGTCGTCACGCCGGGGAGGTCCCTCCCGCGGGGGACGCCCGGCGGGGAGGGGGTGGGCACAATGACCGGGTGGGTGAGGAGAGAGCGGTCCCGGCCGCCGCGAGCAGGTGGCTCGGCGCCGGGGAGAGCGTCCCGGCGGTGGCGGTCGGCTGCGCCCTCGCCGTCCTGGCCGCCGGGGAGACCCTGGTGCGGGGCCCGGGCCCGCACGGCAACCTCGCCGCCGTCCTGCTGCTCGCCCTCGCCACGACGCTTCCGCTGGTCTTCGTGCTGCGCGGCGACGGGCTCGGCCGGGCCGGCACCGCGCTCGCGCTCAGCGCGGCGTGCGTGCTCGCCCTCGTCCCGTTCCACGCCCTCACGGCCGGAGGCGTCGTCGCCCAGCTGACCTGCGTCTACGTTCTCACCCGCGGGGGCAGGACCCTGCTGGGCGGGCTGCTGGTCGTGCCGTACGTGATCGTCGCGCTGTCCGGTACGCAGGACGCCACCCGGGTGGTGGCCGTGCTGCTGGCCACGCTCGCGTCCGCCGCCGCGGCGACGGGGGTCGCGCATCACGCGCGCAGCACCGCGCTGGCGCACAGCGCGACCGAGCGGGCGTTCGCGGACACGCTGCTGGAGCATGCGGCCCGGGGTGAACGGGCGCGCATCGCGCGGGAGTTGCACGACGTCGTGGCGCACCACATCTCGATGATCGCCGTGCAGGCGGAGAACGCGCGGCTGACCACGTCCGGTCTGCCGCCCGAGGGCGCCGCCCGGTTCCTGGCCATCGGGGACACCGCGCGCACCGCCCTGACGGAGATGCGGCGGCTGCTGGGCGTGCTGCGGGAGGACGCCCGGGGCACGGAGGGCACGGGCACCCGGCGCAGGCCCCAGCCGGGGCTCGGCCAGCTGATGGACCTGCTCGACGAGGCGCGGGACGCGGCCGGTTCGACGACGCGGCTGATCGTGAGCGGGCCGGTCGCGGCGCTCGACCCGGGGATCGAGGTCACCGCGTACCGGATCGTCCAGGAGGCGCTGACCAACGCCCGCCGGCACGCCCCGGGAGCCGCCGTGGACGTCGAACTCCGCTACGGCTACACCGACCTGGCCGTCCGCGTCCGCGACAACGGCCCCGGTCCCGCGACCGCCGAGGCCCCCGGCCACGGCCTGCTCGGCATGCGCGAACGGGTGGCGACCGTGGGCGGCACCCTGCACACGGGGCCCGCGGCCGGCGGTGGGTTCCTCGTCGAGGCACGGCTGCCGGTGCGGGGGGAGGCAACGGCATGAGCATCCGCATCGTCGTCGCCGACCCGGCCGTCCGCGTCCGCGACAACGCGCCCGGCCACGGCCTGGGCGCTGTGCGCGAGCAGGTGCCGACCGTAGCCGGCCACCTGCGCACCGGGCCCGCGGCCGGCGGTGGGTTCCTCGTCGAGGCACGGCTGCCGGTGCGGGGGGAGGCAACGGCATGAGCATCCGCATCGTCGTCGCCGACGACCACGAGGTGGTGCGGGCCGGGTACGCCGGACTCCTCGCCACCCAGGCCGACTTCACGGTCGTCGGGACGGCCCGCGACGGCGCCGAGGCGGTGCGCGTGTGCCGGGAGCAGGCGCCCGACGTCGTCCTCATGGACGTGCGCATGCCGGTCATGGACGGTATCCAGGCGACCGCGCGGTTGCGGGGCCCGGACGCGCCGCGCGTCCTGGTGCTCACCACCTTCGACCTCGACGAGCACGTCTACGACGCCCTGACGGCGGGCGCCAGCGGGTTCCTGCTCAAGGACGTGACCGCGGAACG
Source organism: Streptomyces sp. NPDC057616 (assembly GCF_042800575.1). Lineage (NCBI taxonomy): Bacteria > Bacillati > Actinomycetota > Actinomycetes > Kitasatosporales > Streptomycetaceae > Streptomyces > Streptomyces sp. NPDC057616. Next base: position 9,067 of record NZ_JBHVGU010000029.1, read on the forward strand.
GCTCTTCGACGCGGTCCGGGTGGTCGCCGCCGGCGAGGCCCTGCTCGCGCCCGGCATCACCCGCCGCCTGATCGCGGAGTTCGCGCGGCTGCGCCCGAAGGCCCCCGCCCGGGGCACCCTCGACGTCCTCACCCCGCGCGAGACGGACGTCCTGCGGCTGCTCGCCGAGGGGCTCTCCAACCCGGAACTCGCCGCCCGCCTGCACCTGGGCGAGCAGACCGTGAAGACCCACGTCAGCCGCATCCTGTCCAAACTGGGCCTGCGCGACCGCACGCAGGCGGTCGTGATGGCGTACGAGACGGGGCTGGTGGTGCCGCGCGGCGGCTGACGCGCGTCAGCCGCACACCTGCTGCACGGCGCGGCTGATGCTGTCGAACTGCGACGCCGTCGGGATGATCGGCGTCACGCCCTGGCCTCCCGCGTTGCTCACGATCGCGAAGAGCAGGGGCATGCCCGGGTGGGGGTCCGGGTCCTCGTACAGGAGCGGGGTGTCCCGGCGTACGTGCGGGACCCCGCAGTAGACGTCGACCCGGGCGTGCAGGACGCGGGCGTGGCCGGGGCGCAGCACCGCGCCGGGGGCGGGGCGCTCGTGGACGGAGACGTTGCCGTAGCCCTCGGTCAGGCCCACGTAGGTGACCCGGGAGGTGGCGGCGAGACGGAAGGTGATGTCGAAGTCCGCGCTGGTGCGGTGCGGCATCTCCAGGTCGGTGATCCGGGCGGAGGTGGCGTCGCCCGGGTCGGGCAGCGGGGGCGGGTGGCGGTTCCCCGCGACGTAGGCGAGGACCCCGCCGAGCACGAGGACGCAGGTCGTGGCGGCGAGCGCGACGCGCGCTCGGCGGGACAGCTCCTGCCAGCGCTCCCGGAGCAGGGGCCGGTCCTCTCCGAGGACCTCCACGGTGCTGTGGCCGTCCCCCGCGGGTGGACTCGCCATGAGGAGAGCGTAGGTGCCAGGGCAAGTCGATTGATATCGGTCGATCGACCCTTTTCGGGCCATCATTTGGCCGTACGCCGGGGCCGTCAGAACCCGCCGCCGAAGTCCCCGCCGCCCCCGAAGTCCCCTCCTCCCCCGCCGTCGCCGAAGCCGCCGCCGAAGTCGCCGGGGTCGAAGTCCGAGCCGGAGACGTCGCCGCCGTCGTAGCCGCCGCCGAAGTCGCCGTACCCGGCGCCGTAGTCGGCCGCGTAGGAGGGGGTGGCCATCAGGCCGCCGAGGGCGGTGCCGATCAGCAGGCCGGGCAGCAGGCCGCCGCCGAAGTAGCCGCCCGCCCAGGGGCCGTAGGCCGGGCCCGCGTCCCAGTAGGGGCGGCGGCCGTCGTCGGTGTCGACCTCGCGGACGACGGGGTCGCGGCCGTCGGCGAGGCGGGTGGCGTCGGCCGCGCAGACCGGGACCTCGCGCGGGGCGCCGCCCGGGGGCGTCCAGGTCGCGTCGGCGACGGACGGCCCGTGGCGCGGGTCGAAGAAGCACGGCGGCCTGCGCTCGGGCAGCGGGCGGCCCTCGCGGCGCGCGGCGAGCTGGGCGAGCGAGAAGCGGCCGTCCTCCAGGGCCTGGGTGACGGCCCGCACGTCCTCGGGTCTGTGCGCGGCGGCCATGGCCGACTTCGCCTGCTCGTAGGCGTCCAGGGCGCGTTCGTAGTCGGCGCGCATGGCGTCGTCGGCGCCCGGCTCGGCCGGATGGAAGTCGAGCCGGTCCAGCTCCTCGCCGAAGGCGGTGATGTCCTCGTCGACGACGACGCGCAGCCGCTCCAGGGCGGCCCGCTGCTCCTCCTCGTGCCGGCGCCGGTTGCGCCGAACGAGGGTGTACGCGCCCGCCCCGCCGGCCACGAGCACGGCGCCGACGGCGATCAGCGCCGTGGGTGAGATCCCGCCGGACGAGGAGGACGAGCCCCAGGACGCCGGGGCCGAGCCGCCCATATGGGCGAGGGCCCGGTCCGTGAAGTCGGTGAGCTGGGTCTTCGTGTTCTGCTCGCCCTGCACGCTGGTGACCAGGTTCCGCACGGCCGTGCGCGGCAGGACCGAGGCGTCGGCCCTGGCGTCGAAGCGGTCGCCGAGGCGGATCGCGTACAGGCCGGTGACGCCGGTCGCGGTGCGCAGGTTCGTGAAGAGGTTCGCAGTCGGGTAGCCGGCCGGCAGGACCACGACGAACAGGGGTTTGCCGTGGTCCTCGATCTTCTTGGCCAGGGCGTCCGCGTCCCCGCGGGAGAACTGGGCGGAGGCGGCCGGATCGACGAAGACGGGGCTCTTGCGCAGGGCCTCGGAGATCGTCGTGACACCGGTGTCGGCCGCCGCCCGCGGCGCGGCCAGGGCGACGGTCAGCAGGACCAGCGCCAGGGCCGGCAGCAGGGTCAGGAGGCTTCGGATCCGTGGAACGGCCTTCATGTGTCGAAGCTACCCGAAGCCTCCCAAACCTGTATGTTCGTCCAGCTCACACCGCCCTGTACGCATCCTCCAGACGCTGCACGGCGGCGCCGTACCTCCCGGTGAGGCAGAGGTGGTCCGCGTCGGCGAAGGGTTTCGCGACCGCCGCGGTCATGTGCTCGCCCACCTTCTCCTGGACGATCAGCCGCGCCTTGGTGACGAGCGCGCGGCCCGCCTGGTCGGCGCCGGCCTTCTCGTCGACCGCGGCCGCCACCGCGAGCGCCTTCAGCGTGATCGCACCGCCGCCGGGCGCCTTGGTGAGCGTCGTCAGGCCCCAGCCGTAGGGGAACTGCGGGTCGTAGGCCGCGTCGCCGACGTTGATCGGCAACTGGGCCTCCGACTTCGGCCAGGTGACCGGGAGTCGGCCCGTGAAGGGCCGCTTGCCGTAGAGGACGTCGGCCACGCCGTCGCCCTCGGTGCCCGGCAGCCAGGAGGCCACAAGCGCGTCGATGGACCCGAGCCGGTCGCCGATGAGCTGCGGCCGCCCGGAGACGATCAGGACCGCGCACTTCATGGCCGCGCACACCGTGTCCACGGCCGCCTTGTCGGCGGCGGTCAGCTGGAGGTCGCGGCCGTTGCCGACGTCGCCGACGCCCTCGGCGTACGGGGTCTCGCCGACGACGACCACACCCACGTCGTAGCCGCTCGTCGGCGCGGAGGCATCCTTGGAGTAGGTGACGTCGCCGCCCGCGTCGCGCATGCCCTGGAGGATCGTCGTGCCGGGGACGATGTTCCCGGACGAGCCCTGCCAGGTCACGGTCCAGCCGCCGCTCTGGTTGCCGATGTCGTCGGCGTTGGACCCGGCCACGTAGACCTTCTGGCTCTTCCTCAGCGGCAGCACCCCGCCCGCGTTCTTCAGCAGCACCTGCGACTCGGCGGCCGCCTGGCGGGCGACGGCCCGGTGCGCGGCGGAACCGATCCGCGCGGCGTTGCTCGTGTCGGCGTACGGCTTCTCGAAGAGGCCGAGCCGGAACTTCTGCGTGAGGATGCGGGAGACGGCGTCGTCGATCCGCCGCTCGGTGACCCGGCCGGCCTTGACCTCGGCGATCAGCGTCGCGGTGAAGTCCCTGTAGCTGTAGGGCACCATCATCATGTCGACGCCCGCGTTGACGGCCGTGCGCACGTGGGCCGGGTAGTCGCCGGGCAGCTGGTCGATGGCGTTCCAGTCGCTGATGACGAACCCGCCGAAGCCCATCCGGCCCTTCAGCACGCCGTTGATCATGTCGGCGCGGGCGTGCATCTTCACCGGGCCCTGGCCGTCGCCGAGGATGTCGAGCGAGGAGTACGACGGCATGACCGTGCCCACGCCCCGGTCCACGGCGGTCCGGTACGGCGCCAGATGGACGGCCTCCAGCTGCTGCCGGGTGACCTTGGTGACGCCCTGGTCGATCGTGTACGTGCCGGTCGTGGACGAGCCGTACTCGGTGCCGCCGTCGCCGACGAAGTGCTTGGCGGTGGCGAGGACCTTGTCGTTCCGCTTCAAGTCCCTGCCGTTCGCGGCCCCTTGGAGGCCCTGGACGACCGTCTCCATGGACGTCACCAGCGCCGGGTCCTCACCGAAGGACTCGTAGGAGCGGCCCCAGCGCTCGTCGCGGGAGACGCACAGGCAGGGGGCGAAGTCCCAGGGGATGCCGGTGGCGCGGACCTCGGAGGCGGTCACCGCGCCCGCCCGCTCGGCGAGCGAGGGATCGCGGGTGGCGCCGATGCCGACGTTGTGCGGCATGATCGTGGCGCCGACCAGGTTGTTGTGGCCGTGCACCGCGTCCACGCCGTAGACCAGCGGGATCTGGAAGCGGGTCGCCTGCGCCCGCAACTGGAAGCCGTCGATCATCTTCGCCCAGGCCGCCGGAGTGTTGGGCGTCGGCGTCGAGCCGCCGCCGGAGAGCAGCGAGCCGAGGTCGTAGGCCGCGACGTCCCCGCCCTCGCCGACGGCGCCGCGCTCGGCCTGGGTCATCTGGCCGGCCTTCTCCTCGAGGGACATCCGAGACAGCAGGTCGTCGACCCGCTTCTTCACGGGCAACTTCGGGTCCAGGTACGGCAGTCCGTGCGCGTCGACGACGACCTGCGGGGTCTCGGCGGGCGGTTTGGCGCCGGTGACCGTGAGCTTCAGCGGGATCGTCTCGGCGGGTTCGGCCGCCTTGTCCTTGAGGGTGCGGACCGTGACGGTCCGCGACGTGCCGGAGGCCGTGCCCGCCGGGAAGGTGAGGGTGCCGGAGACAGGGACGTAGTCCTTGCCCGGCTCGGCCGTGCCGCCGGCGGTCTCGTAGGCGACGGTCACGGGCTCCTCGACCGGGGCGGCGCCGGTGGTGGCGAGGGTGACCTTGACGGTGGCGGTGCCGCCCTCCTTCACCGGGTGGACCGCGGCGTCGGTGGTGACGGAGGCGCGCAGGGACTGGTCCGCCTTGCCGTACAACTCCACGTCGTCCATCGCGAATTGGTCCTTGACCCCGACGGGGAGGGTGACGGCGTACCCCCACATCGAGGTCAGGCCGAGGACGTGGTCGATGCCGCCGACCGGCTGGTAGTCGGTGCGGTAGACGAAGTCGGTGAAGGGGATCTCGATCTGCTTCCAGCCGGTGAAGTCGTCGGTGAACGAGGTGGTCCACAGCTCGGACGCCTCGCCGTTCGCGCCGCCGTCCTTGATCTCGAAGGCGATCTTCTTGCCGTTGTCCTGGCCGTCCCACCAGAAGCGGATGCCCTTGTGGGCGGACCAGTCGTGGCCGGGCGCGGTCGCGGCGAAGTCGTGGGTGAAGCCGCCGTAGCCGCTGATGTCGTAGGTGCCGGTGAGGACCTTCTCGCCCTCGGGGGCGTCCGGGCGGGCGGTCAGCTGCAGGGCGGGCGGGTCGTCGGAGTCGCTGCCCCAGGTGAAGATGCCCTCGGCGGGCTGGGACGCGAAGGGGACCTCGCCCTCGAAGCGGTCCACGGGGACCGGGGCGGGGTCGTCGGCCGCCTGCGACACGGTCGGCGAGAGCAGTGCGGCGAGCACGGCCGCGGAGACGAGCAGGGCGGTTCTTGGCATAGACCTTCCCTCGACTCTCTGGTTCACTCTGGCTCGAGCAGTTCACTCATGACTTAGATCACGCCGTGAGTTAACTAAGGCCCCGCAGACCCGTCAAGACGTCTCGTCAGGAAGGGATGCACCCCCCATGAGAAGAACCCCCCACGCACTCCGGCTGATGCTGGCCGGCGTGCTCTCGGCGGCCGGCTTCACCGCGGCCGTTCCCCCCGCACACGCCGCCGGTGAGCAGGTCACCGCCTGGCTCACCACCACCGACGACGCCGCCGGACGCCATGTCACGCGCGGGCTCCAGGCGCAGACGCCGTTCGCCTTCCAGTCCGGCACGGGCGGCGGCGGCGAGAACATCACCGTCGACGAGAACACGCGGTACCAGACCTTCACCGGCGGCGGCGCGTCCTTCACGGACACCGCGGCCTGGCTGATGAACTCCAGCGGCGCGCTCTCGCAGGCCACGCGCGACGCCACCATGAGGAAGCTGTTCTCGCCCACGGACGGCATCGGGCTGTCGTTCCTGCGCAATCCGATGGGGGCCTCGGACCTCGCGCGCTACGGCTACACCTACGACGACGTGCCGGCCGGCCAGACCGACCCGAACCTGAACAGCTTCTCCATCGCGCACGACCTGGCGGACGTCGTCCCGCTGACCAAGCAGGCGCTCCAGCTCAACCCTTCTCTGACTGTCATGGCCTCGCCATGGACGGCTCCGGCCTGGATGAAGGACAGCGGCTCCCTCAACGGCGGCTGGCTGAAGGCGGAGGACTACGGCGCCTACGCCAACTACTTCGTCAAGTACCTCCAGGCGTACAAGAACCAGGGCGTCAACGTCGCCTACGTCACCCCGCAGAACGAGCCGACCTGCTGCTCCGGCTACCCGTCGATGAGCTGGAACGCCTCCGGCATCCAGTACTTCCTGGGGAGCGAGCTGCTGCCGAAGCTCCAGTCCGCGGGCCTGTCCACCAAGGTCCTGGCGCACGACTGGAACTGGGACGTCTACGACTCCTACGCGGCCGCATCCGTGGACGACGCAGCGATCCGCAACCACCCCAACTTCGGCGGCATCGCCTGGCACGGCTACGGCGGCGACGTCTCCAAGCAGACGTCGGTGCACAACCAGTACCCGAACCTGGACGCGTTCGGCACCGAGCACTCCGGCGGCACCTGGATCGCCAACCAGCAGCGCGAGGACATGAACAACATCATCGACTACACCCGCAACTGGGCGAAGTCGGTGACCAAGTGGTCCCTCGCGGTGGACCAGAACATGGGCCCGCACAACGGCGGTTGCGGCACCTGCACCGGTCTGATCACCGTGCACGACGGGGACGGGGCGAGCGGGACCGTCGACTACACGGTCGAGTACTACACGATGGGCCAGCTGACGAAGTTCGTCCGGCCCGGCGCCCAGCGCATCGCCTCCACGGCCTCCTCGGCGGTGCCGAACGTGGCCTGGCGCAACCCCGACGGCTCCAAGGCGCTGATCGCGTACAACGACGCCTCCAGTGCCAAGACGGTCACCATCAACTGGGGTTCGCAGCACGCCACTTACTCGCTGCCGGGCAAGACTTCGGCCACCTTCACCTGGAACGGCACGCAGTCCGGCAGCGGCAGCACCTCCGGCTCCTTGGTGGGCCTGGCCGGCAAGTGCCTGGACGTGGCGGGCGGTTCGGCCGCCAACGGCACCGCCGTCCAGCTCTACGACTGCAACGGCTCCGCCGCCCAGCAGTGGACCGTGCAGGGCGACGGGTCGGTCCGGGCCCTGGGCAAGTGCCTCGACGTGACCTCGGCCTCGGTCGCCGACGGCGCGAAGGTCCAGTTGTACGACTGCAACGGCAGCGGCGCCCAGCGGTGGTCCTACAACGCGTCCACCGGTGACGTCGTGAACACGGCGGCGAACAAGTGCCTGGACGTGACGGACAACTCCTCGGCGAACGGCGCCCGCGCGCAGATCTGGAGCTGCACGGGCGCCGCCAACCAGAAGTGGCACCTGCAGTAGGGGCACCACCGGGGTGGTGCCCGAGGGGCGTTGCTACGCCGCCGGCTCCACCCCGGCCCGCAGCAGGCCGTAGGTGTACGCGTCCTCCAGGGCCTGCCACGACGCCGCGATGACGTTCTCCGCGACGCCCACCGTGGACCACTCGCCCGTGCCGTCCGAGGTGGAGATCAGCACGCGGGTGGTGGACTGGGTGCCGTGCACGCCTTCGAGGATGCGGACCTTGTAGTCGACGAGGTCGAGCTTGGCGAGCTGCGGGTAGATCTTCTCCAGCGCGACGCGCAGGGCGCGGTCCAGGGCGTTGACCGGGCCGTTGCCCTCCGCGGTGGCGACGATGCGCTCGCCCTTGGCGTAGAGCTTGACCGTGGCCTCGTTGGCGTGGGTGCCGTCGGGGCGGTCCTCGACGATGGCCCGCCAGGACTCGACCTCGAAGTAGCGCAGCGGCTTGCCCTGCACCTCGGCGCGCAGCAGGAGCTCGAAGCTCGCGTCCGCCGCCTCGTAGGTGTAGCCCTTGAGCTCGCGCTCCTTGACCCGCTCGACCACCCGGCCGACCAGTTCGCGGTCGCCGCCCAGGTCGACGCCGAGCTCCTTGCCCTTGAGCTCGATGGAGGCACGGCCCGCCATGTCGGACACGAGCATCCGCATGGTGTTGCCGACCAGCTCCGGGTCGATGTGCTGGTAGAGGTCGGGGTCGACCTTGATGGCGGAGGCGTGCAGGCCGGCCTTGTGAGCGAAGGCGGAGACGCCGACGTAGGGCTGGTGGGTGGAGGGCGTGAGGTTCACGACCTCGGCGATGGCGTGCGAGATCCGGGTCATCTCCCGCAGCGCGCCCTCGGGCAGGACCTTCTTGGCGTATTTCAGCTCCAGGGCCGCGACGACCGGGAAGAGGTTGGCGTTGCCGACCCGCTCGCCGTAGCCGTTGGCGGTGCACTGCACGTGGGTGGCGCCCGCGTCCACGGCGGCGAGGGTGTTGGCGACCGCGCAGCCGGTGTCGTCCTGCGCGTGGATGCCGAGCCGGGCTCCCGTGTCCGCCAGGACCGTGGAGACGACCGCCTGCACCTGCGCCGGCAGCATGCCGCCGTTGGTGTCGCAGAGGATCACCACGGAGGCGCCGGCCTCCGAGGCGGCCCGTACGACGGCCTTGGCGTACTCGGGGTTGGCGCGGTAGCCGTCGAAGAAGTGCTCGCAGTCGACGAAGACCCGGCGGCCCTGCTCGCGCAGGTAGGAGACGGTGTCGCGGACCATCTCCAGGTTCTCCTCCAGGGTGGTGCGCAGCGCGAGTTCGACGTGCCGGTCGTGGGACTTGGCGACCAGGGTGATCACCTCGGCGCCCGAGTCCAGGAGCGCCTTGACCTGCGGGTCCTCGGAGGCCTTCGCGCCGGCGCGGCGGGTCGCGCCGAAGGCGACCAGGCGGGCGTGCCGGAAGTCGATCTCCTGGCGGGCGCGCGCGAAGAACTCGGTGTCCCGCGGGTTGGCGCCGGGCCAGCCGCCCTCGATGAAGCCCACGCCGAAGTCGTCCAGGTGCCGTGCGATGGCCAGCTTGTCCGCCACGGTGAGGTTGATGCCCTCGCGCTGCGCGCCGTCGCGCAGCGTCGTGTCGAAGACGTGGAACGAGTCGTCGAGCTCGCTGGTTGCGGTCATGGTGTCAAGGCTCCTGCTGTTGGATCCCGCTGGATCTCGGTCAGTACCGGAATGACCGGCTCCACCGTCCCCAATGATCCCTCGCGCTTTACTCCCGGCTGAAGGTGGGCCAGAAAAGCGAAAAACCCCTCGCGGGTGCGAGAGGTCTGCGCGCGGGTCGAGGACGACGGTGTCCACCCGTACCTGGTCGTACGTGGCGGTCACTGCGGACCGGCGCGCCTGCTGCCAATAATCATGGCGAACGAGAGCACGGGGGCAGTCTGGCACATGTCGCCCCCGCGCTCACCGTCCGTCTCAGGATGCGAGCACTGCGCTGATCACCTCCCTGCTCACCGCGCCGTCCGCAGGAACACGTCCGACACCCCGTTGGTGTCCCCCCGCACCAGATCGGGCGAGGCCGACTCGAAGGCGACCACCGTGCCGTCGGCGTTGACGGAGGGGTGTCCGGCCGGGAGGTCGTTGCGGCCGCCCCAGCGGTCGACGCTGATCAACTGCCTTTTCCCGGTGGCCAGTTCGAGCAGGTATACGGCGCCTCGGGACGTGTAGGCGAGCCGCGCGCCGTTTCCGGAGAGCGAGGGCTGCGTGCCCTCGGCACGGGTCGTGGCCCCGGAGTCGAGATCACGGACGTAGATCCAGCGGCCCCGCTGGAAGGCGATCGTGCGGCCGTCCGCGCCGAGGGACGGCGCCGAGGCGTGGGCGGCGGCCGTCTCCAGGACGCCGGTGTCCAGATCGCGGACATGGACGCCGCCGCCCTGCTCGAAGGCGACGTACCGGCCGTCGTAGCTGATCGACGGGCCGCCCGCGGCGGGTCCCGCCGGATCGCTGACCACGTCGGTCGTGCCCCCGTTGAACCGGAAGCGGTAGACCCGCGGTTGGGGGTGCGGATCGGCGCCGGTGGCCGGCAGCGTGGCCGCGTAGGCGATCCACTGGCAGCTGGGGTCCACCACGGGCTGCCCCATCCAGCTGAAGCGGACGCCCTGGTAGGAGTCGAGACCGGTCAGCTTGCCCACCGAGCGGTTGCGGACGTAGACCTCGGGGCCGCCGTCGGAGGCGTGCGGTGCCACATAGCCGACCATGCGCCCGCTGTCGCAGGGCGTGCCCTCGCGCGCGGGGTCCTGGCCCGCCGAGTCGACCTGGCTGATGAAGCCGGACGCGTTCACGAACACGTCGCCCTGCGAGGTGAAGGTGACGACCTCGTCCTGCCCCATCACCGGGTCGTACGACGGGCCGGTGCGCTGCTGCCCGTCCCGCGTCGTGCTGATCCGCTCGGTGACGGACGGCATGGGGACCGGGTTCCTCGCGAGCTCGCCCCGGAAGACGAACACGTCCGCCTCTCCGTTGGTGTCGCCCGGCACCAGGTGGGACGCCTGCGAACCGAACGCCACCGCGCGCCCCTTGGCGGCCAGCGCCTCCGGCATGACCTGGGCGTCCGGCGTGAGCGCGGCTCCGCGCAGCCCCGTCCGCAGGTCCCGCACCCGGGTGCCGTCCTCGCCCGAGACCACGGCGTACCGGCCGTCCGCCGTGGCCGCGGAGACGCTGCCGTCGGCGATCCGCCGGGACGCGCCGGTGCGCAGGTCGTGGACGTACAGGCCGCCTTCGGCCTCGAGCAGGACCCGGCGGCCGTCCGCGGTGATACGCACCAGGTAGGCGGCGCCGAGCCCGCCGTCGACCTGGGTGCGCCCGCCCGTCGACCGGTCCTTGACGAAGACGTCGTTCGGATCGTCCTCGGAGCCGGTGCGGACCGAGTAGGCGACCCGCTCGCCGTCGCCGCTCACCGACGCGCTGCCCTTGGCGCCCTCCTCGGCGGGCGAGATCAGCGTGTCGGTGCCGGTGGCGGTGTCGCGGACGTACAGGAGCCGGCTGTTCTCCGGGCCGTTGCGGTTGCCGATGGTGTACGCGACGTGTGTGCCGTCCGGGCTGATCGACTGCACCCGGCCCAGCTCGTTGAAACCGGGCGGGTCGTCGGGCCACAGCCGCTGCGAGGTGCCGGTGGCGCTGTCGTACAGGTAGGGCGCCAGGAACCGGGTGCCCGCGGAGTAGCCGATCCGGCCGCCGTCGGCGCTCGGCACCGGCGAGCTGTAGGTGTAGCCGCCGCCCAGATCGATCCTGGTGAGACCGCCGGTGGCCGTGTCCTTGACCAGCAGGCACGGGAAGAACTCCGCACAGCCGAAGCCGGGCGCGTTTGACGTGAAGGCGACCCGGCGGCCGTCGGCGCTGACCGCGGCGCCGTCGGACGGCCCGTCGGCCTGGCTGCCGTCGGCGGCGGTGCTGACCCGCTCGACCCGCGGTGCGTGTGGTGCATGTGATGCATGTGATGCGTGCGGTGCGGCGGTCGCGCTCGGCGCGGTGGCCGCGACCACCGTGAGCAGCAGCGCCGCGCCTGCTGTCACCACGGCCGGTCTGCCGCGTGCGGCGGCTGTGGACATGCTTCCCCCCTGCATTCCCCGTGGACGCTTCTCCCCCGGCCCCGCGCCGGGGACACCCTTCGAGGCAAACGCACCACGGGACACAGGGTCAATCGGACGTATGGCGTACAACCCGGGTCGAAGGTCACGCGTCCGCGAGAAGCGACTCGTCCAGGAACTCCCTTACGTGGCCGAGAACTTGCGGCCGGTCGGTGCCGCGCAGCCCGATCGCCACATGGATGGAGAGGCCGTCCAGGAGCGCCCGCAGCCGGGCCGCGAAACGGTCGGGGTCCACCCGCCGGAACTCCCCCCGCGAGATCCCCTCCGCGATCAGCGCCACCAGGTCGCGGTGCCAGGCGCCCTCGATGGCGGCCTGCCGCTCGCGGGCGTCCGCCCCGGCGTTCTGCGAGCGGTTCCAGACCTCCAGCCACAGGGTCCAGTGCGGGTCGCGGTGGCCGTCGGGGACGTACAGGTCGACGTAGGCGTCGAGCCGCTCGCTGGCGGTGCCGGTGCGGCCCAGCAGCCGGCCGCGCTCCGCACCCAGCCGGCCCTCGCTCCACTCCAGGGTCCGCAGCAGCAGCTCGTCCTTGGAGCCGAAGTAGTAGAGGAGATGGCCGCTGCTCATCCCCACCTCCTGGCCGAGCGCCGCCATCGTGAGCTTCTCCAGGCCGCGCTCGGCGATCATCTCCATGGCGGCGGCGAGCACGTCCTCGCGCGGCGGGGCGTTCCTGCGCGCACCGGCCATGTCTCGGCTCCTAGATCCTCGGCTGCTGTTGCGTGATGCAGTGGATACCGCCACCACCCGCGAAGATCGTACGGGCGTCCACCAGCGTCACGGTCCGCTCGGGGAAAAGGCGGCGGAAGATCCCGGCCGCGATCTCGTCGCGCGGGTCGTCGAAGCCGCACAGCACGACGCCGCCGTTGCAGAGGTAGTGGTTGATGTAGGAGTAGTCGGCCCAGTGGCCGTCGGCCTCCAGGACGGTCGGGGCCGGGACCTCGACGACCTCCAGGCTGCGGCCGCGCGCGTCCTTCTGCGCCTTCAGCAGCCCGATGACCTCCTTGGTCACCTCGTGGTCCGGGTGCGCCGGGTCCGGCTGGGAGTGCGCGACCACGACGCCCGGGCGGGCGAACGCGGCGACGATGTCGACGTGCCCGAGGGTGCCGAAGCCGTGCGGGGGGTAGTCGCCGGTGAGGCCGCGCGGCAGCCAGACGGCCTTGCGGGTGCCGAGCATCGCGTGGATCTCCGCCTCGACCTCCTCCTTCGACCAGCCCGGGTTGCGCTCGGGGCCGAGCTGCACGGTCTCGGTCAGCAGCACGGTCCCCTCGCCGTCGACGTGGATCGCGCCGCCCTCGTTGACGAGCTTGGAGGCGTACGTCCTGGTGGAGCCCGCGAGGTCGGAGACGTACGCGGCGATCTTCGCGTCGTGCTCCCAGCGGGCCCACTCCTGGGCGCCCCAGCCGTTGAACGTCCAGTCCACGGCGGCGAGTTCACGGCCGTTGGTGAGGAAGGTGGGCCCGATGTCCCGCATCCAGGCGTCGTCGAGCTCGCGCTCGACGGTGTCGACCCCGGGGCCGAGCAGCGTCTGCGCGGCCGCCGACTGGCCGGGGCCGCACACGACGGTGACCGGTTCGAAGCGCAGGACGGCGCGGGCGACGGAGGCCCAGGCCATACGGGAGGCGAGGAGGTCGTCCGGGTCCTCGAAGGTGGTGTTGGGGCCGGGCCACGCCATCCAGGTGCGCTCGTGCGGCATCCATTCGGCGGGCATCCGGAAGCCGTCGGAGGCGGCCTTGTCCATGCTGGGGTCCTTAGAGGAAGTAGAGGCGGTTGAGGGGGACCGAGTCGGCGGGCTCCGAGCGGATCGGCTCGCCGTCGAGCGTGACGAGACCCGTGCGCCGGTCCACGTCGACCGCTCCGGTACGGGAGTTGAGACGCAGGTCGGCGGGGCCGATGCCGCGGGTTCCGCGGACGGCGACCCGCCTTCTGCGCGTCGGCATCGAGTCGCCTCCCTGGTCGAGGGCGGCCTGCGCCACGAAGGCCACCGAGATGTCGGCGGGGGTCGCGCCGTGGGCGCCGAACTGCGGTCCCAGGACGAGGGGTTCACAGGTGTCGGTGGCCGCGTTCGGGTCGCCGGTGACGCCGTAGGCCGGGAAGCCGGACTTGAGGACGAGCTGCGGCTTGGCGCCGAAGTACTCCGGGCTCCACAGCACGATGTCCGCCAGCTTGCCGACCTCGATCGAGCCCACCTCGTGCGCGAGCCCGTGCGCGATGGCCGGGTTGATGGTCAGCTTCGCCATGTAGCGCAGAACGCGCTCGTTGTCGTGCTCGTCCGGGGCGCCGAACTCGGCCTTCATCTTCCCGGCCATGGCGAAGGTGCGGCGGACCGTCTCGCCCGCCCGCCCCATGCCCTGCGCGTCGGACGAGGTGATGCCGATGGCGCCCAGGTCGTGCAGCACGTCCTCGGCGCCCATGGTGCCGGCGCGGATGCGGTCGCGGGCCATGGCCGCGTCGCCGGGCAGGTCGGTCTTCAGGTCGTGGACGGAGACGATCATGCCGTAGTGCTCGGCGACCGCGTCCCGGCCGAAGGGCAGGGTGGGGTTGGTGGAGGAGCCGATGACGTTCGCGACGCCGGCCATCTTCAGCACGTTCGGCACGTGCCCGCCGCCGCAGCCCTCGATGTGGAAGGCGTGGATGGTGCGGCCCTGAAGCACCTGGAGGGTGTCCTCGACCGACAGGCACTCGTTCAGGCCGTCGCTGTGCAGGGCGACCTGGACGTCGTGCTCCTCGGCGACACGCAGCGCGGTGTCCAGGGCGCGGGTGTGGGCGCCCATGTCCTCGTGCACCTTGAAGCCGCTCGCCCCGCCCTCGGCGAGCGCCTCGATCAGCGGGGCGTCGTGCGAGGACGAACCCCGGCCCAGGAAGCCGATGTTGACCGGCCAGGCGTCGAAGGCGCCGAAGGCGTGCTTCAGGGCCCACGGCGAGTTGACGCCGACGCCCCACACCGGCCCGAACTCCTGGCCGATGATCGTGGTCACGCCGGAGGCCAGCGAGGCCTCCATGATGCGCGGCGACAGCAGGTGGACGTGGGTGTCGACGGCGCCCGCGGTGGCGATCAGCCCTTCGCCGGAGACGATCGACGTGCCCGTGCCGACCACGACGTCGACCCCGTCGAGGGTGTCCGGGTTGCCGGCCCGCCCGATCGAGCAGATCCGGCCCTCCCGGATGCCGATGGACACCTTGCGGATGCCCTGCACCGCGTCGATCACGACGACGTTGCTGATGACGACGTCGCACGTCTCGCGCACGGCCGCCGCCTTGAGGTGCAGCCCGTCGCGCGCGGTCTTGCCGAAGCCGGCGAGGAACTCGTCGCCGTAGCGCTGGGAGTCGGACTCGACCCGGACCGTCAGCCCGGAGTCGCCGAGGCGGATGCGGTCGCCGGCGCGGGGTCCGTGGGTCGCGGCGTACTCGTACGGGGTGAGCCGGCGGGCTTCCGCCGGGTGGCCTCCGGGACGGCTCATCGCGCGGCCTCCTGATCAGTGGTCTCGGGTACGCCGAGGTAGCCGCAGGCGGCGGCGCGGCGCAGGGCCTCCTCGCGGGCACCGGGCGCGTCCAGCGGCCCGTCGACGAGACCGGCGAAGCCGACGGCGACGCGGGCGCCGCCGATGGGCACCAGGCCGACCTCCAGCGACTCCCCCGGCCCGAAGCGCACCGAGGCGCCCGCGGGCACCGCGAGCCGCATGCCGTAGGCCTCGCCGCGGGCGAAGTCCAGGCGCGGGTTGGCCTCGAAGAAGTGGAAGTGGGAGGTGACGGAGACCGGCACGGTGGCGGTGTTGGTGACCGCCACCCGCACCACCGGCTCGGGATCGCTGTGCTCGGGCCCCGGCAGCAGCGCGCCGGGCGCCTCGCTCCCCAGCCCGCCGCCGATCGGGTCGCTGACCACGGCGAGGCGCGAGCCGTCGTCGAAGACGGCCTCGACGTGCACCTCGGTGACGACGTCGGCGACGCCGGGCAGCACGTCGGCCGGGCCGAGCACCGAGCGGGCGCGCTCGACGGCCTCGGCCAGCCGGGCGCCGTCGCGGGCGGCCTCGCAGACGGTGTCCGCGATCAGCGCGGTCGCCTCCGGGACGTTGAGCCGCAGCCCGCGCGCGCGGCGGGCGCGGGCCAGCTCGGCGGCTCCGAAGAGCAACAGCCGGTCACGCTCCGTGGGGGTCAGTCTCACGCCACGACACCTCCTTGCCTTCCTGGAATTAGAACAACACTCTAAACACCACATCCGCAAGCCCATGGCATTGACGCAGCACGGGCGACACGTCACATTGAACGTCGCTCAAACTTCAAGAGGCGGCCGATCGAAGGAGACCAGCCATGCCGATAGAACAGCGCGGAGTCGACACCATCCCCGACGAGGAACGCACCAGCGGTCCCCGCGACCTCGTGTCGATCCTGCTCGGTTCCAACCTCTGTCTGGGCGTGATCATCTTCGGCTGGCTGCCGCCGTCGTTCGGCCTCGACTGGTGGGGCTCGCTGAGCTCGATCGTCGTGGGCACCCTGGCCGGTACGGCGCTGACGGCCCCGCTCGCGCTGATCTCGCTGCGCACGGCGACGAACCTCTCCACCTCCTCCGGCGCGCAGTTCGGCGTGCGCGGCCGGCTGGTCGGCTCGGTCGTCGGCCTGCTGCTGGCCCTCGGCTACACCGCGCTGACCGTCTGGATCGGCGGCGACGTGATGGTGAGCGTCCTCGGCCGCCTCTTCGGCCTGCCGGAGAACGGCGCCTCCTACGCCGTCGTCTACGCCCTGCTGGCCGCGGCGACCGTGGCCGGAGCGGTGTACGGCTACCGCGTCCTGCTCACCATGTCCCGCGTCCTGGCCATCGGCATGACGGCGCTGCTGATCCTGGGCGTCGTCGCGTACGGCCCGCACTTCACGACCTCGGCGCTGCCCGGGGCCGGCGGCTACCTGCTGGGCGGCTTCTGGCCGACCTGGTTCCTGGCCACGGTGGCGGCGGGCCTGTCCGGCCCGATCGCCTTCATCACCCTGCTCGGCGACTACACCCGCTACATCTCCCCGGCCCGCCACGCCTCGCGCCGGGTCCTGCACGCCACCTGGCTCGGACTGATCCTCGGCCTGCTGGTCCCCCAGCTCTTCGGCACCTTCACGGCGTTCGCGGCACGCGCGGCGACGGACTACGCGGGCCCGCTGGTCTCGGCGTCCCCCACCTGGTACCTGATCCCGCTGCTGCTGTCGGCCTCCGCCGGCTCGGTCGGCAACGCGGGCCTGATGCTCTACTCCATGGGCCTCGACCTGGACGCCATCCTCCCGCGCGCGTCCCGCGCCCGCGCCACCTACACGGTCGCGATCGTCGCGACGGCCTGCGTCTTCGTCGGCCACTACTACTCCAGCGCCCAGGACGCGATGACGTCCTTCGTGCTGCTCCTGACGGCCATCGGCACCCCCTGGGCGGTCATCACCCTGATCGGCTTCGTCCGCTGCCGCGGTGTGTACGACGCGGACGCCCTCCAGGTGTTCAACCGGCGCTCGCGGGGCGGCGTCTACTGGTACCGGGCCGGCTGGAACGTCCGCGCCGTCGTCTCCTGGGCGCTGGGCGCGACGGTCGGGCTGCTCGCCGTCTCCCTGCCCTCCTACGAAGGCCCGCTGCTGTCCCTGACGGGCGGGGTGGACTGCAGCTTCCTGCTCTCGGGGCTGGTCGGCGGCGTGGTGTACCTGCTGCTGACGGTGACCGTGGCGCGGACGGCCGGGGCCGCCCCGGACGGTGCGTCCGAGGCGGCCCCCAAGGTGTCCAGCGGCCTCTAGGGCCTGCCGCGAAAGTCCCGCCAGCCCGTCGGGCGGACGACGGGACTTTCGCGACAGCCCTAGCCGAGCTTGTGCATCCAGCCGTGCGCGTCGTCCGCCGTGCCGCGCTGGATGTTCAGCAGGGCCTCCCGGAGGCGGACGGTGACCTCGCCGGGCTCGCCGCCCGACTGCTGCCACTCGGTGCCCTCGCGCTTGACCGTGCCGACCGGGGTGATGACGGCGGCGGTGCCGCAGGCGAAGACCTCGGTGAGGGTGCCGTTCTCGGCGTCGCGCTGCCACTGGTCGATGGAGACGCGGCCCTCCTCGGACGTGTAGCCGAGGTCGCGGGCGACGGTGAGGAGGCTGTCGCGGGTGACGCCCTCGAGGATGGAGCCGGTGAGGGCCGGCGTGATGATCTTGTCGCCGTAGACGAAGTACAGGTTCATCCCGCCGAGTTCCTCGACCCACTTGTGCTCGACCGCGTCGAGGTAGCAGACCTGGTCGCAGCCCTTGGCGGCGGCCTCGGCCTGGGCGAGCAGGGAGGCGGCGTAGTTGCCGCCGGTCTTGGCGTCGCCCATGCCGCCGGGGACGGCGCGGACACGGTCCTCGGAGAGCCAGATGGAGACCGGCTTGACGCCGCCCGGGAAGTAGGCGCCGGCCGGGGAGGCGATGACCAGGAAGAGGTACTCGTTGGCGGGCTTCACGCCCAGGCCGACCTCCGTCGCGATCATGAACGGGCGCAGGTACAGGGACTCCTCGCCGCCGTGCGCGGGCACCCAGGTCTTGTCCTGCTGGACCAGGGCGTCGCACGCCTCGATGAACATCTCCACCGGCAGCTCGGGCATGCCCAGGCGGTGCGCGGAGCGCTGGAAGCGCTCGGCGTTCTTCTCCGGGCGGAAGGTGGCGACGGAGCCGTCGGGCTGGCGGTAGGCCTTCAGACCCTCGAAGATCTCCTGCGCGTAGTGCAGGACCATCGTGGCGGGGTCGATCGAGAGCGGGGCGTACGGGACGAGCTGGCCGTCGTGCCAGCCACGGCCCTCGGTCCACTTGATCGTCACCATGTGATCGGTGAAGTGGCGGCCGAACCCGGGGTTCGCCAGGATCGCCGCGCGCTCGGCGTCGGAGAGCGGGCTGGCGGAGGGCTTGAGCTCGATCGTGGGCGTCGTCATGAGTGGTTGTCCTTCACCGGTTGTGTGTGACGGGCCGCGCTCACGCCCGCACTGGCCGTGGCCAGTAGTAGGACGTCCGAGCATTGCCTCATCCGCGGCTCCGCGTTCGATTATCGCAAGCGGGGAACCATGGACGAAAACGGCGTGAAAGCGGCCCAGGGATGATGGTGGCACCCGGCGGGGACAGAGCGAAAGCCGCCGGGTGCGGATGCGACCCGGCGGCTTCGAATGAATTCGAGGGGCAGGCGGGTCAGCCGGCTACTCGTACGGCCAGCGCGTCGCCGATCTCCGACGTGCTGCGGGCGGGCTTGCCGGTGCGCTCGGCCAGGTCGGTGGAGACCGCCTCGTCGATACGGGCGGCCTCGGCCTCGTAGCCGAGGTGACGCAGGAGCAGGGCGACGGACAGCACCGTGGCGGTGGGGTCGGCCTTGCCCTGGCCCGCGATGTCCGGGGCCGAGCCGTGGACCGGCTCGAACATGGACGGGAACTCGCCGGAGGGGTTGATGTTCCCGCTCGCGGCGACGCCGATGCCGCCGGAGACGGCCGCGGCGAGATCGGTGACGATGTCGCCGAAGAGGTTGTCGGTGACGATCACGTCGAACCGCTCGGGCTGCGTGACCAGGTAGATGGTCGCCGCGTCCACGTGCATGTACTCGGTGGTGACCTCGGGGAACTCCGCGGCCACCTTGTTGAAGATGTTCGTCCACAGGTGACCCGCGAACGTCAGCACGTTGTTCTTGTGGATCAGCGCGAGCTTCTTGCGCGGACGGGCCTGGGCGCGTGCGAAGGCGTCCCGGACGACCCGCTCGACACCGAAGGCCGTGTTCACGGAGACCTCGGTGGCGACCTCGTGCGGGGTGCCCTTGCGGATCGTGCCGCCGTTGCCCGTGTAGGGGCCCTCGGTGCCCTCGCGGACCACGACGAAGTCGATGCTCGGCTCACCGGCGAGCGGGGTGGCCACCCCCGGGAGGAGCTTCGACGGACGCAGGTTGACGTGGTGGTCGAAGGCGAAGCGGAGCTTGAGCAGGAAGCCGCGCTCCAGGACGCCGGAGGGGACCGACGGGTCGCCGATGGCGCCGAGCAGAATGGCGTCGTGCCGCTTCAGCGCGTCGAGGTCGGCGTCGGTGAGGGTCTCACCGGTGGCGTGGTAGCGCCGGGCGCCGAAGTCGAACTCCTTGGTCTCCAGCTTCACATCCTGCGGGAGGACGGCGGAGAGGACCTTGAGGCCTTCGGCCACGACTTCCTGCCCGATGCCGTCACCGGGGATCACTGCGAGATCGATGCTGCGAGACATGTCCGCACCCTACTCCTCGTCCCATGGGATGACATGCCGTGTCCGCGATACGGACATGGCCGCGCCTCGCGGCCCCGACCGGTCACCGCGCGTTCACCCGTACGCCTGGCGGGTGTTGGGATGCGATGGGAAGTTGCCTTGCATGGACCTCCCCGACTTCGGCATCCCGCCGCAGCTCGCGAGCCGCATGAGCATGGCCGAGCAGCACGAGTACCTGCGCACACGGCTGATGCGGCGCAGCACGCTGGTGACGGCGGGGACGGTGGCGGCGGGCGGGCTGCTGGCCGGCTGCGGCGGCTCCGGGACCCGGAGTCCGGCGACCCCCTCGCCCGCCACCTCGACGGTGCACGGCTCGCTCGTCTCCCCCTTCGGGCGCCATCTCGCCTTCGGCGCCGACCCGAAGACGCAGATGCGGATCTCCTGGCAGGTGCCGCTCGCGGTGCGGCGGCCGTACGTGCGCATCGGCCTGAAGCCCGAAGACCTGGGCCGGCGGATCGGGGCCGAGGTCCGCGGCCTGCACACGCCGGGCGTGACGGGCGTGCGCCCGGCGCTGGAGCAGTACTACCTGCACGCCGCCCTGGACGGCCTGCACCCCGGCACGACGTACTACTACGGCGTCGGCCACGACGGCTTCGACCCGGCCTCCGCCGCGCACCGCTCGACCGTCGGCTCCTTCCGTACGGCGCCGGCGGCCCCGCGCTCGTTCGTGTTCACGGCCTTCGGCGACCAGGGGGTGAGCCGGGCGGCGGCCGCCAACGACCATGTGGTGCTCCGTCAGAAGCCCGCCTTCCACCTGCACGCCGGCGACATCTGCTACGCCGACACCAACGGCCAGGGCAGGACGACGGACGGCTACGACCCGGCCTACTGGGACCTGTTCCTCAAGCAGAACGAGCCGGTGGCGAGGTCCGTGCCATGGATGGTGACGACCGGCAACCACGACATGGAGGCGTGGTACTCGCCGGACGGCTACGGCGGCCAGCTGGCGCGCTGGTCCCTGCCGGACAGCGGCTTCGACGCGCGCACCGCGCCCGGCGTCTACTCCTTCGTCTACGGCAACGTCGCCTTCGTGGCGCTGGACGCGAACGACGTGTCGTACGAGATCCCCGCCAACCTCGGCTGCACCGGCGGCCGGCAGACGAAGTGGCTGGACCAGGAGCTCGGCCGGCTGCGGGCGACGGCGCAGGTGGACTTCGTCGTCGTCTTCTTCCACCACTGCGCCTACTCGACGTCCACGCACGCCTCCGACGGCGGCGTGCGCGCCGCGTGGCTGCCGCTGTTCGCAAGGCACCAGGTGGACCTGGTGATCAACGGCCACAACCACGTCTACGAGCGGACGGACGCCATCAGGAACGGCGGGGTCGGCAGGCCCGTGCCGATCGGCGCCTCCACCGACCCGACGCGGGACGGCATCGTGTACGTCACGGCGGGCGGCGGCGGCCGGGACCTGTACGGGTTCCCGCCGGGCGTGCGGGAGAGCTACGAGGGGCACGTCACGCGCCACGAGGCCGTCGACACCTTCCGGTGGACGAAGGCGAAGGCCGCCGTGAAGGAGACCGCGGAGTGGTCGCGTGT
This sequence comes from Streptomyces sp. NPDC057616, assembly GCF_042800575.1. Classification (NCBI taxonomy): domain Bacteria; kingdom Bacillati; phylum Actinomycetota; class Actinomycetes; order Kitasatosporales; family Streptomycetaceae; genus Streptomyces; species Streptomyces sp. NPDC057616. The sequence continues at coordinate 30,360 of NZ_JBHVGU010000029.1, forward strand.
GCGCTACCGCGGCTTCTCGCTCCTGTCCGTCGAGGCGCACAGTGGGGCGAAGCCCGCGCTGAAGGTGTCGGCGCTCACCGACGAGGGCGAGCGCATCGATCACTTCGAGGTGCGGCGCGGCGCCTGAGCCCGCGCCCCACCTCGTTGATCGCCGCTGCTCAGTGGCCCGTCGAGCCGCCGTTGTCCCTGCGGTCCAGGGCGCGCTGGAGCGCGGCGGCGGCGTTCTTGCGGTCGGACTCGCTCGTACGGGAGAGGTGACGGCGGCGGCGGGCGGTCGTCTCGGCCATGGGAAATCGACTCCTTCGACATCCGGGAGTGCGGAACAAGGGGTTACGAGACGCCGGGTGGTGGCGGGGAGCGGTGCCGCAGGGGTTGCCTGCACGGGGCCCGGCTCACGACCGCCATTCGCTTGGTCGAGCGAGACGTTCGGCTCCTACAAAAGTAAGGGACCGTTCCCGGTCTGTCTCCACAGTTAGTCGGACTTCCTACTATCTGAGACGGTGGATTGGCTCACACCGCGCTGACCTGCGCTTTCGAGGTCGGCGCTCGAAGGGGGTGCCCAACCCCGCCCGCCGGAGCACGATGGAGGCAGGCGGCCGCGCACCGCCGCCCGGTCCGGATCCGGGAGGGAGACCCGATGACCACGGAACGTCCCCGCACGCAGGCGATGACCCAGCACCGGTTCGGCGGCCCCGAGGTCCTGGAGCCGGAGGTACGGCCGCGCCCCGCGCCCGCCCCGGGCGAGATCCTGCTCCGGGTGCGCGCGGCCGGCGTCAACCCCGTGGACCTCCTGATCCGTTCGGGCACCGCGCCCCTGTACGGCGACCCGCCCTTCACCCTCGGCCGCGACGTCTCCGGCACCGTGGAGGCGGTCGGCGCCGAGGTCACCGGCCTCCGCCCGGGCGACGAGGTCTTCGGCATGGTCGACTCCGGCGGGTACGCCACCCATGTCACCGCCCCGGCCGCCTACTTCGCGCCGAAGCCCGCCACGCTCGACCACGTGCACGCCGCCGCGGCGCCCACGGCCGTGCTCACCGCCTGGCAGGCCCTGATCGACGTCGCGCGGGCCGGCCCCGGCACCCGCGTCCTGATCCACGCGGCGGCCGGCGGCGTCGGCCATGTGGCGGTGCAACTGGCCAAGGCGGAGGGCGCGTACGTCGTCGCGACGGCCCGCGGCGACCGGCACGGCTTCCTGCGCGACCTCGGTGCGGACGAGCTGATCGACTACACGGTCACCGACTTCACCGAGGCCGTGCACGGCATCGACGCCGCACTGGACCTGATCGGCGGCGACTACGGCCCGCGCACGCTGGGCACCCTGCGGCCGGGCGGCCTGCTGATCTCGGCGGTCCCCGGCGACCTCGGCCTCGCGCCGGAGGAGGTGGAGGCCCGCGGGATGCGCTTCGTCGCCGTGCGGACGGACCCCTCCGGGGAGAGGCTGGCCAAGGCGGCGGCGCTCCTCGCGAACCACCGCGTCCGCGTCCACGTGGAGGCGGCGCTCCCCTTCGAGGAGGCGGCCAAGGCGCACGAGCTGGGCGAGGCGGGCCATGCCAAAGGCAGGCTCGTGCTGGTCCTGCCGGACTGACTCCGGACCGAACCGAGGAGAGGGAGAGGCCATGAACGACACGGCGAAGGCACTGCTCGAGGGCGGCCCGCGGGACCTGCCCGAACGGATCGTCCCGATCGCGGCCCCCGATGTGGACCTGAAGATCGAACTGCGCAACGGCTACGAGCACTTCCGGCACACGTCCCGGCAGGCGGAGACGCCCGAGGGGCCGCTGCCCGTGTACGAGTGGTGGGAGCGGACGGAGATGCCCGGCTGAGCGGACGAACGGGCCGGGTCGTGCGACCCGGCCCGTTCGTGCCTCCGACGCGTGTGTCCGCGGACCTCAGCCCATGTGCGGGTACGCGTAGTCGGTCGGCGGGACCAGCGTCTCCTTGATGGCGCGGGTCAGCGTCCAGCGCAGCAGGTTCTGCGGGGCGCCGGCCTTGTCGTTGGTGCCGGAGGCCCGGCCGCCGCCGAAGGGCTGCTGGCCGACGACGGCACCGGTCGACTTGTCGTTGATGTAGAAGTTGCCGGCCGCGTAGCGCAGCTTCTCCATCGTGTACGCGGCCGCCGCACGGTCGTTGGAGATGACCGAGCCGGTGAGGGCGTAGTCGGAGACCGACTCCATCTGCGTCAGCATCGCGTCGTACTCGTCGTCCTCGTAGACGTGCACGGCGAGGAACGGGCCGAAGTACTCGGTGCGGAAGACCTCGTTGTCCGGGTCGGTGCACTCGACGACGGTCGGGCGGACGAAGTAGCCGACCGAGTCGTCGTAGGAGCCGCCGGCGACGACGGTGCAGGCCGGGTCGGACTTGGCGCGGTCGATCGCGGCCTTGTTCTTGGCGAAGGCGCGCTCGTCGATCACGGCGCCGATGAAGTTCGACAGGTCCGTGACGTCACCCATGGTCAGGTAGTCGACCTCGGCAGCGAACTCCTCCTTGAAGCCGGAGTTCCAGATCGACGCCGGGATGTACGCCCGGGAGGTCGCCGAGCACTTCTGGCCCTGGTACTCGAAGGCACCGCGGGTCAGGGCGGTCTTCAGGACGGCGCGGTCGGCGCTCGGGTGGGCGACCAGGAAGTCCTTGCCGCCGGTCTCGCCGACCAGGCGCGGGTAGGTGCGGTACTTCTCGATGTTGTTGCCGACCGTCTTCCACAGGTACTGGAAGGTCTTGGTCGAGCCGGTGAAGTGGATGCCCGCGAGGTCCCGGTGCTCCAGGGCGACCTTGGAGACCTCGATGCCGTCGCCGGTGACGAGGTTGATGACGCCCTTGGGCAGGCCGGCCTCCTCCAGCAGCTGCATCAGCAGCACGGCGGCGTGGGTCTGCGTCGGGGACGGCTTCCAGACCACGACGTTGCCCATGAGGGCGGGGGCGGTCGGCAGGTTGCCCGCGATCGCGCTGAAGTTGAACGGCGTGATCGCGTAGACGAAGCCCTCCAGCGGGCGGTGGTCCATGCGGTTCCAGACGCCCGGGGAGTTGGCCGGCGGCTGCTCGGCCAGGATCTGGCGGGCGTAGTGGACGTTGAAGCGCCAGAAGTCGATCAGCTCGCAGGGGGAGTCGATCTCGGCCTGCTGGGCCGTCTTCGACTGGCCGAGCATGGTGGAGGCGGCGATGGTCTCGCGCCACGGGCCGGACAGCAGCTCGGCGGCGCGCAGGATGATCGCGGCGCGGTCGTCGAAGGACATCGCGCGCCAGGCGGGCGCCGCGGCGAGGGCCGCGTCGATCGCGTCCCGGGCGTCCTGACCGGTGGCGTGGTGCCCGGTGCCGATGACGGACTTGTGGTTGTGCGGCTGCACGACCTGGAAGGGCTCGCCGCCGCCGAGGCGCTTCTCCCCGCCGATGGTCATCGGCAGCTCGATCGGGTTCTCGGCCAGCTCCTTGAGCTTGGCCTCCAGCCGCGCGCGCTCGGGCGAGCCGGGGGCGTAGCCGTGCACCGGCTCGTTGACGGGGGTGGGGACCTGGGTCACAGCGTCCATGAGATCCGTAACTCCTTGTACGTGAGCGGATGTCGCGGGGAGGTGGGGGGAGGGTGGCTGCGTCAGCCCTTGCTGATCATGCTGCGGGCGAAGAAGCGCAGGTTGGCCGGCTTCTCGGCGAGCCGGCGCATGAAGTAGCCGTACCAGTCGGTGCCGTAGGCCGTGTAGACGCGCATGCGGTGGCCCTCGGCGGCCAGCCGCAGGTGCTCGTCGCCGCGGATGCCGTACAGCATCTGGAACTCGTACTCGTCGGGCTTGCGGCCGGCCCGGTGGGCGAGTTCCTGGGCGATGGAGATCAGGCGCGGGTCGTGGGAGCCGATCATCGGGTACCCCTCGCCGTCCATGAGGATCCGCAGGACGCGGACGTACGCCTTGTCGATCTCGTGCTTGTTCTGGTACGCGACCTCGGCGGGCTCCTTGTACGCGCCCTTCACCAGCCGCACCCGGCTGCCGGCCGCGGCGAGCCGGCGGGCGTCGGCCTCGGTGCGGAACAGGTAGGCCTGGATGACGCAGCCGGTCTGCGGGAAGTCCTTCCGCAGCTCCTCGTGGATGGCGAACATCGAGTCGAGGGTGGTGTGGTCCTCGGCGTCGAGCGTGACCGTGGTACCGATCGCCGCGGCGGCCTCGACGACCGGGCGGACGTTCGCCAGGGCCAGCTCGTGGCCGCCCCCCAGCGCCTGCCCGAACATCGACAGCTTCACGGACATCTCGACCCGCTCGCCCAGCTCCAGCTCCTTGAGCCGGTCGATGAGGGCCAGGTAGGCGTCGCGGGCGGCGTGGGACTGCTCGGGGGTGGTGATGTCCTCGCCGACGACGTCCATCGTCAGCTCCAGACCCCGGCCGGTGAGGTCTTCGATGATCGGCACGACGTCGTCGACGGACTCACCCGGGATGAAGCGGTCGACGACCTGCTTGGTCACCGGGGCCGCCGAGATCAGGCGTCGCATCCGGTCGCTGCGCGACGCGGCAAGAATCACGGGACCCAGCACGGGGCACCTCCACAAACCAGCAGATAGAACCACCGTGAAACCTAAGGATTGCTCCGATCGTCGACCATCGACAGCTGTCACGCATCCGTGCCACAGATCTCAGACATATGTATGAGGCGCCTGAGGAAATGCGCGAGAATGCGGGAGTGACGGCGGACTACAAAGGTGACTACCAGGAGCTGGTCGACGAGATCTCGGAGCTTCTGGGCGCCCCCGCGACCCTGGAGAGCCGGGACTTCGAGCTGATCGCCTTCGGCGCCTACGACAGTGAGGGCGACCTCGACGCCTCGGCCCTGGACCCGGTCCGCACCCGCTCGATCCTGACGCGCCGCTCCACCTCCGCCGTCCGCTCCTGGTTCGAGGGCTTCGGCATCACCCGGGCGACGGGCCCGGTCCGCATCCCGCCGACGCCCGAGGCGGGCGTGTACCGGGGACGCATCTGCCTCCCGGTACGCCATCGGGGTGTCGTCCTCGGCTACGTCTGGCTGCTGGACTCCGACCCGGGCCCGACCGAGCGGCAGCTGGCCGCGGCCATGGACGTGACCGTCCGCATCGGCGCCCTGCTCGCGGACGAGGCCCAGCACGGGGCGGATCTGAGCCGCGAACTGCACGCCGTGCTGATCGCCGAGCGCGGCTGGCAGCAGGACATGGCGGTGGCGGAGCTGCGCACGGCGCTGGGCTCCCGCGCCGATGCCGCGCACACGGTGGTCTGCGTGACCCCCTGGCCGTCCGCCGACCCGGACGACGGGCCTTCGGTGCGTACGGTGCCGGGGGCGACGGCGCTGTGCACGGTGCCGTGGGGAACCGCGTCGCAGTCCCTCGCCCTGCTGGTGCGGCTGCGCTCGGCGGACGTCCTGACGCCGGCGACGTCGGCGGCCGGGCGGATGCTGGAGCGGGCACGGCAGCTGGACCGCGAGGCCACCGCGGCGGCCGGCATCGCCCCGGCGCGCACCGGTCTCGGGGAGCTGGCGACGGCTTGGCGGGAGGCGTCGGCGGCGGCACGTGCCGCACTCGCGGAACCGCGGCTCGGCCCGGTCGCGGAGTGGTCGCAGATCGGCCCCTTCCGCCTGCTGACCACGCTGCCGCCGGAGGTGTCCCACGACCCGGCGGTCGGCACCCTCCTCTCCCCCGCCCACCGCGAACTCGCGCGCACCGCCGAGATCTACCTGGACTGCGCGGGCCAGGCCGGCCGCACCGCCGCCGAACTGGGCATCCACCGCCAGACCCTCTACTACCGCCTCTCGCGCGTGGAGCAGCTCACGGGCCTCGACCTGGACGACGGCGAGGACCGGCTGCTGCTGCACATGGCACTGAAGGGCGCGCGGCTCTAACTACCGCCCGCCGTCGAGGAGTTCTGCGACCGCGCCGATCCCCTCGGCGATCGCACGCTCCGTCACGTTGCCGAAGCCCAGCACCAGTTGGGGCGGGGTCGGCGCCTTCGAGGTACGGCACTCGCTCATGCCGTACAGGCCCACCCCCCGCTCGCGCGCCGCCGCAACGACCGCCGCCTCCTCGACGCCCGCCGGCAGATGCGCCACCGCGTGGAAGCCCGCCGCGAGCCCCGACAGCCCTACGGACGGGGCGTGTTGGGCGAGGGCCGTGACGAGGGCGGTGCGGCGGCCCGCGTACGTCGTGCGCATGCGGCGCAGATGGCGGTCGTAGCGGCCGGACTCGATCAGGCGGGCGAGGGCGAGCTGGTCGAGGGCCGGTGAGCCGCGGTCGGCGATGCGCTTGAGGTCGGTCAGCGCGTCGGCGAGCGCGGGCGGGCACAGCAGCCAGCCCAGCCGCAGGGCCGGGGCGAGGGACTTGCTGACCGTGCCGACGGAGATCACGCGGTCGGCCGCCAGCCCCTGCAGGGAGCCCACCGGTTCGCGGTCGTAGCGGAACTCGGCGTCGTAGTCGTCCTCGATGACGTACGCGTCCCGGCGCTGCGCCCACTCGATCAGCGCGTGCCGGCGGTCGGGGGCCAGCACGACGCCCGTCGGCCACTGGTGGGCGGGCGTGACGATCACCGCGCGGGCTCCGGTGGCGTCCAGCGCCCGTACGTCGACGCCGGACCGGTCGACCGGTACCGGTACGGCCGTGAGGCCCGACGCCTGCGCGGCCGCACGCGCGGTCCCCGGGCCGCCCGGGTCCTCGTACGCCACGACCCGCACCCCCGTTCCCGCGAGGGCGCGCAGCGCGAGGCTCAGGCCCTGTGCGTAGCCGGAGCAGACGACGGTGCGGGCGGGGTCGGCGGCGGCCCCGCGCACCCGGCGCAGATACCCGGCCACCACCTCGCGCAGGGCCGAACTGCCGCGCGGATCGCCGTAGTCGAGGTCGGCGGTCGGCATGCCGCGGGCCGCCTCCCGGGTCGCCCACAGCCAGTCGGAGACCGGGAACGAGGCCAGGTCCGGCACACCGTGCCGGAAGTCGGCGACCATCCGGGGCCGGGTCTCGGGCCGGGGCGCCGCGGGGACCGGCTCCACCTGGGCGCAGGCCGCGACCCGGGTGGCGGAGCCGACCCGGGTGACGAGGTAGCCCTCGGCCTGGAGCTGGGCGTAGCAGTCCTGGACGAGACCGCGGGACAGGCCCAGGATGCGGGCGAGCTCACGGGAGGAGGGGAGGCGCTCGCCGGCCTGGAGCCGGCCCGTGCGGATCGCGTCGCGCAGCTGCCCCTCCAGCTGGGCGCACAGACGGTCCCCGCTGTCCCGGTCGACGGTCAGGAGCAGCTCGGGTGACAAACCGGCCCACTGCACTGGCATGGAATTGGAGCTTAGCGGGGAGCCGGTCGATCCCTAACGTCTTCGGTATGACGACTTCGGCCCCGTGCCCTCCCCAGGTGATCGTTCCGGCTCCCCGGCTGCTGACCCGGCCCCTGCTGCTGCGCTTCGTCAGCATGATCGGCGCGAGCGTCAGCTTCTTCCTGCTGCTGTCGGTGGTGCCCGCGTATGCGGCCGAGGCCGGCGGCAAGGGCGGCGCGGGCCTCGCGACCGGCTCGCTGATGCTGGCCACGGTCCTCGGCGAGCTGATCACCCCCCGGGTGGTCGCGCGCTTCGGCTACCGGGCGACGCTGATGGCGGGCCTGTTCCTGCTCGGCGCCCCGGCCGTCGTGCTGACCGTCTCCGGGAACGTGGCGTGGATCGTGGCGCTGTGCCTGGTGCGCGGGCTGGGCTTCGCGCTGACGATCGTCGCGGGCGGCGCCCTGACCGCGTCCCTGATCCCGGCCGAGCGCAGGGGCGAGGGCCTGGCGGTCGTGGGCGTCGTCTCCGGGGTGCCGTCGCTGATCGCGCTGCCGCTGGGCCTGTGGCTGGTCGGGCAGGTCGGGTACGGGCCGGTCGCCGTGACCGGCGGGGTGGCGGCCCTGGCCGCGATCGTCTCGGTGCTCGGGCTGCCGGACCGCGAGGCGGGGGCGAAGGAGCCGGTGGGCGTCGTCCGCGGGCTGCGCACGGGCGCCCTGCTCCGCCCCGTGATCGTGTTCGCCGCGACCGCGACGGCCGCCGGAATCCTGGTCACGTTCCTGCCGCTGGCCGTTCCGCACGCCTCGGCCGGCGTCGTCACCGTGGCCCTGTTCGTGCAGCCCGCCGCCTCCACCGTGTTCCGCTGGATCGCGGGCCGCCACGGCGACCGGCACGGCAGCGCCCGCCTCGTCCTGCCCGGCCTGCTGCTGTCGGCGGCGGGCGTCCTGGTCATCGCGGCGACGGGCAGCGCGGTCGCCGTCGTCGCGGGCACCGCCCTCTTCGGCGCCGGCTTCGGCATCGCCCAGAACGCCACCCTGACCCTGATGTACGCCCGGGTCTCCGCCTCCTCCTACGGCACCGTCAGCGCCCTGTGGAACCTCGCCTACGACGGCGGCATGGGCGCCGGCGCCGCGGGCTTCGGCATCCTCGCCGGCCTCACCGGCTACCCGTGGGCCTTCGCGGTGACCGCGGTCCTGATGCTGGGCGCGCTGGCACCGGTGCTGGGCGACCGGCGGGCCGCCCGTGCCTGACCGTCAGCCGTTCGCGGCGCCCTCGATCACGCGGCGCAGCCCCTCCGTGAGCTGCGCCGCGTCGGTCGCCGTGCCGGGGTCGAAGAGCCACTGGACCATCAGCCCGTTGAGCAGGGTCTGGTAGAAGCGGCCCTCCGTGTCGACGGTCTCCTTGTCCAGCTCCTCCTCGGGCACGCCGTTGAACATCGGCACGATGCCCGAGCGGCCCTCCTCCTGCGCGGCGGCCAGCAGCTTGCGCACCTCGGGCAACCGGTCGCCCTGCAGGACGAGTTCGAAGCTCAGCAGCCAGATGCCCCGCGACTCCGGGACCGAGCGGATGATGTTCGCCCACACCTCCTGGAAGCGCTCCAGCGATCCCGGCGGCGCCGTCGCCGCGCCCTCCGCGCCGCCCCACCCCGGGTCGAAGCTGTCGCCGAGCCCCTCGATCAGCGAGACGTAGGCCTGCACCAGCAGCGCGTCCTTCGACCCGTAGTGGTAGCCGATGGAGGCCAGGTTCGTCCCCGACTCCTTGACGATGTCCCGCGCGGTCGTACGCAGGAACCCCTTCTGAAGCAGGCAGCGCTTGGCGCCCTCGAGCAGATCCTCACGGTGTCCCATGCGGTCACCCTACCGCCGATCCATACAGCCGTCCTATACGAATGACCTATACAATCGTTCTAGACAAGCGTTTAAGACGCTCGTACAGTCTCTGGCATGACGAACTCGACGAGCACCACCACCGCCCCGGCCAGGCTCGCCGGGCGCCGCGAATGGACCGCACTGGGCGTGCTGATGCTCCCGCTGCTGCTGGTCTCGATGGACGTCTCGGTCCTGTACTTCGCCATCCCGGCGATCAGCGCGGACCTGGAACCCAGCGGCACCCAGCAGCTGTGGATCTTCGACATCTACGCCTTCGTGCTGGCCGGCCTGCTGATGACGATGGGCTCGCTCGGCGACCGCATCGGACGCCGCACACTGCTCCTCGTGGGCGCCGCCGCCTTCGGCACCGCCTCCCTGGTCGCGGCCTACGCGAACAGCGCCGAGACCCTGATAGCCGCCCGCGCGGTGCTCGGCGTCGGTGGCGCGACCCTGATGCCGTCGACCATGGCGCTGGTCCGCACGATGTTCACCGACCCCGGCCAGCGCGCGAAGGCGATCGGCCTGTGGTCCGGCGTGATGACGGCCGGCATCGCGCTCGGCTCGGTGATGAGCGGCGTCCTCGTCCAGTACTTCTGGTGGGGCTCGGTCTTCCTGGTCAACCTGCCCGCGATGGCGCTGCTGCTGGTCCTGGGCCCGCTCCTGCTCCCCGAGTCCAAGGACCCGAACCCGGGCCGCTTCGACCGGCCGAGCGTCCCGCTGTCCATGGCCGCCGTGCTGCCCGTCGTCTACGGCCTCAAGGAGATCCCGTCCGAGGGCTGGCACGCCCAGTACGTCGTCTCGATCACCGTCGGCCTGCTCTTCGCCGCCCTCTTCGTCCACCGCCAGCGCACCACGGCCTCACCGATGATCGACCCGGCGCTGTTCCGCCGCCGCGGCTTCGCCCCCTCGGTGGTCCTGAACCTCGTCGCCTCGTTCGGCATGCTGGGCTCCGCCTTCTTCACCACCCAGTACCTGCAGTCGGTGCTCGACAAGAGCGCGATGGAGGCGGCCCTGTGGGCGCTGCTGCCCTCGGTGCCGATCGGCATGGCCGCCCCGATGGCGACCGCGCTGGTCCAGAAGGGCGTCAACCGCGCCTACGTCGTCACCGCGGGCTTCGCGATCGCCGCCGCCGGCTACGCGATGCTGGCCCTCGCGGACACCGACGGCCTGTGGCTGGTCCTGGCCGCGTGCGGCGTCCTCGCCTCCGGCATCGTCATGGTCATCTCCCAGATCACCGACCTCGCCCTGAGCAGCGCCCCCGTCGAGCGGGCCGGCTCGGCGGCCTCCCTGATGGAGACCGGGGCGGAGTTCGGCGGGGCGCTGGGCATGGCGGTCCTCGGCTCGATCGGCACGGCGATCTACCGCCACGACATTCCGGCCGCGGCCCCGGACGCGGCCCGCGAGACCCTGGGCGGCGCGCTCGCCGTCGCCGGCCACCTCCCGGGGCGCGCGGGAGACGCCCTGGCCACCGCGGCCCGCGAGGCCTTCACCAACGGCATGCAGGGCGCGGCGATCGCCGGAGCCGTTCTCCTGGCAGGGGCGGCGCTGTCGGCGGCACGGGCGCTGCGGGGGATCCACGTGGCCGACAAGTAGCGGGCAGGGCATACGAAAACGCCGGACGGGCTGAGGTTTCCTCAGCCCGTCCGGCGCGTTCGCCTCGTCGTGTCAGACCAGGTTCACGGACCGCGCGAACGTCGCCCCGATCTCCTCGGCGACCTCGGCCAGCACGCCGGAGGCAACCGTGTCGTCGACGGTCAGAACGGCCAGCGCCTCGCCGCCCGCCGCCGCACGGGCGACCTGCATGCCGGCGATGTTGATGCCCGCCTCACCGAAGACGCGGCCCACGGTGCCGACGACACCGGGACGGTCCTCGTACCGCAGCACCACCATGTGGTCGGCGAGCGCGAGGTCGACGTCGTAGTCGCCGACGGCCACGATCTTCTGGAGGTGCTTGGGGCCGGCCAGCGTGCCGGAGACCGACACCTCCTCGCCGTCGGTGAGCGTGCCGCGCACCGTGACGACGTTGCGGTGGTCGGTGGCCTCGGAGCTGGTGGTCAGCCGCACCTCGACGCCGCGCTCCTGCGCGAACAGCGGGGCGTTGACGTAGGACACCGTCTCGTCGACGACGTCCTCGAAGACGCCCTTGAGGGCGGACAGCTCCAGCACCTTCACGTCGTGCTGGGTGATCTCGCCGTACACCTCGACGTCGAGACGGGCCGCGACCTCGCCCGCGAGCGCGGTGAAGATGCGGCCGAGGCGCTCGGCGAGCGGCAGGCCCGGCTTGACGTCCTCGGCGATGACGCCGCCCTGGACGTTCACCGCGTCCGGCACGAGCTCACCGGCGAGGGCGAGGCGCACCGAGCGGGCCACCGCGATACCGGCCTTCTCCTGCGCCTCGTCCGTCGAGGCGCCGAGGTGCGGGGTGGAGACAACCTGGTCGAACTCGAACAGCGGCGAGTCCGTGCACGGCTCCTTGGCGTACACGTCCAGGCCGGCGCCCGCGACGCGGCCCTCCTTGAGCGCCGAGTACAGCGCCTCCTCGTCGACGATCCCGCCGCGCGCGGCGTTGACGATGCGCACGCTCGGCTTGACCTTGCGCAGCGCCTCCTCGCCGATCAGGCCGAGGGTCTCGGGGGTCTTGGGCAGGTGGACGGTGATGAAGTCGGAGACCTCGAGGAGCTCGTCCAGCGACAGCACCTTCACGCCCATCTGCGCGGCGCGCGCGGGCTGGATGTAGGGGTCGTAGGCGACGACCTTCATGCCGAAGGCGGACATGCGCTGGGCGACGAGCGCGCCGATGCGGCCCAGACCCACGACACCGAGGGTCTTCTCGGCGAGCTCCACGCCCGTGTACTTGCTGCGCTTCCACTCGCCGTTCTTCAGCGCGGCGTTGGCCTGCGGGATGTGACGGGCGGTGGCGATGAGGAGACCGCAGGCGAGCTCGGCGGCGGTCACGATGTTGGAGGTCGGCGCGTTGACGACCATCACGCCGGCCTTGGTGGCGGCGGAGACGTCGACGTTGTCCAGGCCGACGCCGGCTCGTGCGACGACCTTGAGCTTGCGGGCGGCGGCGATCGCCTCGGCGTCGACCTTGGTGGCCGAGCGGATCAGGATGGCGTCGACGTCGGCGATGGCGGGGAGCAGCTCGGCTCGGTCCGCTCCGTTGCAGTGCCGGATCTCGAAGTCGGGGCCGAGCGCGTCCACGGTGGCGGGCGACAGCTCTTCGGCGATGAGTACGACGGGTTTCGAGCTCACGTGAGTCCTCACAAGTCCATTGCGGACGGCCGTCCCGACGGCCGCAGGCGGTGGAGGGTTGGTGGCCGCGTGGAAGACGCACGACGCTGTGGGCCTGACGCGTATGTAGTACGGCAGTGTAGTGGCGCGGCGGTGGTCGTCCTGCGCCTCCGCGGAAGGATCACCCGTCCGTGATTCGACGGGCTGGACAAAGGGGCCGGAGCAGTCCGCTCCGGCCCCGTCCGTCGGAGGCTTACGCCTCCTCGTTCACCCAGCTCATCAGCTTGCGCAGCTGCTTGCCGGTGGTCTCCAGCAGGGACTCGGCGTCGGCCTGCTTGTACTCGTTGTACTTCTTCAGACCGCCGTGGTACTCGGCCATCCACTCACGGGCGAAGGTGCCGTCCTGGATCTCGGCGAGGACCTGCTTCATCTCGGCCTTGGTGGCGTCGGTGATGATGCGCGGGCCGGTGACGTAGTCGCCCCACTCGGCGGTCTCGGAGATGGACCAGCGCATCTTCTCCAGGCCGCCCTCGTACATGAGGTCCACGATCAGCTTCAGCTCGTGCAGGCACTCGAAGTACGCGATCTCCGGCTGGTAACCGGCCTCGGTCAGCGTCTCGAAGCCCGCCTTCACCAGCGCGGCCGTACCGCCGCACAGCACGGCCTGCTCGCCGAAGAGGTCGGTCTCGGTCTCCTCCGTGAAGGTCGTCTTGATGACGCCGGCACGGGTGCCGCCGATGCCCTTGGCGTACGACAGCGCCAGCGCGAAGCCGTTGCCGGAGGCGTCCTGCTCGACGGCCACGATGCACGGAACGCCGCGGCCCTCCTCGTACTGGCGGCGCACCAGGTGGCCCGGGCCCTTCGGGGCGACCATGCAGACGTCCACGCCCGCCGGGGGCTTGATGAAGTCGAAGCGGATGTTCAGGCCGTGACCGAAGAACAGCGCGTCGCCGTCCTTCAGGTTCGGGGCGATGGACTCCTCGTAGACCTGGGCCTGGATCGGGTCCGGGACCAGGATCATGATGACGTCGGCCTCGGCGGCGGCCTCGGACGGGGTCACCACGCGCAGGCCCTGCTCCTCGGCCTTGGCCTTGGACTTGGAGCCCTCGTGCAGACCGACACGCACGTCGACACCCGAGTCACGGAGCGACAGCGCGTGGGCGTGGCCCTGGCTGCCGTAACCGATGACCGCGACCTTGCGGCCCTGGATGATGGACAGGTCGGCGTCGGCGTCGTAGAACAGCTCGGCCACTTTGGGTTCTCTCCTTGTGTGCAGGTGTTGCGTCCCACCGTATGACGGCGGGCGGAAGGGAAGTTTCCGGGTCTCGGTATACGGGCGGCCGGAGTCACCCGGCCGCCCGAATCGCCGCTATGCCGACCGGTCGAGGGCCCGCAGCGAGCGGTCCGTGATCGAACGGGCGCCGCGCCCGATGGCGATCGTGCCGGACTGGACGAGCTCCTTGATGCCGTACGGCTCCAGCATCTTGAGCATGGCGGACAGCTTCTCGCTGCTGCCGGTGGCCTCGATCGTCACGGCCTCCGGGGAGACGTCGACGGTCTTGGCGCGGAACAGCTGGACGATCTCGACGATCTGGGAGCGCGTCTCGTTGTCGGCGCGCACCTTCACCAGGACGAGTTCGCGCTGAACGGCCTGCGAGGGCTCCAGCTCGACGATCTTCAGCACGTTGACGAGCTTGTTGAGCTGCTTGGTCACCTGCTCGAGCGGCAGGTCCTCGACGCCCACGACGATGGTGATGCGGGAGATGTCGGGGTGCTCGGTGACGCCGACCGCGAGCGAGTCGATGTTGAAGCCGCGGCGGGAGAACAGGGCGGCGATCCGGGCCAGGATGCCCGGGGTGTTCTCCACCAGGACGGAGAGCGTGTGCTTGGACATGGTCTTTTTACGTCTCTCTCGCTCAGTCGTCTTCGTTGTCGCCGAAGTCGGGGCGGACGTCCCGGGCGGCCATGATCGTGTCGTTCGAGGTGCCGGCGGCGACCATCGGCCAGACCATCGCGTCCTCGTGGACGATGAAGTCGACGACGACCGGGCGGTCGTTGATGGAGTTCGCCTCCTCGATGACCTTGTCGAGCTCGTCCGGGGACTCGCAGCGGATCGCGTGGCAGCCCATCGCCTCCGACAGCTTCACGAAGTCCGGCACGCGCGTGCCGGCGCTCGGCTGCTTGCCGTCCGCGTCCGGACCGGAGTGCAGCACGGTGTTGGAGTAGCGCTGGTTGTAGAAGAGGGTCTGCCACTGGCGGACCATCCCGAGGGCGCCGTTGTTGATGATGGCGACCTTGATCGGGATGTTGTTCAGGGCGCAGGTGGTGAGTTCCTGATTGGTCATCTGGAAGCAGCCGTCGCCGTCGATCGCCCAGACCGCCTGGTCCGGCGCTCCGGCCTTGGCCCCCATCGCGGCCGGGACCGCGTAGCCCATCGTCCCGGCGCCGCCGGAGTTCAGCCACGTCGAGGGCTTCTCGTACTGGACGAAGTGCGCGGCCCACATCTGGTGCTGGCCGACGCCCGCCGCGAAGATCGTGCCCTCCGGGGCGAGTTGCCCGATGCGCTCGATGACCTGCTGCGGGGACAGCGAGCCGTCCGCGGGCTGGTCGTAGCCGAGCGGGTAGGTGTCACGCCACCGGGACAGGTCCTTCCACCAGGCGCTGTAGTCACCCTGGTTGCCCTCGCTGTGCTCCTTCTGGACGGCCTGGATCAGGTCGGCCAGCACCTCGCGGGCGTCCCCGACGATCGGCACGTCCGCGGCGCGGTTCTTGCCGATCTCGGCCGGGTCGATGTCGGCGTGGACGATCTTCGCGTGAGGGGCGAAGCTGTCCAGCTTGCCGGTGACGCGGTCGTCGAAACGGGCTCCGAGGGCGACGATCAGGTCGGCCTTCTGCAGCGCGGTGACGGCGGTGACCGCACCGTGCATGCCCGGCATTCCGACGTGCAGCGGGTGGCTGTCGGGGAATGCGCCGAGCGCCATCAGGGTGGTGGTGACGGGCGCTCCTGTGAGCTCGGCGAGAACCTTGAGCTCGGCGGTGGCGTGTGCCTTGATGACACCGCCGCCGACGTAGAGGACGGGCCGCTTGGCGGAGGTGATCAGCTTCGCGGCCTCGCGGATCTGCTTGGCGTGCGGCTTGGTCACCGGGCGGTAGCCGGGCAGGTCCATCACGGGCGGCCAGGAGAAGGTCGTCTGCGCCTGCAGCGCGTCCTTCGCGATGTCGACCAGGACCGGGCCAGGGCGGCCGGTGGAGGCGATGTGGAAGGCCTGCGCGATGACGCGCGGGATGTCCTCCGCCTTGGTGACCAGGAAGTTGTGCTTGGTGATCGGCATCGTGATGCCGACGATGTCCGCCTCCTGGAAGGCGTCCGTGCCGATCGCCTTGGACGCGACCTGGCCGGTGATCGCCACGAGCGCCACCGAGTCCATGTGCGCGTCCGCGATCGGCGTCACCAGGTTGGTGGCACCGGGGCCGGAGGTCGCCATGCAGACGCCGACCTTGCCGGTGGCCTGCGCGTACCCCGTGGCCGCGTGACCGGCGCCCTGCTCGTGCCGGACCAGGACGTGGCGCACCCGGGTCGAGTCCATCATCGGGTCGTACGCGGGAAGGATCGCACCGCCGGGAATGCCGAATACCGTGTCGGCCCCGACCTCCTCGAGAGAACGGATGAGGGACTTCGCGCCCGTGACGTGCTCGGGTGCGGACTGCTGTCCTCCGGAACGGGGCCGCGGCTGCGGATGGTGGGCCCCGGTGGCCTGCTCGGTCATCGGCATTCTCTTCTCGATGCTGAGGGTTTTTGCGAGGTTTGTGCGGTGTTCAGGCGCTGCACGGGGGTCACCTGTGCAACAAAAAACCCCTCGTGCCATAAGGCAAGCGAGGGGAGCGCGCCGGGTGTGGTCGCTGGGAGTTCCGGGTCGATCCGGACATCACCAGCTCAGCCGACGCGCTTTCCAAGTACGAGAATTCGGGTGCGCATGGCACTGACCCTCCCCCCGGCGCACACCACGTGTCAAGTGGGTGGGACGGGAGTCTCATTATGTGAGCGGAGGGCACTTCCGCCTCCCAGGACGGCGGCGACACCACCGGTGTACACCCCCGCGCCGCCGCCCGCGAACGCGGGCTCGATCGGGCCGTGCGGCACCGGATAGTGGCCGGAAGCGAGCGCCCGGCGCAGCCGGTACTCGTCCAGCGGACCGGAGAATGCCATGCCCTGCCCGTGCGTGCAGCCCATCGCGCGCAACGCGACCACCTGCTCGGGCAGGTCCACCCCGTCGGCCACCGACTGGAGCCCCAGATCGGTCGCGATCCGCAGCAGCCCACTGGTGATCTTGTGCAGCCGCGCGGACTCGACGACGCCCTCGACCAGGCTGCGGTCGAGCTTCAGCACGTCGACGGGGAGTCTGCGCAGCGCCGTGATCGCGGCGTGGCCGCTGCCGAACCCGTCCAGAGCGATCCGGACGCCGAGCCTGCGCAGGGTGCCCAGCCTCCGCTCCAGCTCGTCCAGGGAGATCCGCGGGTCGGCGTCGGTCAGCTCGATCACCAGCGATCCGGACGGCAGCCCGTGCCGGGTCAGCAGCGCCTCGATCGAGCCGAGCGGCATCGACCGGTCCAGCAGCCGCCGGGCGCTGACCCGGACCGCCACCGGCACGGCCAGGCCCGTCGCGGTGCGCTCGGCGGCCTGCTCCACGGCCTCCTCCAGCATCCAGCGGCCCAGCTCGGCGGTTCTGTCGCTGTCCTCGGCGACGCGCAGGAACTCGGCGGGGGTGAACAGCACACCCTGCGAGGAGCGCCAGCGCGCCTGGGCCTCGACCGACGCGATCCGGCCGTCCTCCAGGCCGACGACGGGCTGGTGCAGCAGCGCGAACTCGCCGTCGTGCAGGGCGGCACGCAGACGCGTGGCCAGCTCCGCCTTGCGGACGACGTCCTGCTGCATCTGCGGGGCGTACAGCTCGACACGGCCCTTGCCGGCCGCCTTGGCGCGGTACATCGCCAGGTCGGCGTTGCGCAGCAACTCGCCCGCGCCGAGGCTCGGTTCGGCGAAGGCCACCCCGATGGAGGCGGCCACCCGGACATCGTTGCCGTCGATGACGTAGGGCTGCGACAGCGTGTGCCGTAGCCGGTCGGCGAGCTCCAGGATGTGCCGCTCGCGCGCGGACCGGTCACGGGTGCCCTCCCCCACGATCAGGGCCGCGAACTCGTCGCCGCCGAGCCGGGAGGCGGTGTCCCCCTTCCGGACCGCGTCCTGGAGTCTGCGGGCGGCCTGGACGAGCAGCTCGTCCCCGGCCTGGTGCCCGATCGTGTCGTTGACGCCCTTGAAGCCGTCGAGGTCGATGAAGAGCACGGCCGTGCCCCGGTCGGTGGAGCGGCGGCCGGACAGGGCCTGCTGGACGCGCTGGGTGAACAGGGCGCGGTTGGGCAGGTCGGTGAGCGGGTCGTGCTCGGCGTTGTGCTGCAACTGCGCCTGGAGGCGCACCCGTTCGGTCACGTCCCGGCTGTTGAAGATGAGGCCGCCGTGGTGGCGGTTGACGGTCGACTCGACATTGAGCCAGCCTTCCCCGCCCTCGGCCCCGCCCCGGCGGGAGGTGCTTCCGCCGCCGGACCGGAAGCGGCACTCGATGCGCGTAGTGGGTTCCTCGAGCGGGCTGGCGGCGAGGAAGCGGCGCACCTCGTGCACCACGCGGCCCAGATCCTCCGGGTGGATGAGAGTGGCCAGTTCCGTACCCACCAGCTCCTCCGCCGGACGTCCGTAGACCCCTGCCGCGGCCGGGGAGACGTACCTGAGGATGCCGTTGGGCGCGGCGATCATGATGACGTCGCTGGAGCCCTGCACCAGGGAGCGGAAGTGGTTCTCCTTCTGCGCCAGCTCCTGGGTGAGGGTGATGTTGTCGAGCAGCATGATGCCCTGGCGCACCACGAGGGCGAGCACGACCGTGCCGCCGGTCAGGAGCACCACGCGGTCGACGCTGCGGCCGTTGAGGACGTTGTAGAGGATCCCCAGCGTGCAGACGGCGGCGGCGAGATAGGGCGTGAGCGCGGCCAGGGAGCCCGCGATGGGCCGGGCGGCCGGATACCGCGCGGGCTCGCCCTGCTGCGCCGCCGCGTGGTGCTGGTGGGTGCCGCCGTACGGGCCCGGCAGGTGCTCGTGCACCACGCGCGTGTGCCCGTCGTCCTCCACCGGCAGCTGCCCCGGCCGGGGCGCCGCCCAGGGGGCGTACGCGAGGAGCAGCGAGCCGGCGAACCAGCCCGCGTCGAGCAGCTGGCCCGAGTGGTAGTTGTTGTGCAGCAGGGGCGAGGTGAACAGGGCGTCGCACATCACCGTGAGCGCCAGTGCGCCGATGGCGGTGTTGACCGCGGTGCGGTTGACCGCCGAGCGCCGGAAGTGCAGTGCGAGCACCATGCTGACCAGCGCGATGTCGAGCAGCGGGTACGCCAGCGACAGCGCGGTGTGCGCCACGCTCGGCCCGTCGAACTTGGCCGCCTGGGCGAGCGCGAGGCTCCACGACAGCGTGAGCAGCGAGCCCCCGATCAGCCAGGCGTCGAGCGCCAGGCAGACCCAGCCCGCCTTCGTCACCGGGCGCTTGGCGAGCACCAGGAGGCCCACGATCGCGGGGGGCGCGAAGCACAGGAAGAACAGGTCGGCGTAGCTGGGGGTGGGCACCTGCTCCCCCAGGACGACCTCGTACCACCCCCAGACCGCGTTGCCCAGGGCCGCCATCGCCGAGGAGAGGGCGAACAGCAGCCAGGCGGGTCGAAAGCGGATGCGGCGGCTGCGGGCGTACAGGAAGAGCGACACGGCGGCGGTCGCCGCCGCGGCGGCCAGCCCGAAATCACCCATGATCAGCGCGACTTCTTCGGAACCCCAGTCGAGCGCGGAACCGACGGCGTATCCCGCGCAGATCAGGGCCAGGACGAGTTGGTGGACCAGGCCGGGCCGGCCGCCGAGGGACGGCGGACGGGGCAGCAGCGGCCCTGGCGACGGCGCGCGCAGCGCTCCCTCGAAGGTGGTCGTGGCAGGCAGCGGCGGGCTCACCGGGTGCTCCCGGTCCGCTCCGCTCCCGGGTCCCACGGGCCCCGGAGCGCTGGATGTCCGTGCCTGCGGCGGTCGTTCTGCTCGAGATGGTGGCTGTGCCGGCAGCCGTGACTGCCGCGGTGGCCGCGTCTGCGCGCGGCCGAACGCCAGGGTCGCCACCGGCGGCCCCGTCGCGTCGGATCGCTCGTCCATAGGCCGTGCATCGCCCGTCGCCCCCCTCACAGTCTGCAATGTCCATCCCCGGCGCCGAACGGTGCGCGGCGCAGCCCCTGCTCCGGACGATACACCAGTCTCGTCACTCAGGGACATAGTTCCTCTACGCTCCGTGACGACCAGCGAGAATGCGAGCACGGACCGCGTCCGGAAGATTGCGGAGGGTGCCGGAAACGGACTACGCGCCTGCTGCGCCGGTCGCGCGGGTCACGCGCGAGCCGCGCGGAGTCCGCGGTGTCACGCGCTGGTTGTGCCTGTCGTAAGGATCACGTTGCGCAACGGCTTCCGGTTCACGAACCGGGTCAACTGGTCCACCAGGAGCCGTTTGGCGCGGGGCAGGAACGCGGACGTTGGGCCGCCGACGTGGGGGCTGATGAGGACGCCGGGCGCGCGCCACAGCGGGTGCTCGCGGGGCAGGGGCTCGGGGTCGGTGACGTCGAGGGCCGCCATGATGCGCCCGGTCTCCACCTCCGCGAGCAGGGCCTTGGTGTCGACGACCGCGCCGCGGGAGACGTTCACCAGCAGGGCGCCGTCCTTCATGCGCGCGAGGAAGTCGGCGCCGGCCAGGTGCCGGGTGGTGTCGTTCAGCGGCGTGATCAGGACGACGACGTCGGCCTCCGCGAGCAGGGCGGGCAGTTCGGTGAGCGGATGCACCGGACCGCGCGCCGTCGTGCGGGCGGAGCGCGCGACGCGCGCCACCCGCGCCACCTCGAACGGGACGAGCCGGTCCTCGATGGCGGAACCGATCGAGCCGTAGCCCACGATGAGCACGTTCTTGTCCGCGAGGGCCGGCCGGAACCCGCCGCGCCACTCCCCGCGGTCCTGGGCGCGCACGAAGTCGGGGACGCCGCGCAGCGAGGCGAGGATCAGCGTGAGCGCGAGCTCGGCGGTGCTCGCCTCGTGCACCCCGCGCGCGTTGCACACCTGCACGCCGGGCCGCAGATGCTTCAGGCCGGGCTCCAGGCTGTCGATGCCGGCCGACAGGGTCTGCACCACCCGCACGCCGCTCAACTCGGGCAGGGGACGCACGCCCACGTCGCCGGGCTTCATGTAGGGGACGACGTAGTACGCGCAGTCGGCCGGGTCGGCGGGGAACTCGTCGGCGCCGTCCCAGAAGCGGTAGACCGGCCCCTCGGGCAGCCCCTCGATGGTGTCCGGCGGAATGGGAAGCCACACGTCAGCAGTCATGTCAGGAGGCTAGTTCAGGCCCGCTCGGGCGCAGAGGTTAGGTTGGGGGACCTGGAGAGGGAGGGTCACGGGCAGGTGGAGCGCAGGACGATCGGCGCGGGGGCGCTCGAGGTGGGGGCCGTCGGCCTCGGGTGCATGCCGATGAGCTGGGCGTACAGCGGTTCGCGACAGCGCGGCGACGCATCGCTCAGAGCGGTGCACCGGGCGCTCGACGCCGGTTCGACGCTCCTGGACACCGCCGACATGTACGGCCCGTTCACCAACGAGCTTTTGGTGGGGCGGGTGTTGAAGGAGCGGCGCGAGGACGCCTTCGTGTCGACGAAGGTCGGGCTGCTGGTGGGCGAGCAGCACGTCGTCGCCAACGGCCGCCCCGGCTATGTGAAACGTGCCTGCGACGCGTCGCTCAGGCGCCTGCAGACGGACGTCATCGACCTCTACCAGCTGCACCGCGAGGACCCCGAGGTGCCCGTCGAGGAGACCTGGGGCGCGATGGCGGAGCTCGTCCAGGCCGGAAAGGTACGGGCGTTGGGACTGTGCGCGGTCGGCGCGCGCGGCGGCCGGCGCTCGGGCACGCGGCTGCACGACGCGACGATCGGGCTGCTGAAGCGGGTGCAGCAGGTGTTCCCGGTGAGCGCGGTCGAGGCCGAGTTGTCGGTGTGGTCGCCCGAGGCGCTCGAGACGCTGCTGCCGTGGTGCGAGGCGCGCGGGGTCGGCCTCCTGGCCGCGATGCCCCTCGGCAACGGCTTCCTGACCGGCACGCTCACGCCCGGCGAGGGCTTCGAACCGGACGACGTCCGCGCCCGCCACCCCCGCTTCACCGCGGAGATGATGGCGGCGAACCAGCCCATCGTGGTGGGCCTGCGCCGTATCGCCGCCCGCCACGGCACCGGGGTCACCGCGGCCCAGGTCGCCCTGGCCTGGGTGCTGTCCCAGGGCCGTCACGTCGTCCCGGTCCCCGGCACCAAGCAGGAGCACTGGGCGACGGAGAACGCCGCCTCCGCCGCGCTGCGGCTGACGCCGCAGGACCTCGCGGAGGTCGCGGGGCTGCCGGGGGCTCGGGGATCCTGGGACTGAAGGGCCCCGGGAGGTCCCGGGACGGGTTCGGTTGATCGGGAACCTGCGGGGCGCGAGCGGTGTAAGACAGGTAGAACCTGCCGAACCTGCCGCTGGACCGCCGCCCGAAAGGACCAAGATCGTGCTACGACGAGCTGTGCCGGCCGTGCTGGCCGCGACCGCGCTGCTGCTGACGGCGGGCTGTTCCTCCGGGGGCGGGGGCGACGGGCCCGCGGCCGGCGGTGACGGCAAGGCCGCGGGCAGCCCGACGGGGAACGCGTCCCCGTCGGACGGGTCCACCGAGAAGGCCCCGCCCGCCAAGGGCTCGGTCAAGGTGCTGCGCACGGTGGCCACGGGCCTGAACACCCCGTGGGGCGTCGCCCCGCTGCCCGACGACAGCAGCCTGCTCGTCGCCTCGCGGGACCAGGGGACGATCACCAGGGTCGACGCGAGGACGGGCAGGAAGACGGAGCTGGGCAAGGTGTCCGGGGTCTCCCCGGCCGGCGAGGGCGGCCTGCTCGGCATCGCCCTCTCCCCGGACTACGCCTCGGACCACATGATCTACGCGTACTTCACCTCGGCCTCGGACAACCGCATCGTCCGCATGCTGTACGACACGAAGAAGCCGGCCGGCGAGCAACTGGGCGCTCCGGACACGATCTTCAAGGGCATCCCCAAGGGCTACATCCACAACGGCGGCCGCATCGCCTTCGGCCCCGACAAGATGCTGTACGCGGGCACGGGCGAGAGTGGTGACCGGGGCCTCGCCCAGGACAAGAAGTCACTGGGCGGCAAGATCCTCCGGCTGACCCCGGAGGGCGACCCGGCCCCCGGCAACCCGTTCCCGGACTCCCCCGTCTACACCTACGGCCACCGCAATGTGCAGGGCCTGGCCTGGGACGACAAACAGCGGTTGTTCGCCTCGGAGTTCGGCCAGGACACCTGGGACGAGCTGAACGCGATCAAGCCGGGCGCCGACTACGGCTGGCCGGACGCGGAGGGCAAGTCGTCCGACTCCCGGTACCAGAACCCGATAGCCCAGTGGCACACGGACGACGCCTCACCCAGCGGTGCCGCCTACGCCGAGGGCTCGATCTGGATGGCGGGCCTGAAGGGGCAGCGGCTGTGGCGCATCCCGCTGAAGGGCACCGTGGCCTCGGCCGAGCCGCAGGCGTTCCTCACCGGCACGTACGGCCGGCTGCGCACCGTGGTCTCGGCGGGCGGCGACAAGCTGTGGCTGACGACCAGCAACACGGACGGCCGCGGCAACCCGAAGAGCGGCGACGACCGCATCCTGGAACTGGAGGTGAAGTAGCCGACGCTCACTGCTCGCCGGCCTCCGGCTCCGGCTCCTCCGGCTCCTCCGGCTCCTCGGCGTCGTCGGCGTCCTCGGAGTTCGGCCGCCGTACGACGACCTTCCCGGACGCCAGGTCTATCGGGCCGCGTCCGGGGTCGGCGTCCCCCACGTCCTCGCGGGTCAGCTCCAGGCGGTTCTCCTCGTCGCGGGTGTGCTTGCGGCTGGGGGCGAAGAGCTCCTCGAAGGCGTTGAACACGGTGTCCCCTCTCTCATCCGGCGACCACTCGCTCCCCGTCCCCCGTCGTCGTGAACAGATCGAGACGGTGGGCCACGGCGGCGGCCTCCCCTCTCCCTGAGACGCCCAGCTTGCCCAGAATGTTCGAGACATGGACGCTGGCCGTCTTCGGGGAGATGAAGAGCTCCTCGGCTATCTGGCGGTTGGTGCGGCCGGCGGCGACCAGGCGCAGGACGTCGCGCTCCCGGCTGGTGAGGCCGAGGGCCTCGGCGGGGTCGGCGGGCCGGCGGGCCGGGACCCGGCTCAGAGGAAGGCGGGCGCGCTGGGCGAGCAGCGCCACGGAGTCGGAGAGCGGGCGGGCACCGAGGTGGTCGGCGACGGCATGGGCCAGCCGGAGCAGCTCGGCCGCGCGGTCACGCTCCTCGTCCCCGCCGGCCGCGAGCAGGGACTCGGCCAGGCGGTGGCGGACGCGGGCGAGGTCGTAGGGGCGCTCCAGGCATTCGAAGGAGGTGACGACGTCCGACCAGGTGTCGGCGGTGTCCTTGCCAGCGGCGCGGGCGAGTTCGGCGCGCACCCACTGCTCGTGGGCGAGCCAGATGGGGGCGTCGGTGGTGGTCTTCCTGGAGGTCTCGCGGATCCGTTCGAGGACGTCGGCGCGGCCCTCGGCGGCGGCCGGCAGGCCGCGGGCGTCGGCCTCGGCGGTGGCGGCGGCGAGCAGCAGGGGCCAGCCGTAGCGCTGGGTGCCGGGCGGGAGACCGGAGGCCAGGACGCGGACGGTCTCGGCCCGCGCGTCGAGGTAGCGGCCCTCGCCGGCGGCGACGCCGACCTCGATCCGGGACAGCAGCAGGGAGTGCTGGGGCATGGGGTCGTGGGTGCCCAGGTGGGCGCGGGCGGCGGCCAGTTGGCGGGCGGCCTCGGGCAGGTCGCCACGGCCTAGGGCGAGGTGCGCCAGGCTGATCGCGCCGCCGCCCTGGGGCTTGGCGCTGAGGCCCACGCGCAGGGCGCCCGTCGCGGCCTCGGCGGCCTCGTCCCAGCGGCCGAGGGCGTACAGCGCCTCCGCGAGGTTCGCCCACACCCACGCCTCGGAGTCCCGCAGGCCGAACTTCCTGGTGTAGGCCAGGCCCTCCTGCAGGAGGGGCACGGCCTCGCGGGTGCGGCCGACCGCATCGAGCTCGCTGGGCAGGTTGACGTAGGCGCGGCCGGCGACGATCGGGACGCCCTCGGCCAGGGCCCGCTCCTTGACCTCGTACATCTCGGCGAGGCCCGGCTCGGCGGAGCCGGAGTCGACCATGAGGGCGCCGAGGGTGATGCGGGCGTTGAGCTCGATCTCGCGGGCGCCGACCATGCGCGCGTACTCCACGGCGCGTTCGGCGGCGGAGAGTGCGTCGGGGCCGGGTTCGTGCAGGGAGGACCAGTTGGCGACGTTGGCCAGCACCTCGGCGTGCACCTCGGAGGGCGGCAGGCCGCGCACGAGCTGCTGGGCGGTGCCCAGTTCCTGCCAGCCGTCGCCGCGGGCGAGCGCCTGCACCAGGCGGGAGCGCTGGACCCAGAACCAGGCGGCGCGCAGCGGGTCGCCCTCGTCCTCCAGCAGGTGCAGGGCGCGCTTGGTGATCTTCAGGGCGCGCTCGCGCTCCCCGGACAGGCGGCCGGCGACGGCGGCCTCGGCCAGGATGTCGAGGTAGCGCAGGGGGGTCGCGGCGGGGTCGCAGCCGCAGGGCGGGTAGACCTCGGTGTAGTCGATGGGGCGCAGCTGGTCGCGGACGTCCTCGGGGGCGGTGTCCCACAGCTCCATCGCCCGTTCCAGGAGCCGCAGTTGCTCGCTGTAGGCGTGGCGGCAGCGGGCCTCGACGGAGGCGTCCAGGACGGCCGGGAGGGCCTTGGCGGGGTGGTGGGCGTGGTACCAGTAGCTCGCCAGGCGCATGACGCGCTGGTCGGCGGGGACGAGCGTGGGCTCGGCCTCCAGGGCCTCGGCGTAGCGGCGGTTGAGGCGGGAGCGCTCCCCGGGCAGCAGGTCGTCGCTGACGGCCTCGCGGACCAGCGAGTGGCGGAAGCGGTAGCCGTCGCCGGCGGGTGTGGCGAGCAGGATGTTGGCGTTCACGGCGGCCCGCAGCGCCTCGATGAGGTCGTCCTCGGCGAGTCCGGCGACGGCGGCGAGCAGCCGGTACTCCACGGTGGAGCCCCCCTCGGCGACGATCCGGGCGACCCGCTGGGCGCTCTCGGGCATCCCCTCGACGCGGACCAGGAGCAGGTCGCGCAGGGAGTCGGTGAGGCCGGTGCCGCAGCCCTCGGTGGCGCAGACGGCGAGTTCCTCGACGAAGAAGGCGTTGCCGTCGGAGCGCTCGAAGATGTCGTCGACCTGGGTCGGGTCCGGTTCGGTGGCGAGGATGCCGGCGAGCTGGCGGCCGACCTCCTCGCGGTTGAAGCGGGCCACGTCCATGCGGCGGACGGTACGCAGCCGGTCGAGTTCGGCGAGCAGGGGGCGCAGCGGGTGGCGGCGGTGGATGTCGTCGGCGCGGTAGGTGGCGAGGACGACGAGGCGGCCGGTGCGCAGGGTGCGGAAGAGGTAGGCCAGCAGGTGGCGGGTGGAGGCGTCGGCCCAGTGCAGGTCCTCCAGGGCGACGACGACGATGCGGTCGGCGGCGACGCGCTCCAGCAGGCGGGCGGTGAGTTCGAAGAGGCGGGCCATGCCCTCCTCGTCGTGCCGTCCTCCGCTGGACTCGCCGAGCTCGGGCAGCAGGCGGGCGAGCTCCTCCTCCTGCCCGGCGGCCGCGCCGGCGAGCGCGTCGGGCAGCTCACGGCGCAGCGCGCGCAGGGCGGTGGAGAACGGCGCGAAGGGCAGGCCGTCGGCGCCGATCTCCACACAGCCGCCGAGCGCGACGACGGCGCCCTCCCGGCAGGCCGCGGTGGCGAACTCCTCGACCAGCCGGGTCTTGCCGACGCCGGCCTCCCCGCCGATCAGCAGCGCCTGCGGCTCGCCCGCGGCGGCGCGGGCGAGCGCATCGTTCAGGGTTTTCAGCTCTTCGGCACGGCCGACGAACACCGGACTGACGGACCTGGTCTCCACGAGCCCGAGCATCGCACGGGGCTCGGACAGTACGGCACCGGTTTTCGCCGGGACGACCGCCGCCGGACGCACCGCGGCCCCCACCGCGGGGAGGTGCGGTGAGGGCGCCGGAGGGGTCGGTGCGGTGCGGTCGTGGTCCTCGGGAGGGCGGCCGTCCCCCGTGCGGCCGCCCTCCGGGAGCCCCGCGTTCACGCGGCGCGGGCGGACGACCGGAGCCGGCGCAGACGCGGCGTATGGGTCTCGTGCTCCGCGGCGGCTTCACGGCGTGCGGCGCGACGGCCCCGTACGACCTCGCGGGCCTGGCGCTCGCGCTCGGCCTGGCGGATCAGCTCGGCGGAACGGATCTGGGAGAGCTCGTACTCGTACATGGTGTGTCCCTTGTGAGATTCGGTTTCGGCTTCGCTTGCTGCGATGCCTCAACTTTCGTCTCCAAGGGGGGTGCGCCACATCGGGAGACTTCCGCATCTTCGGCGGTGCCCGGGGCCTTAGACGTGCGTGAGGGGCCTCAGGAGCTCCGTAAGGTGCTTACGGATGCCCTAAGACCCCTCAGGACCTGCGGCGACTCAGCCCGCGGAGGGCAGTCCGAGCAGGATGTCGGTGTACTTGAGCACGGCCAGGAGCAGGCCGATGACGCCGAGCGCGACACCGCCCCAGGCGACCGACTTGATCCACACGGCCTGCGGCTTGCCGGGCGCCCCGAAGGCGGGCCGGGCCAGCACCACGACGCCGACGATCAGCGCGAGCAGGGCGAAGATGCCGCCCCACATCGCGGTGGCCTGCCAGGCGTTGCCGTAGCCCTCGTCGAGCAGCTTGGACACGCTGGAGTTCTGGGAGCTCTGCGCGTGCAGCTGGCCGATGAGCGACTGGCGCGCGGACGCGACGGTGCCCACCCAGCTGCCGGTCAGCGAGACGACGCCGAGCGCGGCGGAGACGACGGCACCGGCGCCCTGGCCGACACCGGACGGCTCGCCGTCGGCACCGGCCTCGGCAAGGTCCGCCTCCGCGGTCGCCTCCTCGGGGGTGGCGCCGGCGGTCTCGTCCGCCTCGGTCGCGTCGGTCGCGGTGGTGTCCACCGTCTTCTCGTCGGGCTTCACTTCGGTGGCCTCGGTTCCGGCCTCGTCAACAGTCTTGCTGGTTCCCATACCTCGCACCGTACGGACGCTGTCTGAGAAGTCTCTAAAAGATCGCCGAGGCGATCCGCCGAGCCTCTTCTACTGATCTGTGTGTTCGGCACGCGCGCGTGCTGCGCGCCACTCCGGGGCGAGGATCGACCACACCTCGAGGTCGTGCCGCACCCCACCATAGGGGTGCGCCTCGCGTCGTACGCCATCGCGGGTCATTCCGAGCCGGCGGGCGACGTTCAGGCTCGGCACATTCCCGGACGCGGCCACCCATTCGACGCGGTGGATGCCGCGCTCCTCGACCGCCCAGTCGATCAGCACCCGCATCGCCCGGGTGATCAGCCCGCGGCCGGTCGCGGCGGGCTCCAGCCAGCAGCCGACCTCGCAGTTGCCGGTCTGCGCGTCGAAGTTCAGCGTGAGCACGCCGCCGACGAGCTTTCCGTCCAGCCAGATGCCGTGGTAGGAGGCCGTGTCGGCGGCGCGCAGGTCGGCGTAGCGCTGGAGCGTCTCGCGTGCGGAGAGCACGTCGACGGCGTTCGAGCCGAACGGGATGAACTGCCCGATGAACTCCCGCCCGCGCTCCAGGTGGGCGAAAAACTCCTCGGCGTGCCACGGCTCCAGCGGCCGCAGCTGCGCTCCGTCGTCACCCAGGGATATCGCGTACATCCTCGTCCTGCCCCTTCGCCAGTACGTCCGCCACCTCTGCGTCCGTCGCCGCGGCCAGCCTTTCATGGGCGGCACGGCACTCGGGCGGCTCGATGCTGATGCGCGGCAGGCGGGCGTCCAGCCAGCGCGGCAGCCACCAGTTGGCGCCGCCGAGCAGGTGCATCAGGGCCGGCACCAGCAGCGTGCGCAGCACGAAGGCGTCGAGGGCGACGGCGGAGGCGAGCGCGATGCCGAACATGGCGATCACGCGGTCGCCGCTGAGCACGAAGGCGAGGAAGACCGAGATCATGATGACGGCGGCGGAGTTGATCACCCGGCTGGTCTCGGCGAGCCCGACGCGCACGGCACGCCGGTTGTCGCCGGTCTCCAGCCACTCCTCGTACATCCGGCTGACCAGGAAGACCTGGTAGTCCATGGAGAGCCCGAACAGGACGGACACCATGATCACGGGGAGGAACGGCTCGATGGGGCCGGCCCGGCCGAGGCCCAGCAGCTCGCTCCCCCAGCCCCACTGGAAGATCGCGACGACGACCCCGAAGGCGGCGGCGACCGCGGCGACGTTCATCGCGGCGGCCTTCAGCGGGATGCCGAGGGACCGGAAGGCGAGCAGCAGGAGCAGGCAGCCGAGGCCGATGACGACGCCGACGAAGAGGGGCAGCTTGCCGACGATGACGTCCGCGAAGTCGTCGTAGCTGGCGGTCACGCCGCCGACGTGCACGTCCAGCGAGGTGCCCGTCTCGGCGCGCGGCAGCACCTCGGTGCGCAGCCGGTCGACGAGGGCGCTGGTCTTCTGCGACTGGGGCTCGGAGGCCGGGACGATCGTGAAGTACGCGGTGTCGCCGCCCGTGTTGTACGTCACGGGGGTCACCGACGCGACGCCCTCGGTGGTGCGGATGGTGGCGTCGAGGTTGTCGAGGGTGAGCCGGTCCTCGGCGCCGTTCACCTGGGTGACCAGGGTGAGCGGGCCGTTGACGCCGGGCCCGAAGCCGTCCGCGAGGAGGTCGTACGCCTGCCTGGTCGTCGATGTCTTCGGATCGTTGCCCTGGTCGGAGGTGCCCAGGTGGAGGGAGAGGGTGGGCAGCGCGAGGACCGTCATCACGGCCAGCGCCACCACGCCCAGCACCTTGGGGTGGCGCTCGACGAACGCGGACCACCGGTGGGCCAGCCCTGTCGGCAGCTCGGGCTGCGGCCCGTGCTCCTCCAGGCGCCGCCGCTCGCGCCGGCTCAGGGCGCGTGGGCCGATGTACGACAGCAGGGCCGGGAGCAGGGTGACGGAGGCCGCGACCGTGAGGATCACGGTCAGACAGGCGGCGATCGCGACGCCGTTGAGGAAGCTGAGCCGGAGGATCAGCATCCCGAGCAGGGCTATGCAAACGGTGGCACCTGCGAAGACCACGGCGCGTCCCGTGGTCGTCACGGCACTGGTGGCGGCCTCGGCGACGGACAGCCCGCGTTTGAGCCCGCGCCGGTGTCTGGTGACGATGAACAGCGCGTAGTCGATGCCCACGCCGAGGCCGATCAGCATGCCCAGCATGGGCGCGAAGTCGGCGACGGTCATGGCGTGCCCGAGCAGCACGATCCCGGCGTACGCGGTGCCGACGCCGACCAGCGCGGTCGCGATGGGCAGCGCCGAGGCGGCGAACGAGCCGAAGGCGAGGAAGAGGACGACCGCCGCGACGACCACCCCGACGATCTCGGCGACGTGCCCGCCGGCCGGTTCGGTCAGGGCGACGGCGCTGCCGCCCAGTTCGACCCGGAGCCCGTCGGTCTCGGCGGCCTTGGCGGTGCGCACGACGGCCTGGGCCTCGGACTTGGTGATGTCCTCGGCGCGGTCGTGGAAGGTGACGGTGGCGTACGCGGTGTGCCCGTCGGAGCTGATCCGGCCCCCGCCCTGGCCGTCGTAGGGGCTGCTCACGGAGGCGATGCCCGGCAGATCGGTGATCTTGTCCAGGGTCTGGGTCATCGTCTGCTCGACGTCCGCGGCCCGGACGGTGCCGGACGTGGTGTGCCACACGACGGTGTCGCTGTCGCCGCCGATTCCGGGGAAGCCGTGCTGCAGCAGCCGGGTGGCGGCGCCGGACTCGGTGCCGGGGGCCTCGTAGTCGTTCGAGTACGCCGTACCCGTCACGGCGGCGGCCGCGCTGACCCCGCCGAAGGCGAGGAGCCACAGGAGAACAGCGAGAAGGCGGTTCCGGACACACCAGCGTGCAAGGGCTGCCACTAACGAGCTCCCGGGGACGATTTGTGGATCTTTGACCGGGAACAGTGGTTCAGGAGATGAACAGCCCGCAAAGAACGCATGAGCAATGCAAGGACCACTCTTGCAGGCAGAAGTGATCGTTTATGCCGTTCGTGGGCTTATTCACAGGAGTGGGAGGCAGATCACAGGACAGTAACGGCGACTCTGTCACCTCAGTCGAACTGATCCCCCACCGCCATCACCGAGACCCCCACGATCAGCAGCCACAGCGCCCGTCGCGTGCGCCCCCGGGAGCCCAGCAGCGCGGCCGCCGCGCAGACGGCGGCGCCGAAGGCGTAGGCGGTCGGCACGAGCGCCGGGGCGGAGCCGGAGGCCCGCAGCACGGCGGCGGCCAGCCCGGCGAGGGCCAGCAGCGCCCCGGTGCCGGCCGCGGTCCAGCGGGCCCGGCGCGCGTCCCCGGCCGGATCCAGGACCTCGGCGACACCGCTGCCGCCGTCGTCCGGTATCTCGGAATCAGCGCGTCCACTCATGGCGGGCGAGGGTAGCGCGTCCTCCTGAGAAACCGGCTGCGGTCCGGCGCGGCCGGGTGCTAGCTTCCGCGGGTCAGCCCTCACCGGCCCCTCGCCGACGACCGAAGCGGGTGCATTGTTTGAAGGTCCGACCGAGCTCCTACGCATCGACTTCCCCTACGAAGATCCCAAGGAGCCCGTTCACCGATGTCCGACATCGACTCCAGGACCTCGAACGACCCCCTCGCTGACCGTGTGAAGCACCCGTCCTATCCGCGCAGCGGCCAGTACGACGCGCGCTGGACGGTCGACAACCAGATGGGCCCGAACGCCCTGTGGCTGCTGGAATGGCTGGCCCCCGCCCTCGGCCTGGACACCCTGCGCCCGTGTGCCCGGGTGCTCGACCTCGGCTGCGGCCGCGCGATGACGTCGGTCTTCCTGGCGCGCGAGTTCCACGCCCAGGTGACCGCGGCCGACCTCTGGGTCGCGCCCGACGACAACGCCCGGCGCATCTCCGAGGCGGGCTTCGCCGACCGCGTGCTGCCCGTGCACGCGGAAGCTCACGACCTGCCCTTCGCCGAGGGGAGTTTCGACGCGATCGTGAGCATCGACGCCTATCAGTACTTCGGCACCGACGACCTCTATCTGCCCACGCTCACCCGGCTGCTGAAGCCCG
This sequence comes from Streptomyces sp. NPDC057616, assembly GCF_042800575.1. Lineage (NCBI taxonomy): Bacteria > Bacillati > Actinomycetota > Actinomycetes > Kitasatosporales > Streptomycetaceae > Streptomyces > Streptomyces sp. NPDC057616. The sequence continues at coordinate 61,944 of NZ_JBHVGU010000029.1, forward strand.
GCGGCCGTATCGGCGTCGTCGTACCGGCCCTGCGTGAGGAGCCGGCCGGCGACGAGCCTCCCGAACACCTCAGGCCCTGGTGGGAGCCCGACTTCTGGTGCTTCCACTCGGCCGCCTGGTGGCGGCGCCACTGGACGCGCGGCGGGGCCGTCGAGGTCGAGGCGGCCGACTGGCAGCCGGACGGCTGGCGGGACTGGCTGCTGTGGTGCGAGGTGGTCGCCGAGGAGAGCCCGGAGGAGTTCCACCGCACGATGGCCCGCCGGGTCGGCGAGATGGTGCGGGCGGACCAGGGCCGCACGCTCGGTTTCGTACGGGTCGTGGGACGCCGCAAGTAGGCAGCCCGGGGAGCCGGGGCACGCGGAACGGCCCCGGAGGTCACACCTCCGGGGCCGTGTCGCGTACGGGCGCTCAGCCTTCGGAAACGCCCAGCTTCTCCAGGATCAGCTCCTTGACGCGGGCCGCGTCGGCCTGGCCGCGGGTCGCCTTCATGACCGCGCCGACCAGGGCGCCGGCCGCGGCCACCTTGCCGCCGCGGATCTTGTCCGCGACGCCCGGGTTGCCGGCGATGGCCTCCTCGACGGCGGCGGTCAGCGCGCCCTCGTCGGAGACGACCTTGAGACCGCGCTTGTCGACGACCTCGTCCGGGGTGCCCTCGCCCGCGAGGACGCCCTCGATGACCTGGCGGGCCAGCTTGTCGTTCAGATCGCCCTTCGAGACCAGCTCGGTGACCCGTGCGACCTGCGCCGGGGTGATCGCCAGCTCGTCGAGCGCCGTGCCCGACTCGTTGGCGCTGCGCGCCAGTTCGCCCATCCACCACTTGCGGGCGGAGGCCGCGTCGGCGCCGGCGTCGATCGTCGCGACGATCGGGTCCAGCGCACCGGCGTTGAGGATGGCCTGCATCTCGGTGCCCGAGACGCCCCACTCCTCGCGCAGCCGGTTGCGGCGCACCAGCGGCAGCTCGGGCAGCGCGCCCCGGATCTCCTCGACCCACGTGCGCGAGGGCGCCACCGGAACCAGATCCGGCTCGGGGAAGTACCGGTAGTCCTCGGCCTCCTCCTTCACGCGGCCCGAGGTCGTCGACCCCGTGTCCTCGTGGAAGTGGCGGGTCTCCTGGACGATGGTGCCGCCGGAGGAGAGCACGGCCGCGTGCCGCTGGATCTCGAAGCGGGCCGCACGCTCCACGGACCGCAGCGAGTTGACGTTCTTCGTCTCCGAGCGGGTGCCGAACTTCTCGGTGCCGTTCGGGCGCAGCGACAGGTTGACGTCGCAGCGCATCTGGCCCATCTCCATGCGGGCGTCGGAGACACCGAGCGCCCGGATGAGCTCGCGCAGCTCGCGGACGTACGCCCGCGCGACCTCGGGAGCGCGCTCGCCCGCGCCCTCGATCGGCTTGGTGACGATCTCGATGAGCGGGATACCGGCGCGGTTGTAGTCCAGCAGGGAGTGGGACGCGCCGTGGATACGGCCCGTGGCGCCGCCGACGTGCGTCGACTTGCCGGTGTCCTCCTCCATGTGGGCGCGCTCGATCTCCACGCGGAAGGTCTCGCCGTCCTCCAGCTGCACGTCGAGGTAGCCGTTGAAGGCGATCGGCTCGTCGTACTGGGAGGTCTGGAAGTTCTTCGGCATGTCCGGATAGAAGTAGTTCTTCCGGGCGAAGCGGCACCACTCGGCGATCTCGCAGTTCAGCGCGAGACCGATCTTGATCGCGGACTCGACGCCGGTCGCGTTGACGACCGGGAGCGCGCCGGGCAGGCCGAGGCAGGTCGGGCAGGTCTGCGAGTTGGGCTCGGCGCCCAGCTCGGTCGAACACCCGCAGAACATCTTGGTCTTGGTGCCGAGTTCGACATGGACCTCGAGGCCCATGACGGGGTCGTACGACGCCAGCGCGTCCTCGTACGACACCAGGTCGGTCGTGGTGGTCACGGTGAAACTTCCCTCTCAGCCCAGGAGGACGTCGTCGTCGCCGAGCCGCTTCAGCTCGCGGTACAGGACGGCGAGGCCGGTGACGATGCCGACGGCGGCCACCGTCGCGTCGATCAGCCGCAGCGTGTCCTGCTCGGAACGTGCCTTCTTGATCCGCTTGGCGACACCGAGCGCGCCGAAGGCGGTGGTGGCGATGGACACGTACATGCCGGACTTGGACTTCTTGAAGTCCTGAGCCTTGGTCAGTGTCTTGGTCACAGCGACGGAGCCTCCTCCAGGAGCGGGTGCCCCCACTTTTCCACGTAGGCGGCTTCGACCGCGGCGCCGACCTTGTACAGACGGTCGTCCTTGAGCGCCGGGGCGATGATCTGCAGGCCGACCGGGAGGTTGTCCTCCGGGGCGAGGCCGCAGGGCAGCGACATGGCCGCGTTGCCCGCCAGGTTGGTCGGGATGGTGCACAGGTCGGCCAGGTACATCGCCATCGGGTCGTCGGCGCGCTCGCCGATCGCGAAGGCGGTGGTCGGGGTCGTCGGGGAGACGATCACGTCGACCTGCTCGAAGGCCTTCTCGAAGTCGCGCGTGATGAGCGTGCGGACCTTCTGCGCGGAGCCGTAGTAGGCGTCGTAGTAGCCGCTGGACAGGGCGTACGTGCCCAGCATGATGCGGCGCTTGACCTCGGGGCCGAAGCCCGCCTCACGGGTGAGGGAGGTGACCTCCTCGGCCGAGTGGCTGCCGTCGTCGCCGGTCCTGAGGCCGTAGCGCAGGCCGTCGAAGCGGGCGAGGTTGGAGGAGCACTCGGACGGCGCGATCAGGTAGTACGCCGACAGCGCCAGGTCGAAGGACGGGCAGTCCAGCTCGACGATCTCGGCGCCCAGCTCCTTGAGCAGCGCGACGGACTCGTCGAACCGCTGGATGACGCCGGCCTGGTAGCCCTCGCCGCGGAACTGCTTGACGACACCGACGCGCATGCCCGCGACGCTGCCGTTGCGCGCGGCCTCGACGACCGGCGGGACCGGGGCGTCGATGGAGGTGGAGTCGAGCGGGTCGTGGCCCGCGATGACCTCGTGCAGCAGCGCGGCGTCCAGGACCGTACGGGCGCAGGGCCCGCCCTGGTCGAGGCTGCTGCTGAACGCCACCATGCCGAAGCGGGAGACGGCGCCGTACGTCGGCTTCACGCCCACCGTGCCGGTGACGGCGGCCGGCTGGCGGATGGAGCCGCCGGTGTCGGTGCCGATGGCGAGGGGGGCCTGGAAGGAGGCGAGGGCCGCGGAGGAGCCGCCGCCGGAACCGCCGGGGATCCGGGTCAGGTCCCACGGGTTGCCGGTGGGCCCGTACGCGCTGTTCTCGGTGCTGGACCCCATGGCGAACTCGTCCATGTTGGTCTTGCCGAGGATGACGACGTCGGCGGCCTTCAGCCGCTTGGTGAGCGTCGCGTCGTACGGCGGGATCCAGCCCTCGAGGATCTTCGAGCCGACGGTGGTCGGCACGCCCTCGGTGGTGAAGATGTCCTTGAGCGCGAGCGGGACGCCCGCGAGGGTGCCGAGCTTCTCGCCCTTCTCCCGCTTCGCGTCGACGGCGCGGGCCTGCGCCAGGGCGCCCTCGCGGTCGACGTGCAGGAAGGCGTGCACCTTCTCGTCGACGGCCTCGATCCGGGCGAGGTGCGCCTCGGTCACCTGGACGGCGGTGAGTTCGCCGGAGGCGATCTTCGCGGCCGTCTCGGCGGCGGTGAGCTTGATGATGTTGCTGTCCGTCATGGGATCAGTCCTCCCCCAGGATCTGCGGCACCTTGAAACGCTGCTGCTCCTGGGCCGGGGCGCCGGAGAGCGCCTGCTCGGGGGTGAGCGAGGGACGGACCTCGTCCTTGCGCATGACGTTCGTCAGCGGGAGCGGGTGCGAGGTCGGCGGTACGTCTTGGTCGGCGACCTCGCTGACGCGGGCGACCGCGCCGATGATGTCGTCGAGCTGGCCTGCGAAGTGATCGAGTTCTTCGGGCTTCAGCTCCAGACGCGCCAGCCGGGCGAGGTGGGCGACCTCCTCGCGCGTAATGCCAGGCATGCAGCGATCCTCTGGGGTGAGTGTGTGTGGTTTGGGGCCGGGGCCGGTCGTCGCATTCCCGTCGTTCGCCCGAAGGGCGGGTCGTGCGGACGGGAATGTGACGACTGGCCCCAATCCTATGGGGCGGGGAGCCGTGGCCGTTAAACGGTTTACCGGCCCCCCGCTGCCCGAGGTAGGCGCCCGTGCCCTTCAGGTACGGCGGCCGTCCCACGCCTGGCTCTTCATGAAGTGGTTGTCGTAGAGGTCCTGGACCTCCAGCAGGCTCTCCGGGCCGGCCTCGCCGAGGGCGATGCGCTGGAGGTGGCGGAAGTACTCGAAGCGCTCGACGCCGGGCGTCAGGACGATCAGGAGGTCCGCGTCGGCGCCGGGCACGGCGGCGAAGGCGTGCGGCCTGCCGGGCGGGACGACGACGAGGTCGCCGGGGCCGGCGGTGAGGACCTCGTCGCCGGAGAGGATCTCGGCGGCGCCGTCGAGCAGGAAGAACATCTCGGCGGAGTTGTCGTGCCAGTGGGGTTTGGCGCCGTCGGCACCGCCCGTGAGGGTGACGCGCTGGGTGGACAGCGCACCGCCGGTGCTGCTGCTGTCGGCCAGCAGGCGCACGGTGGTCGGGGCGCGGCCGACGACCTCGGCCTCCGCCTCGCGGACCACCACGGACTCGTCGAACTTCGGAACGAACAGCGACATCTTCGAACCCCCGGTATGTGTACGGACGTTGACCGACTCAGACGAGGAACAGCAGCGCGGCACTGATCAGGACGACGACGGCGGTCGCGAAGTGGACCCCGAACGCCACCGCCCTGGCACCTCCGTGCCTGAGGACTATGACCGTGTCGCAGAGCGGCACGAGTGCCACGGCAAGCATGAACCACGCCTCGGCCCGGGCACCGGCGAAGACCAGAAGCGCCAGGCCCACGAGCCCGAAGGCGCCGTCCCGCGAGCCCTTGACCGAGAGATAGGCGCCGGCGTCGCCGTCCGGCCGGGCGGGGACGCCGTAACCGGCGGCGGCGGGGGCCGGCTGGAACAGGAACCGGTAGCCGAGGAACAGGCAGAACAGGTCGAGCAGGACGGCCAGGGTGTAGGCGGTGGCGGTCATGTCTCCAACTCCTTGTTCGGTTTGCTAGCAACGCTAGGTACGAGAGCGAAGCTAGCAGAGCATCGACAGATTGGCTAGCGCTGCTAGAATTCATGTCATGTCGATCCAGACGCGCCGGGAGCGCGAACGAGCGGAACGCGAACGGCTGATCCTCACGGCGGCGCGGGAACTCGCCGAGTCGGAGGGCTGGGACGCGGTGACGACCCGTCGTCTGGCCGCGGAGATCGAGTACAGCCAGCCGGTCCTCTACAGCCACTTCAAGGGCAAGGGCGCGATCATGGCGGCGGTCGCGGTGCAGGGCTGCGCCGATCTGGCGGAGGAGCTGCGCGCGGCCCGCACGGCGGCGAAGGGCACCCGCGAGGCGCTGGCCGCGGTGGGACGGTCGTACGCCGACTTCGCGCAGCGGCGGCCGGCCCTGTACGACGCGATGTTCACCCAGGCCACGGAGCTGCCGTTCGCCACGCCCGAGGCGCCGGAGCCGCTGAAGCAGGCGTTCGGGGAACTACTGCAGGCGGTGGAGCCGATCGCGGCCGAGGGCGAGGATCCGGCGCTGCTGACGGAGACGTACTGGGCGGGCCTGCACGGCCTGGTGACGCTCATGCGCAGCGGCCGGCTGCCGACGGAGGCGCACGAGCGGCGCCTGGCCCTGCTGATCGGGCACTTCACGGCGGGGTGCGGGGGCTGAGCACGCCGCCGGTGAGCCGCCGGGACGCCGACGGCGGGGGTTGCTGCGGGCTATTCGTCGGTGGCGGCGGCCGGGAGCGCCGCGCGCGGGCGCTGCCAGCCGCGCGTGCCGCGGGCCAGCAGCCAGGCCGTCGTCTCCTCGGCCGGCATCGCGGCCGCCACGAGCCAGCCCTGTACGGCGTCGCAGCCCAGGTCGCGCAGGCGCTCCCAGGTCTCGTCGTCCTCGACGCCCTCCGCGACGACCAGCAGGCCGAGCGAGTGGGCCAGGTCCACGGTGCAGCGGACGATCTCCGCGTCCTCCGCGTCCACGGCCAGCCGCGCCACGAAGGAGCGGTCGATCTTCAGCTCGCTCACCGGCAGGCGCCGCAGGTGCACCAGCGACGAGTAGCCCGTGCCGAAGTCGTCCAGCGACATCTTCACGCCGTGCCCGGTCAGGCCGGCCAGGGTGTCCGCGGCGCGCTGCGGGTCCTCCAGCAGGACGTGTTCCGTTATCTCGAGTTGGAGCGCTCCCGCCGGAACTCCGTGCCGGGCCAGGCGCGCGGCGACCGAGCCCGCGAAGCCGGGGGTGTGCACGTCACGCGGGGAGACGTTGACCGCGACCGGCACCCGCAGGCCCTGGGCCCGCCACCGGGCCACCTGGGCCAGCGCCGTCTCCAGGACGTACTCGGTGAGATGGGGCATCAGCCCCGAGGACTCGGCGATCGCTATGAACTCGTCCGGCGGCACCTTCCCCCGCTCGGGATGCACCCAGCGCACCAGCGCCTCCAGCCCGGCCACATGCCCGTCGAAGCGGACCTTGGGCTGGTAGTGCAGCTCCACCTCCTGCGCGTCGAGGGCCCGGCGCAGGTCGCCGAGGAGTCCGAGCCGGTCGGGGGTGTTGGAGTCGCGCTTGGACTCGTAGACCTCGACGCCCGTACGGTCCCGCTTCGCCTGGTACATCGCGACGTCCGCCCGGCGCAGCATCCCCTCGGCGTCCAGGGCGTGGTCCGGGAAGACGGCGACGCCCGCGCTGGCCTCCAGGACGAGGGTGAGCCCGTCGAGGTCCAGCGGCGAGCTGAGCGCGGCGACGAGGCCGCGGGCCACCCGGGTCGCGGACGTCGTGGAGTCGGCGACCGGCAGCAGTACGGCGAACTCGTCACCGCCCAGCCGCGCGGCCTCCGCTCCGCGCGGCAGTGCGAGACGCAGCCGGTCGGCTATCTGCAACAGCAGCCGGTCGCCCGCGAGATGCCCGAGGGTGTCGTTGACCGAGCGGAAGCGGTCCAGGTCGATGAGCATCAGGGCGGCGCGGGCGCCGATGCGCTCGGCGTCGTCCAGCGCGGTCCAGATGCGCTCCTGGAGCCACTGCCGGTTGGGCAGTCCGGTCAGCGGGTCGCGCAGCTGCTCCTCCGCCCGGGCCCGCGCGATCCACAGGGTGGAGTCGAGCGCGATCAGCGGGATGGCGAACAGCGGCAGCAGCACCGGCTGGGCGACGGCGACCACGCAGACCAGCGGGGCGATACCGAGCAGCGCCACCGCGACAAGTCCCTGTCTGACCAGGGCGGTCCGGGCGACGGTGGGCAGGCCCTCGCGGCGCGGGGCGTGCAGGTACCACAGCAGGGTGCGGGTGACCAGGAGGTAGGCGGCGGCGACCAGCACCACCGCGGGGGCGGTGTAGAGGGTCCAGCTGTCCGGGTTCCAGGGCGACTCGACGGACGGCACCCGTCCGAAGGCGCCCAGCACGAGGGCCCCGGCGCCGATGCCGAGGATGTCGACCGAGCCGTGCAGCACGCCCTGGCGCCAGCGGTTGCGGCGGGCGATGCCGACCAGCACGACGACGGTGAGGCTGACCATTCCGGCCGGCACCCAGCCGTAGAGCAGCAGGACGGCGAGGGTGAGGGCGGCGCCCGAGCCGGTGCCGCCCCACCAGCGGGAGCGGCCGAGCATCACCAGGTGGCCGACGATGATGCCGGTCAGCAGGGCCAGCGCCCAGCCGACGGTGCCGCACGGGAAGAGCGCGTGGCTCCCGCTGAACGCCCGGTAGAAGCCGGCCCCGAGGACGAAGGCGGCCGAGCCGACGACGGCCGCGGGCAGCGCGGGCCAGGACGCGTGCCGTTCGAGCTCGGCGTCCTCCGGTCCTGCGGGGTGGTCCGTGGTGAGGTGCGGGGCACGCCCGTCCGTCGCGGTGTACTGTCCGGTGGCGCGCCCCTCCGCACCCGGACGTTCCGAAGGCCGCCCGGCCCACCGGTTCGCCCGCCATGCGCCGGCGACCCGGCGCAGGCGCAGCCCTGAGTCAGGGGCGGCGCTCTCGGTCGGTTCCATTCCCGTCCCTCTCACAGCCGGCGGTGCCCACGCCACGCGGCCCGATGCCCGACATCCATCAACGGCACCGCGTTGGAAAACCCTTCCCCTTGCTCATCAAGAGCAAGGGGATGCCCCAACCGCAGCTGGGCACGGCAGGTGCACATCTCAACAGTAGGCCGCAGAAGGCTTCCACGGGCAGCGGTCGTCGACGGTTGCCCGAATGCACCCCAGCCACCCGTATGCATCTGGTATGCGCCGATCGGGTGGCGTTCAATCGCTATTCCTCTGTGGGAAGCGCAACTTCGGCCGCCGCGTCCGGGCCCTGCTCCAGCAGGACGTTGAAGCCCTCCTCGTTCAGTACGGGCACTTTGAGCTGCATCGCCTTGTCGTACTTCGAGCCCGGGCTGTCCCCCACGACGACGAACGACGTCTTCTTGGAGACGGATCCGGTCACCTTCGCCCCGCGGCTCTGCAGGGCCTCCTTGGCGCCGTCGCGCGTGAAGTGCTCGAGGGTACCGGTGACCACGAGCGTCAGGCCCTCGAGCGGGCGCGGCCCTTCGTCCTCGCCCGAGCCCTCCTCCTCCATGCGGACGCCGGCCGCCCGCCACTTGCGCAGGATCTCCTGGTGCCACTCCTCGGCGAACCATTCCTTGAGGGAGGCGGCGATGATCCCGCCGACGCCGTCGGTGTTCGCCAGCTCCTCCTCGCTCGCCTGCTCGATGCGCTCGATCGACCGGAACTCCCTGGCCAGCGCCTCGGCGGCGACCGGGCCGACATGACGGATCGACAGACCGGTCAGTACGCGGGCGAGCGGGCGCTCCTTGGCGGCGGCGATGTTCTCCAGCATGGCAACCGCGTTCTTCTTCGGCTCGCCCTGCTGGTTTGCGAAGACCGTGGCGATCTTCTCCTCGCCGGTCTTCGGGTCGCGCTTGGGCAGGCCGCTGTCCTGGTCGAGGACGTACGCCTTGATGGGCAGCAGCTGCTCGACGGTGAGGTCGAAGAGGTCGCCCTCGTCCCGCAGCGGCGGGTCGGCGGGCTCCAGGGGCTTGGTGAGGGCGGCCGCGGCGACGTAGCCGAAGTGCTCGATGTCCAGCGCCTTGCGGCCGGCGAGGTAGAACAGGCGCTCGCGCAACTGGGCCGGGCAGGCGCGCGCGTTGGGGCAGCGCAGGTCGACGTCGCCCTCCTTCATCGGCCTGAGCGGGGTGCCGCACTCGGGGCACTCGGACGGCATCACGAACTCGTGCTCGCTGCCGTCGCGCAGGTCGACGACCGGGCCGAGGATCTCCGGGATGACGTCCCCGGCCTTGCGCAGCACCACCGTGTCGCCGATGAGGACGCCCTTGGCCTTGACCACGTCCTGGTTGTGCAGGGTGGCGAACTCCACCTCCGAACCGGCCACCGTGACCGGCTCGACCTGGGCGTACGGCGTGACCCGGCCGGTACGTCCCACGCCCACGCGGATGTTGACGAGCTTGGTGTTGACCTCCTCGGGCGCGTACTTGTACGCGATCGCCCAGCGCGGGGCGCGGGAGGTGGAACCGAGGCGTCCCTGGAGGGCGATCTCGTCCAGCTTGACGACGACTCCGTCGATCTCGTGCTCCACGGAGTGGCGGTTCTCGCCGTAGTACGCGATGAACTCCCGCGCTCCGTCGAGGCCGTCGACCACCTTGTTGTGCGGGGAGGTGGGCAGGCCCCAGGTCTTCAGCAGGTCGTAGCCCTGGGAGAGGCGGGTGAGGCCCTCGAAGCCCTCCAGCACACCGATGCCGTGGACGACCATGTGCAGTGGGCGGGTGGCGGTGACGCGGGGGTCCTTCTGGCGCAGCGAACCGGCCGCGGCGTTGCGCGGGTTGGCGAAGGGCTTGTCGCCGGCCTCCACCAGCCGGGCGTTGAGCTCCTCGAACTTCTCCATCGGGAAGTAGACCTCGCCGCGGATCTCCACGCGGTCCGGGACGCGTTCGCCGTTGAGGCGGTCCGGAATCTCCGCGATCGTCCGGACATTGGGGGTGATGTCCTCACCCGTGCGCCCGTCGCCGCGCGTGGCCGCGCGGACGAGACGGCCGTGCTCGTACGTGAGGTTGACCGCGAGGCCGTCGACCTTGAGCTCGCAGAGGAAGTGGTAGTCCTGCTCGCCGAGCTCGCGGTGGATGCGGTCGGCCCAGGCGGCGAGCTCCTCGTCGTTGAAGGTGTTGTCCAGGGAGAGCATCCGGGAGGCGTGCTGGACCGCCGTGAACTCGGTTGCGTAGGAACCCGACACCTTCTGCGTCGGCGAGTCCGGCGTGCGCAGCTCCGGGTACTCCTCCTCCAGCGCCTCCAGGGAGCGCAGGAGCTTGTCGAACTCCGCGTCGCTGACGACCGGAGCGTCGTTCACGTAGTACCGGAAGCGGTGCTCCTCGATCTGCTCAGCGAGCTTCGCGTGCCGCTCCCGCGCCTCGGCGGGCACTGCCGTCTGCGCTTGCTTGTCGCCGGCCACCGTGTTGTCCTCCCGTTACTCTGGGTTGTCCGCGAGGGATCTCGCCGCCCTGACGCAGTGGGCGAGAGCCCGGCGCGCGTAGTCCGGGGAGGCCCCCGCGAGTCCGCACGACGGCGTGATCGTGACCGCCTCCGCGAGAAGCCCCGGTTGCAGCCCCAGCCTGCGCCACAGCGTCCTGACACCCATGACGCTACCGGCAGGGTCCGACAATCGGCCGTCCGTGCCGGGCACGACACCGGCGAAGAGCCGGGTACCGCCTTCCACCGCCTCGCCGATCGTCTCGTCGTCACGCTCGGTGAGGAGCGAGAAGTCGAAGGAGACCGCCGCAGCGCCCGCCCGGCGCAGCAGGGCGAACGGGACGTCCGGTGCGCAGGAGTGGACCACGGCGGGGCCGCCCGTGTGAACCCCGATGACGTCGCGGAGGGTGGCCTCGACGAGCTGGCGGTCGACCGCCCGGTGCGTGCGGTAGCCGCTGGCGGTCTTCACATGGCCGCGCAGCACCGCGGTGAGCGAGGGCTCGTCGAGCTGGAGGACGAGGCGGGCGCCGGGGACGCGGCGCCCGACGTCCTCCAGGTGCAGGCGCAGTCCCTCGGCGAGCGAGGCCGCCAGATCGCGGCAGGCGCCCTGGTCGGAGAGGGCCGCCTCGCCGTTCTTCAGCTCCAGCGCGGCGGCGAGCGTCCAGGGGCCCACCGCCTGGACCTTCAGTGGTCCCTCGTACTCCTGGGTGAACTCCTCCAGGGCGTCCAGGTCCTCGCCGAGCCAGGACCTGGCGCGCTTGGTGTCCCGGCCGGGCCGGTCGCCGATCCGCCAGCCGCTGGGCTCCACGCGCGCGTACAGGTCCACCAGCAGGCCCGCGGTGCGGCCGATCATGTCCGCGCCGGGGCCGCGGGCGGGCAGTTCGGGCAGGAACGGGAAGTCCTCGAAGGTCCCGGTGACGGTCTTGGCGGCCTCGCGGGCGTCACCGCCCGGCATGGAGCCGATGCCGGTGGCGGGGCCGAAGGGAAGGTCTGCGTTCACACGAGAAGCCTATGTTCCCCGCCCGCCGCCCCCGCCCGTCCCGCCGTCACCTGCCCGGGCGCACCGTCAGGTCGTTGACCTCGGCGTCCGCCGGCAGGTCGACGGCCATCAGGATCGTGGTCGCCACCGACTCGGGGTCGATCCACTGCGCGGCGTCGTACTCCTTGCCCTCCTGCTGGTGGACCTTGGCCTGCATGGGGCTGGCGGTGCGGCCGGGGTAGACCGAGGTGACGCGGACGCCGGCCGCGTGCTCCTCCTGGCGCAGGGAGTCGGCGAGGGCCTTGAGGCCGTGCTTGGAGGCGGCGTACGCGGACCAGTTGGCACTGGCGCTCAGGCCGGCGCCGGAGTTGACGAAGACGACGTGGCCGCGGGTGGCGCGGAGCTGGGGCAGGAAGTGCCGGGTCAGCTCGGCCGGGGCGATCAGGTTGACGTTGAGCTGGTGGCGCCAGGTCTTGGGCGTGAGGTCGCCGACCGGTCCGAGGTCGACGACGCCCGCGATGTGGAGCAGCGAGTCGACCCGGTCGGGGAGCGTCTGGTGGGAGAAGGCCCAGGACAGCTTGTCCGGGTCGGCCAGGTCGCCCACGAGGGTCCTCGCACCGGGGAACTCCGCCGCCAGCTCCTTCGCGCGGCCGGCGTCGCGCGCGTGGAGCACGAGTTCGTCCCCGCGCGCGTGGAGGCGGCGGGCGACGGCCGCGCCGATGCCGGAGCCCGCTCCGGTGATCACATGTGTAGCCATGCCGCCATGCTCGCATCACGCGGGTGCCGGACGTCCCCCCGCCCGGCTCCCCCGCTCACCTCGCGCCGGTCCCGCGGCGCCCCACGCCGGTCCCGCCGCGCCTCACTCGACGCCCTGGCTCTCCTCCAGGTACGCCAGCGCGCCCACCGGCTCCTCGGCGAAGAACACCAGCTCGGTGAGCGGGCGGGGCAGGAAGCCCTCGTCCTCCATGCGCCGGAACTGCTCCTTGAGGCCGTCGTAGAAGCCCGCGGTGTTGAGCAGGACGACCGGCTTGTCGGTGTGCCCGTGCTTCTTCAGCTCCAGGATCTCGGTGGCCTCGTCGAGCGTGCCGGTGCCGCCCACCATGATCACCACCGCGTCGGCCTTCTCCAGGAGCAGCCGCTTGCGCTCGGCGAGGTCGCGGGCGATCACCATCTCGTCCGCGCCGTGGCGTGCCTTGGCCGCCAGGAAGTCCACGGAGACCCCGCAGAGCCGGCCTCCCGCCTCCTGCACGCCGTCGGCGACCACCTTCATCAGCCCGACGTCCGAACCGCCCCAGACGAGCGTGTGCCCGCCCTTGCCCAGCAGTTTCGCGAAGTCGCGCGCGGGGCGCGTGTAGCGGTCGTCGAGGTCGGCGGCGGAGAGGAAGACGCAGATACGCATGAGGCAACCGTACGCGGGAAGAACCGCGGGCCCGCGAGCGCTGCCCAGGTATGGCCCAAGGACACACGATCACCATCGAGCAAGGCGACCAGCACGTGCGCGTGGTGCACGGCGACCAGGTTCTGGCGGAGAGCGACCGGCCGCTGCTGCTGCGCGAGACCGGCTGTCCGGTGCGGTACTACATCCCGGCCGAGGACGTGCGCCTCGACCTGCTGACGCCGTCGGACACGCACACCTACTGCCCGTTCAAGGGCACCGCCTCGTACTGGTCCGCCGCGGACGCGGCGGACATCGTCTGGTCCTACCCCGACCCCAAGCCGGACGTCACCGAGATCAAGGACCACCTCTGCTTCTACGAAGTGGACGTGTCGTGAGCGGTTGAGCGCGCATATCCGCGCGTGGTGGGGCAGTCTCCAAAGACATGGAGAAGAAGACCCTTTCACGTGACGGCACCCCCGTCGCGTACGAACGGTTCGGACAGGGCCCCGCGGTCGTCCTCGTCAGCGGTGCGATGTCGACGAGTGCCACGGTGGTCCCCCTCGCCGCGGCTCTCTCCGACCGCTTCGGCGTGATCGTCTACGACCGCCGCGGCCGGGGCGAGAGCGGCGACACGGCGCCCTACGCGGTGGCCCGCGAGGTCGAGGACCTCGCGGCGCTCATCGAGGTGGCGGGCGGCGAGGCCTCGCTCTACGGCATCTCCTCGGGCGGCGCGCTCGTCCTGGAGGCGGTGGCGAGCGGGCTGCCGGTCCCCCGGGCCGCCGTGTACGAGGTGCCGTTCGCCATGTCCGGGGACGCCGGCAAGGAGCGCACCGAGTACACCGCGAACCTCACCGAGGCGCTGCGCGAGGACCGGCGCGGGGACGCCGTCGAGCTGTTCCTGCGGCTGACGGGGCTGGCCGAGGAGATGATCCGCGGCGCCCGCCAGTCCCCCATGTGGGCCGCGATGGAGGCACTCGCGCCGAGCCTCGCCTACGACGACGCCCTGCTGGGGGACGGAACGGTGCCCCGCGCGCGGCTCGCCACGATCGGCGTGCCCGTGCTGTCGGTCGCCGGCTCGGCGAGCCCCGCCTGGATGGGCGAGGCCGCCCGGGCCGTCGCCGACGCGGTGCCGCAGGGGACGTACCGCAGCCTTGCGGACCAGACCCACCGGGTGGATCCGCAGGTGCTCGCGCCGGTGCTGGCGGAGTTCTTCTCCCCGGCCGGGTAGGGCGGTTCAGGCCACGGTCGCGGTCGCGCGCGTGGTCGTCGCGATCGTCGCCGAGCCCACCACGCGCGTGCCCTCGTACAGGACGATCGCCTGGCCGGGGGCGACGCCGCGGACCGGCTCGGTGAACGACACCTCGAGGGTGCCGTCGGCCAGCTCGGCCCGCACCTCGGTCTCGCCGCCGTGCGCGCGCAGCTGGGCGGTGTACGTGCCGGGGCCGGCGGGTGCCACTCCGCACCAGCGCGGCTTGACGGCGGTGAGCGCGGTGACGTCCAGGGCCGCGGCCGGGCCGACCGTCACCGTGTTGTCGACCGGCGAGATGTCGAGGACGTAGCGCGGCTTGCCGTCGGGTGCCGGGGTGCCGATGCGCAGTCCCTTGCGCTGGCCGATGGTGAAGCCGTACGCGCCCTCGTGGGTGCCGAGCTTGGCGCCGGACTCGTCGACGATGTCGCCCTCCGCCTTGCCCAGGCGGGAGGCCAAGAAGCCCTGGGTGTCGCCGTCGGCGATGAAGCAGATGTCGTGCGAGTCCGGCTTCTTGGCGACCGCGAGGCCGCGGCGCTCGGCCTCGGCGCGGATCTCGTCCTTGGTGGTCACCGTGTCACCCAGCGGGAACAGGGCGTGCGCCAGCTGCCGGTCGTCGAGCACCCCGAGGACGTACGACTGGTCCTTGGCCATGTCGGAGGCGCGGTGCAGCTCGCGCGTGCCGCCCTCGTTCACGATCACCTTGGCGTAGTGGCCGGTGCAGACCGCGTCGAAGCCGAGGGCCAGCGCCTTGTCCAGCAGGGCGGCGAACTTGATCTTCTCGTTGCAGCGCAGGCAGGGGTTCGGGGTGCGCCCGGCCTCGTACTCGGCGACGAAGTCCTCGACCACGTCCTCGCGGAAGCGGTCGGCGAGGTCCCAGACGTAGAACGGGATGCCGATGACGTCCGCGGCCCGGCGGGCGTCGCGCGAGTCCTCGATGGTGCAGCAGCCACGCGCGCCCGTGCGGAACGATTGCGGGTTCGCGGACAACGCCAGATGGACACCGGTCACGTCGTGGCCGGCCTCGGCGGCGCGGGCGGCGGCGACGGCGGAGTCCACTCCGCCGGACATGGCGGCGAGTACGCGAAGGGGGCGGGGGCGCTGCGAGGTGTCAGTCATAACCCTTCAAGAGTACGGGGGCGCGGGAACCGGAGCCCACGAGTATCCGTTGGTGATCACATGGGGGACACGAGGAGCGACTCGGACCGGCGGATCGGGCGCCGCGCGCTGCTGATCGGCGGTGCGGCGGCCGCCGTCGGCACGGCCGTCCTGGCGCGCGAGGAGCTGTCGCATCTGTGGTGGCGGATGCCCGGGGTGGAGAAGCCGCGCACGCCGGGTGCGGTCGACTTCCGGGGCGCGCGGTGGCTGGCGGCCTCCTCGGCGAACTACCGCCGCGCGGACCGTCCCGCCGACTACCCGATCGACCGGGTGGTCGTCCATGTCACCCAGGGCAGCTTCGCGAGCGCGGTCAAGGCCTTCCTGAACCCGGCCCACCAGGCCGCGGCCCACTACATCGTCCGGCAGAACGGCGAGATCACGCAGATGATCCGCGAACTGGACGTGGCCTTCCACTCCGGCAACCGCGCGTACAACGAACGCAGTGTCGGCATCGAGCACGAGGGCTTCGTGGAGCACCGGTCCTCGTTCACGGACGCGATGTACGCGGCCTCCGCGCGCCTGACCGCGGGGATATGCGGGCGCTACGGCATACCGATCGACCGGACGCACATCATCGGCCACTCCGAGGTGCCGGGGGCGGACCACACCGACCCGGGGCGCTACTGGGACTGGGACCGCTACCTGCGGCTCGTGCACCGGGCGTCGGCCGCGGCCTCGGCATCAGCGTCGGCCTCGCCTTCGGCCGCGAAGTCGTAGGGCAACTCCCGGGCGGGTCAGGTCAGTCCGGCGGCGCGGGCACGCTCGACCGCCGGGCCGATCGCCTTGGCCAGCGCCTCCACGTCCGCCTCCGTGGAGGTGTGGCCGAGGGAGAAGCGCAGCGTGCCGCGGGCCAGGTCGGGGTCCGTGCCGGTGGCCAGCAGGACGTGGCTGGGCTGGGCGACGCCCGCGGTGCAGGCGGAGCCGGTGGAGCACTCGATGCCCTGCGCGTCGAGGAGGAGCAGCAGGGAGTCGCCCTCGCAGCCGGGGAAGGTGAAGTGGGCGTTGGCCGGCAGCCGGTCCACCGGGTCGCCGCCGAGGATCGCGTCCGGGACGGCCGCGCGGACCGCCTCGACCAGGCTGTCGCGCAGGGCGCCGATCTCGGTCGCGAACCACTCGCGCTGCTCGGTGGCCAGACGTGCGGCCACCGCGAAGGAGGCGACGGCCGGGACGTCGAGGGTGCCGGAGCGGACGTGGCGCTCCTGGCCGCCGCCGTGCAGGACGGGCACGGGGGTGTAGTCGCGGCCGAGGACCAGGGCGCCGATGCCGTAGGGGCCGCCGATCTTGTGGCCCGAGACCGTCATCGCGGCGAGCCCGGAGGCGGCGAAGTCGACCGGGACCTGGCCGAAGGCCTGGACCGCGTCGGAGTGCAGCGGGATGCCGAACTCCTGTGCCACGTCGGCCAGTTCACGGACCGGCAGGATCGTGCCGATCTCGTTGTTGGCCCACATCACGGTGGCCAGGGCGACGTCGTCGGGGTTGCGGGCGATGGCCTCGCGCAGCGCCTCGGGGTGGACGCGTCCGTGGGAGTCGACCGGGAGGTACTCGACCGTGGCGCCCTCGTGCTCGCCGAGCCAGTGGACGGCGTCGAGGACGGCGTGGTGCTCGACCGGGCTGGACAGGACGCGGGTGCGGGCCGGGTCGGCGTCGCGGCGGGACCAGTACAGGCCCTTCACGGCGAGGTTGTCCGCCTCGGTGCCGCCGGAGGTGAGAACGACCTCGCTGGGACGGGCGCCGAGTGCTTCCGCGAGGGTCTCGCGGGCCTCCTCGACGGTGCGGCGGGCCTGGCGGCCGGAGGCGTGGAGCGAGGAGGCGTTGCCCGTGACGCTCAGCTGGGCGGTCATCGCCTCGACTGCCTCGGGGAGCATCGGGGTGGTCGCGGCGTGGTCGAGGTAAGCCATGATGCCCCGATTCTACGGGGCCGCAGGCAGGACCCGGCGTCAAGGTCGCCCGGTGCTGCAGCGAGGTTGCCCGTACCCTGCGCCGCGCTTGACCTCGTCGTCAAGCGCCCGGCGACGCACGCCGTGCTCACCCGTTCCGCACTGCGGAACGGCTGCCCACGCAGGTGACGCGGGTGACGGAGCGAGCGGGTCACAGGCTCCAGGACACCGTGTTGGAGACCTGCATCGCGATCGCGAGGACGGCGAGGTCCGCGACGCCCAGGGTCAGGCCCAGGAAGGCGCGTCCACGGCGGGCCGTGCCGCGCCAGAGGGCCACGGCGGCCAGGGCGATGGCGATGGGGCCGAGGAAGAGGTTGAGGACCAGCAGGCCGAGCAGGCCGAGGATGAAGGACGCGACGGCCATGCCGTCGGCGTCACGACGCGGGCTCGAGGTGGTGCGGCCGGTGGCCGGTGCGGTGAGTTGCATGACGGGTCAGCTCCAGGAAGCCGTAGGGACGGTCGGTCAGTGCGTGGACGAGTGGCGGCGGCGGCCGTTGCGCTCCCGGAGCGCGAAGATGCCGAGCCAGGCGGCGATGACGGCGGCCGCGACGAGCGTGAACGCGAACGGCGCGTGGGCCACGGTGCCCAGCACCGCGCCGAACAGCAGCAGTGCGGCGACAAGGAACAGCATGGGATGGATCCCCCTCCGAGTTACGGTTCGGTGAACAGTTGTAGTAACAGTTGTTCACTGACTACAGAGTCTAGCCTGTCCTACGGCTTTCCAAATCCAGAGAACAGTTGTTAACTGGATGACATGAGTCACACCCTCGGCATCCGGCAGGCCCAGAAGCAGAAGACCAGGCAGGCGCTCCTCGACGCGGCGCTCGGTCTGCTGGAGGAGCAGAGCCTGAGCAGCCTGGGCCTGCGCGAGGTCACCCGTGCCGTCGGCGTCGCCCCCACCGCCTTCTACCGGCACTTCCGCTCCATCCCCGATCTCGGCGTGGCCCTGGTCGAGGAAGCGCTGGGCAGCCTGCACCCGATGATCCGGACGACGGTGACCTCGGCGGACAACAGCGAGGAACGCATCACGCGCGCCATCGAGTTGATCGCCGGCCATGTGGACGCGTACCCCGCGCATGTCCGATTCATCGCCCGTGAGCGACATGGCGGAGTTCAGCCGGTGCGGGACGCCATCCGGGACCAGCTGGCCCGGTTCGCCGAGGAGGTGCGGGACGAGCTCGCCAAGGACCCGCAGTCCGCGGGCTGGAGCGACGACGACCTGCTGATGCTGGCCCATCTCTACGTGGACCAGATGCTGATCACCGCCTCGCTGTTCCTGGAGGCCATGGAGGGCACGGACGCGGACCGGGAGCGGGTGGCGCACGTCGCCTCGCGGCAGATGCGGCTGATCAGCATCGGGCGCCGGCACTGGCTGGACTGAGCAACGCGCAGGGGGGGGGGGAGCGCCCGCCCCCCGGGGTGGCCCCCCCCCCCAACGCAAAAAAGAAACAAACCCCCCCCCCCCCCCCCCCCCCCCCACCCCCCCCCCCCCCCCCCCCCCCCCCCCCCCCCCCCCTCCCCCCC
>NZ_JBHVGU010000029.1:80697-132347 GCF_042800575.1 Streptomyces sp. NPDC057616
TCTTCGTTTGTGCCGCGTGGTTGTCGTTCGGTGTGTTTATCGGTTATTTGCTTACCTCACCTCGCTTGCTTTCCTCCCCCCCCGGCCGTTTTTCCCCCCCCCCCCTGCCGCACGAGAGACGAGGTCAGCCCTGTCCCCCGGCCTGGCCCCCGCCCGGGCCGCCGCAACCGCCGCCGGGGCCGCCCTGTCCGCCCTGTCCGCCACCCGGCATCCCGGACGGCCGACCGCTCGGCATCCCGGACGGCATCCCCGTGGGCGTGCCCGACGGCCTGGCGGTGGCCTTGCCGGTCCGGGCGCCCGACGGGCCCCCCGAAGGCGCACCGCTCGGCATCCCGGACGGCATCCCCGACGGGTTTCCGCCCGCCGCCGAACACGCCTGCTGCTGACCCGAGTTGCCGCTGCCCGAGGACGACGACGAGTCGCCGGAGCCGCAGGCCGCCAGGGCTAGCGGCGAGAGCACCAGCAGGGCCGTCGCGGGAACGAGACGCACGCGCTTCATGAGAGGCAACTCCAAGAAGAATGAGGGACTTCTGGGACCGGCACTCAACCAACGGCTCTTAGGGCTTCCTTGGGGACGGCCTGTCCGGGGCCTGTGGTTCGGGCAAAGAGGGGTACAGACGCGTCACGGAGACGGCCGCCGCGGCCAGTTCCGCGCGCACCTCAGGCGGTTCCAGCACCTCGACGGAGTCGGCGAACTGAAGGAGCTGGCGGGCCTCGCGCACGATGCCGTACGCCAGCCGCACGGTCACCCACGCGTCCTCGCCCCCGCCGTCGCCCTCGGTGTCGCCGGGGGCGGGCAGTTCGGCCAACTGCGCGGCGTTCAGGCGCAGGAACATGTCGAGGCGGTCACGCCGGACGCGCACGGTGACGTCGAGTCCGCCGGGCCGCTCCTCCACCTGGCGGCGCAACACCTCCCAGACGTCGGCGAGTTCGACACCCGGCCGCCGGCGTACGTCGTCGCCCAGGACGGTGGCGGACCGCACCCGGTCCGCGCGGAACAGCCGCGGGGTCGCCCGGCGGTCGGCCACCAGGTACCAGACGCCGGCCTTCGACACGAGACCGTACGGATCTACGGTGTACGTCCGCGCCTCCTGCTGCCCGCTGTGCCGGTAGCGCAGCCGCAGCCGTCGGTCGGCGAAGACGGCGTCCTGGAGGGTGTCCAGGTCGACGGCGGCCTGCGGGCCGCCCTTCCAGCGCGTGGCGTCGACGAGGATGCGGCGGGAGGTCACCTCGGCGGCCGGGCGGTGCGGAGCCGGCAGCGCGGCCATCACCTTGCGCAGCGCGGAGCCGAGCGCCGCGTCCAGGCCGAGCGCGGCGTGGGCGCCCTGCGCGGCCAGGATGAACAGCGCACGCGACTCGTCCGCGGTCAGCCCGGTCACGTCCGTGCGGAATCCCGCGAGCAGTTCGATGCCGCCGTGCCGCCCGCGCTCGGCGTAGACCGGCACGCCCGAGGCCGACAGGGCCTCGATGTCGCGGTAGATGGTGCGTACGGACACCTCCAGCCGCTCGGCCAGTTCGTGCGCCGGGACGCGGCCGCGGGTCTGCAGGAGCAGCAGGATCGAGAGCAGGCGGTCGGACTTCACGGGATCAGAATCGCGCCACTCACGGGCCGCGGCAAATGTTGACGGGAGCTGTCAGGTTATGTGGGGCACGCTCTCCCCCGACAGCCCGGCAGAGAGAGGTCACCCCATGAACGCGATCGACCCGCGCCCCGTCTACACCCGCGCCACCGGGCAGGCGGCGGCGCTGATCAGGACCGTACGCCCCGAACAGCTCGACGACCCCACTCCCTGTACGGAGTTCGACGTGCGCGCCCTGCTCGGACACGTCGTCGGCGGCAGCCGGCGCATCGCGGTCGTCGGCGAGGGCGGCGACGGCATGGCCGTGCGCCCCGTCACCGACGGCGTCAAGGACGACGGCTGGCCCGCCGCGTACGAGGAGATCCGCACGCGGGTCCTCGCCGCCTGGGCGGCCGACGAGCGCATGGAGGCGCCGGTCCGGGTGCCCTGGGGCGAGGTCCCGGGCCGCGCGGCCCTCTCCGGCTACGTGATGGAACTGGTCACCCACACCTGGGACCTGTCCGAGTCCCTCGGCCACCCGCTGCAACTCGACCAGGAACTGGCCGAGTTCGCCCTCGCCACCGCGCGCCGTGTCCTTCCCGCGCCGGACCGCGACGCGGGCACCCCGTTCGCCGCGGCCCAGCCGGCCCCCGAAGAGGCCGACGCCTACGGGCAGTTGGCGGCCTGGCTGGGCCGGCGGCCGCTCAGCCGAGCCTGACGCGGGCGAGCTGGCGGGACTGCGCCACCAGCCGGTCGGCGCTGTCCCACACCTCAGCGTCCTCCTCCAGGAAGCCGCCCGCGAGGTTGCGGGTGGTGATGGAGACGCGGAGCGGGCCGGGGGCCGGGCGGGTGCGGATGTGCACCGTGAGCTCGACCGTGGGGACCCAGCCGGAGAGACCGATCTCGAAGGCGGTGGGCGGCAGCGCGTCCACCGCCAGCAGCAGGGAGAGCGGGTCGGCGTCGCGGCCGTCGGCGAGGCCGAACCAGGCCCGCATCTCGCCCTTGCCGGACGGGGCGCCGAGCGCCCAGCCGAGCGTGGCGGGGTCGAGCTTGATCATCAGCCGGTCGGCGATCGCCGAGCTGCCGTCGACGGGCGCGCCACCCGACGGTGGTCCGACATCGGACGCGGTGTCCTGCGGGCCGAAGCACTGGTCCATGGGCGGGAACGCGGGCGGCACGGCGGTCGTGCGCACGTCGTCCGGCAGCGCGTCCAGGTCGCCGTAGGAGGCGAGGACGCGGATGCGCTCCACCTCGCGGCCCTTCTCGTCGTACTGGAAGAGGGACGCCTGGCCGGTGGAGAGGGTGCGGCCGCCGCGCACCAGCTCGGTGCGGACCACCGCCGGGCCCGGCTGGGAGGCGGTGAGGTAGTGCGCCGAGATCGTGAACGGGTCGCGGTGCGGCAGGGCGTCCCCGAGCGCGCGGCCCAGGACGGCCAGCAGGTAGCCGCCGTTGACGGCGTTGATGATGGTCCAGCCGGCGGAGAGGTCGATGTCGTACACCCCGGGCTCGCGCAGGGTGAGCGCGGTGTCCCGGTCGAACTCACTGTCGCCGACGGCGGCCCTCGTGGCCGCTGCGGAAGCTGCTTCTGGCATGCCTGAACCGTACAACGAGAAACTACTAAGCGGTAGCTTTTCGAGTTAACGGCAGATGACACGCAGGCCGCCCGCCCGTCCTTGCGGGTGAGGTTCCGGCAATTTCTTGGTAAGTGTCCCCACTCGTCCGAAACCCGGACCCCTTCGTCCCCCTCTATGGGGGCATGAGCCTCACCGGGACCCCGTTCCTCTACACGCTGATCGTGCTGTTCGCGATCGCACTGATACTGCCGCTGCTCCTGTGGTCCCGCGTGCGCGGGCCGCAGGCCCTGCGCACGGCCGGCCGCATGCTGATGCTGCTGTTCGCCCAGGGCACGGCGGTCGCGCTGGTCTTCGTCCTCGTCAACAACGCCAACAGCCTGTACGACAACTGGGCCGACCTGCTCGGCACCGGCAACCACGTGCAGCAGGCCGCGAACCTGGGCGCCGACGGCACCGGCGGCATAGCGCTGAAACGACTCCCCAAGGTCAAGCAGGACTTCACCCAGGCAACCGGCCCCGGGATGAGCGGCGTGCGCGAGACCCAGCTCAAGGGCCGCGTCTCCGGGGTGAACGCCGAGGTCTACGTCTGGCTGCCGCCGCAGTACGACGAGCCGCGCTACCGGCACCGCACCTTCCCGGTCGTGGAGCTGCTGCCGGGGTACCCGGGCTCGGCGAAGGCGTGGTTCGGGGCGATGAAGGCGACCCAGCAGCTGGCGCCGCTGATGCGCAGCGGCGAGGTCGCGCCGTTCATCCTGGTCGCCCCGCGCACCAACCTGCTGGCCGGCGTGGACACGGGCTGCGCCAACATCCCGGGCACGGTCAACGCCGACAGCTGGCTCAGCATCGACGTCCCCCGGATGATCACGGACAACTTCCGCGCCGCGCCCGCGCCCAGGGGCTGGGCGGTCGCCGGGTACTCGGCCGGCGGGCACTGCGCGGTGAAGCTCGCCGTCGCGCATCCGGGCCGCTACATGGCCGCGATCAGCATGTCCGGCTACAACGACCCGATCGGCGAACGCAACTCGCTCGCCGCGCAGAACCTCCAGGTCAGGGCCGAGAACAACCCCTACCTGCTGCTGAAGAAGGCCCTCACCCCGCCGCGGATCGCGCTGTACATCTCCGGCCAGCCGCACGACGGCTACGAGGCCGGCATCGGTCTCGAACAGGCCGCGAAGGCACCGACGACCGTGCACGTGGTCTTCATCCCGAGGAGCGCGGGCGGCCACACCATGGCGCTGTGGCGGCCGCAGGTGGTCCCGTCCTTCCGGTGGCTCTCGGTGGAGATGGGCCGGCACCACGCCCGCGGCGGGAGCACTACTCCTCCCGTACGGTCGAGCGCCGGTTCCAGGCACGCGGCGCTCGCCAGTGGTACTTCATCGCGAGCAGGCGCAGTACGAAGGCGGTGACGACGGCGAGTCCGCTGGTGAACGGGGTGAGGGCGTCGTAGCGGATGCACAGGACGACCATGGTGGCGCCGACCATGGCGGGGACCGCGTACAGGTCGCGGTCCCAGCGCAGCAGGGAGGGCACCTCGTTGGCCAGGACGTCCCGGAGCACGCCGCCGCCCACCGCGGTGGCGAGCCCGAGGGTGGCCGACGAGGTGAGGCTGAGCCCGTACTCGTACGCCTTGGTCGTCCCGGCGACGCAGAACAGGCCGAGGCCGGCCGCGTCGAAGACGTTCACGCCGACCTGGATGCGCTCGACGTGCGGATGGAGGAAGACGACCATGAGGGCGGCGAGCAGCGGCGTGATGAAGTAGCCGAAGTCGGTGAAGGCGGCGGGCGGCACGGCACCGATCATCAGGTCCCGGAACAGCCCTCCGCCCAGCGCGGTGACCTCGGCGAGGACGGCGATGCCGAAGACGTCGAAGTTCTTGCGGACCGCCAACAGCGCGCCGGAGATGGCGAACACGAAGATGCCGATGAGGTCGAGCGTGTGCTGGACGGAGGGGCTGAACAGTTGCTGAAGCACCCCACATTCTTACTCAGGGGTCGCTAGAGGGCGGGCTTGCCCGTCGTGTAGAGCCACTTCTGGAACAGGTCGTCGAGCTTCTGCCCGGAGACCCGCTCGGCGAGCTGGATGAACTGCCGTGTGTTCGCGTTGCCGTAGCGGTGCACATGCGTCCAGGCCGGCAGCAGCTTGAAGAACGCCTTGTCGCCGATCCGCTCGCGCAGCGCCTGCAGGGTCATCGCGCCGCGCTGGTAGACCGCGGAGGCGAACATGGTGTCGCGCTGCGGGTCGGCGACGACGGTCTGCCAGAAGGAACTGTCGGCGGGGCGCGAGTTGTAGCCGGCCAGGAACGAGTCGTGGGCGCTGCGGGTGCCCTGGTGCTCGGCCCACAGCCACTGGGCGTACGTGGCGAAGCCCTCGTTCAGCCAGATGTCCTTCCAGCGCTCCACCGAGACCGAGTCGCCGAACCACTGGTGGGCCAGCTCGTGCACGATCGTCGTCTCGCTGCGCACGGCGGAGTAGGCGGGCTTGCTCTGCACCTCCAGCGAGAACCCGGCCTCCGGCATGTCGTCGACGATCGCGCCGGTCTCCTCGAAGGGGTACGGGCCGAAGACCTGCTGCCAGTAGTCGGTGGCCGCGGCGGTGACGGCGTACACGTCGACGCTGTTGCTGTTCGCCAGCACCGGGTCGATGGCGACGTAGATCGGGATCCCGGCCGGCGTCTTCCCCGTCCGCACGTCGAACGTGCCGATGGTGGCGGTCGCGAGATAGGTCGCCATCGGCCGGTTCTCGCGCCAGTGGGTGTACGTCGAGCCGCCCTTGTCGTACGTCGAGACCAGCCGGCCGTTGGAGACGCCGGTCAGGCCCTTGGGGGCCTTGATGCGGATGTCGTAGGTGGCCTTGTCGGAGGGGTGGTCGCTGGACGGGAACCAGGTGGAGGCCGCGTTGGGCTCGCAGGCGACGAAGACGCCGTCGGCGGTCTTCATCCAGCCGTAGCTGGAGCCGAACACGATGGGGCCGCCGAGGGCTTCGGGGACGCCGCCGTAGGTGACCGCGACGGTGAAGGTGCCGTTCTTGCGGAGCACGCCGTGCGGGGTGATGTGCAGTTCGTCGCCGTCGCGGGTGAAGTCGGCCCGTCTGCCGTTCACTTCGACCCGGGTGACCTCCAGTTTCTGCAGGTCGAGATCGAAGGAGGAGAGGGACTGGGTGGCCCGGGCGGTGAGCGTCGTGCGGCCGTCGAGCCGGTCGGTGTCCGGGTTGTACGCCACGTCGAGGGCGTAGTGGCGGGCGTCGAAGCCGCCGTTGCCGAGATTCGGGAAGTAGGTGTCACCGATGCCGGGGGCGCCTTGGGTGGGGGCGGACGAGGCGGCGATGACAAGGAAAGAGGCCGCCGCGGTCGCGAGGGCCCCTAAGCGTGCCGAACGGGAGAGTTTCATGAGCCGTCCCTTTCGAGCGTGTGCCGATAATTCGGGCACGGACGACTCTGAACTCTCCCGTTCAGGCATGTGCATGACTTTGCCAACTTGTCATGCGTTACTTGTCGGTTGACTCCTGGCGCTCGCCCTCCGGGGCGTCGGCGGTGGCGGAGGCTTCCGGGGTGGGGACGGCATCCGCGGTGGCGGGTTCCTCGGCGGCGGCAGGCTCGGTGGTGTCACCGGCCTCGCCGTTCGCCTCGGCGACCTCGGCCGCGACCGCCGCCGACGTCTCCGCCGACTCCGCCAGCACCTCGTCGGCGACCAGCTCGGCCGCCTCCTTGGCCACGGTCAGCAGCACCGTGTCCTGCGGGGCCTGGTCCTCGAAGTTCTCCGGGTGGTGGCAGGCGACCTGCTGGCCGGGCCTGAGCTCCAGGAGCGGCGGCTCGGTCGTCTTGCAGATCTGCGTCGCCTTCCAGCACCGGGTGTGGAAGCGGCAGCCGCTCGGCGGGGAGATCGGCGAGGGCACGTCGCCCTTGAGCAGGATGCGCTCGCTCTTGGCGTTCTTGCGCCGCGGGTCCGGGATCGGCACCGCGGACATGAGCGCCTTGGTGTACGGGTGCATGGGCGCCCGGTACAGCGACTCACGGTCGGCGAGCTCGACGATCTTGCCGAGGTACATCACCGCGATGCGGTCCGAGACGTGCCGGACGACGGAGAGGTCGTGCGCGATGATCACGTACGTCAGGCCCAGCTCCTGCTGGAGGTCGTCGAGCAGGTTGACGACCTGGGCCTGGATCGACACGTCGAGCGCGGAGACCGGCTCGTCCGCGACGACCAGCTTCGGCTTCAGGGCGAGCGCGCGGGCGATGCCGATGCGCTGGCGCTGACCGCCGGAGAACTCGTGCGGATAGCGGTTGTAGTGCTCGGGGTTGAGACCGACCACCGACAGCAGCCGCTGCACTTCCTTCTTGATGCCGCCCTCGGGCTCCACGCCCTGCAGGCGGAAGGGAGCGCCGATGATCGTGCCGATGGTGTGGCGCGGGTTCAGCGACGAGTACGGGTCCTGGAAGATCATCTGCACGTCGCGGCGCATCGGGCGCATGCCGCCCACGCCGAGGTGCGTGATGTCCTTGCCCTCGAACTCGACCGTGCCGCCGGTCGGTTCGAGCAGCCGGGTGATCAGCCGGCCCATCGTCGACTTGCCGCAGCCCGACTCGCCCACGACGCCCAGCGTCTCGCCGGACTTGACCTCGAAGTCGATGCCGTCGACCGCGTGCACGGCGCCGACCTGCCGCTGGAGCAGGCCCTTCTTGATCGGGAAGTGCTTCTGGAGCCCGGTCACCTTCAGCAGGGTCTCGCCGGGGGCGGCGTCCTTGGTGAGGGTGGCACCGTCGCTCTTCGCGGGAGTGGTCACAACTGTGTCCTCGGCGTTCTCGCTCACAGCTTCGGCGCAATCTCTTCGGTCCAGATGCGCTCCCGCTGCTCCTGCGTCATGTGGCAGGCGGCCCAGTGCTGGCTGCCCACCTCGGTCAGCTCGGGGCGGACCGTGCGGGTGAGGTTGTCCTTGGGGACGTCCGCGTACGGGCAGCGCGGGTTGAAGGCGCAGCCGGAGGGGACGTTGATCAGCGAGGGCGGGGAGCCCTTGACCGGGATCAGACGGTCCTGCTGCTCGCGGTCCAGACGCGGCATCGAGCCGAGCAGGCCCCAGGTGTAGGGGTGGCGGGGCTCGTAGAACACCTTCTCCGCCGGACCGCGCTCGACGCAGCGGCCGCCGTACATCACCAGGATGTCGTCGGCCAGTTCGGCGACGACGCCCAGGTCGTGGGTGATGATGATGACCGCGGAGCCGAACTCCTTCTGCAGATCACGGATCAGGTCCAGGATCTGCGCCTGCACGGTCACGTCGAGGGCCGTGGTCGGCTCGTCCGCGATGAGCAGCTCGGGGTTGTTGACCAGCGACATCGCGATCATCGCGCGCTGGCGCATACCGCCGGAGAACTCGTGCGGGTAGCCGTCCACGCGCTTGTCGGGCTGCGGGATGCCCACCCGGTCGAGCATCTCGATCGCCCGGCGGCGGGCGGTCTTCTTGTCGACGTCGTGGTGGATCCGGTACGCCTCCACGATCTGCTGGCCGATCGTGTAGTACGGGTGCAGTGCGGACAGCGGGTCCTGGAAGATCATGGACATCTCGCGGCCGCGCAGCTTGCGCACCTCGTCCGGGTCGGCGGTCAGCAGCTCCGTGCCGTCCAGCCATATCTCCCCGGAGATCTGCGCCTTGCGCTTGCCGTACTGGCCGGCGGTGTGCAGGCCCATGATGCCGAGCGAGGTCACCGACTTGCCGGAACCCGACTCACCCACGATGCCGAGGGTCTTGCCCTTCTCCAGCTTGAAGGACAGCCCGTCGACGGACTTGACCAGGCCGTCGTCGGTCGGGAAGTGCACCTTCAGGTCGCGCACTTCCAGGAAGGAGGTCGGGGCCGGCGAGGCCGACGTGGGTTCGCCCACGGCTGCTCCGGTCTTGCTGAGTTCGGTCATGCGAGCCTCACTCGGGGGTCGATCACGGCGTACAGGACGTCCACCACGAGGTTGGCGATGAGTACCGCGAGGGAGGTGATCAGGGTGACGCCCAGAATGATGGGCAGGTCCTGGTTCTTGATGCCGTTCAGGACGGCCTGGCCGAGGCCGGGCAGGCTGAACGTCGTCTCGGTCAGGATCGCGCCGCCGATGAGGGCGCCGAGGTCCATGCCGAGCATGGTGAGGATGGGCGTCATCGTGGAGCGCATGGCGTGCTTGCGGATGACGACCTGCTCCTTGAGGCCCTTCGCGCGCGCGGTGCGGATGTAGTCCTCGCCGAGGATCTCCAGCATGGTGGCGCGGGTGATCCGGGCGTACATGGCCGCGTAGAGGAACGCGAGGGTGACCCAGGGAAGGATCATGCCGCCCAGCCAGCCGGTGAAACTCTCGCTGAGGGGCACGTATTTGCCGTCGACCCAGCCCAGTCCGTAGCTGAAGATCGCCAGCGACAGCAGGCCGGTGAAGTAGATGGGGAGCGACACACCGCCGAGGGCGATGACCATCGCGCCGCGGTCCCAGATGGTGCCCCGCTTGAGCGCGGAGAGCACACCGGCGGAGACACCGAAGAGCAGCCACAGCACGGCAGCACCGAGCGCCAGACCCAGGGTCACCGGGAAGCGGTCGGTCAGCACCGGCCAGACGGCCTGCTCGCTGCGGAAGGAGTAGCCGAAGCACGGCGCGGAGCAGTGGGTGACATCGCCGCCGGCCGCGTACGTGCGGCCCACGAAGATGCCCTTGAAGAAGTGCCAGACCTGCACGAAGACCGGGTCGCCCAGACCCAGCTTCGTCCGCACGGCTTCCACCGCCGCGGGGTCCGCCTGCTTCCCCACGAAGCTCGTGGCGATGTCCACACCCGCCCACTTGGGGACGAGGAAGAAGATGCTGAAGACCACCAGGATGATGACCACCAGCATCACTGCGGCGGCGAACAGCCGCCTGATGAGGTAAGCGAGCACAGCTTACGGCCCGCCGCGGACCGCGGGCCGCCGGAGGTTGTCCGGCGGCCCACGGTCACGCCGCGCCGGCCTTCACCTGCCTTTCGTGCCGTTCGGCGGGTGTGCCGGGTTTACTTCGTGGACTTCAGGCCGATGTTGACGAAGTCGTAGTAGCCGCTGTAGGCGTCCGTCGTGTAGACGTTGCCGATGCGCGAGGAGCGCCAGTTCAGCAGCCGCTCGAAGGTGAAGGGCAGGTAGTACGCGCCCTCGCTCACCTTGTGGTTGATCTCCGTCGAGATCTGCGTCTTCTTCGCCTGGTCCTGTTCCTTGTTGTACTGGTCGAACAGGCCGTCGATCGACTTGTCCTTGATCATGGCGAAGTTGTTGTTACCGCTCTGCAGGATGTAGCTGCTGTCCCACAGCGGGATGCCGTAGCCCTGGACGGTCGGGAAGTCCGGACCCCAGCCCATGATGATGATGCCGAGCTTCTTCTTCTCGACGTTCGAGGGGCTGCCGATGATGCCGGAGCTCTGCGAACCGTCGTACTGGTAGATGTCGGCGTTGATGCCGACCTTCTTCAGCGACGCCTGCATGGACGTGGCCGTGGCCACTTCCTGCTGCTTGTTGTTGCGGACGGCGATCGTGGTCTTGAAGCCGTTCGGCTGACCACAGGCCTTGAGCTCCTGCTTGGCCAGGCTGACGTTGCCGTTCTTGTTCTCGCCCGCGATCTTGTACGGGTCGTACTTCTGGCCCTCGGCGCCCGGGACGGACGGCGGGAGCATGTTGGTGCCGATGTCACCACCGGCGATCGGGCCTCCGCGCGCGGTCTGCAGCGACACGTGGTCGGCCGCGTAGATCACGGCCTTGCGGCAGTGGACGTTGTCGAACGGCTTGACCGTCTGCGGGAAGACCGCGTACCGGATGAAGCCGGAGACCGGGTTGTCCAGGTTGGCCTTGTGCTCCTTCAGGGCGATGGTGCGGCCCTGCGGGCCCAGGCCCGTCTGGCTGGCGTCGATGTCGTAGTCGCCGTTGATCAGGCGCTGGTCCATGTCACTCTGGTTGGTGGAGATGTCCATCGTGATCTTGTCCGGGTACGCCTTCCGGATGGGGTCCGAGGACGCCTTCCAGTTGGTGTTGCGGACGAGGACGAGCGACTTGCCCGGGCTGTACGACTGGAACTTGTACGGACCCGAGGAGAACGGGTGCAGGCCGTACTTGGACTTGGTGTCCTTGTCCTGGCGGACCGGGGAGGCCGTGACCATGGCCAGCACCTGCGGGAAGTCCGAGTTCGCCTCGGGCAGGTGGAAGGTGATGGTCTTGGCGTCAGGCGTGTCGATCGCCTTCAGGCCCAGCTTGTCCTTGGACTTGTCCTTGTAGGGGCCCTTGTAGGTGGCCTTGGGGTCGAGCATCTGCTGCAGGTAGATCGGGCCGCCGGACAGGACGTCCTGGGCCCAGACACGCTCGATGCCGTACTTGATGTCCTGGGAGGTGATCGGCTTGCCGTCCTCCCACGTGATCCCGTCGCGCAGCGTGAACGTGTACGTCTTGCCGTCGGCGGAGACCTTCGGCATGGCGGCGGCCAGGTCGGGAGTGACCTCGGCGCCCGTGGCGCCCGGCTGCGTCTTGTAGGTGAGCAGCTGACGGCTGTAGTAGCGCGAGAAGTCCCACATGAAGCCGTAGTAACCGCGCGTGGTGTCCCACGAGTCGGCGTCCTGGGCGGTGACGAACTTCAGCGTGCCGCCCTTCTTGACCGCAGAGGCCTGGGCAACCTTGTTGTTCGCCGCGTCGAAGCCGGGCGCGCCGCTCTTCGAACCGCTGTTGTCGTTGCCGCCGCCGCACGCCGCCGTGGTCAGCAGCGCAGCGACCCCGACAGCAGCGGCCAATGCCTGCTTACGCCGCCCTGAGGTGCGTTGGGTAGTCACGATCTCGGATCCTCCGGTGTTGATGAGAGACCCCGTGGCTGAGCTCACGGGACGCTGGGGGTACGGCAGTTCAGCGGGAGCCCTTCGGGTCGAGCGCGTCGCGCACGCCGTCGCCGAAGAGGTTGAAGGCCAGAACGGTGATGAAGATCGCCACACCCGGAACCACCATGAACATGGGGTCCGAGTCGTAGTAGTCGATCGCGGTCGAGAGCATCTGCCCCCACGAGGAGGTGGGCGGCTTGACGCCCACGCCCAGGAAGCTGAGTGCCGCCTCGGTGAGGATGTTGGTGGGGATCATCATCGTCGTGTAGACGATGATCGGTGCGACCAGGTTGGGCAGCAGTTCCTTGAACAGGATGTAGAACCGCCCCGCGCCCAGGGACCGGGCCGCCTCGACGTACTCGCGCTCGCGCAGCGACAGCGTCTGGCCTCGGACCACGCGGCCGATGTAGGGCCAGCCGAAGAACCCGATGACCAGGATCATCACGAACACGCGCACGCTCGAACCGGTCAGGCCGAGCATCTCGTTCGGCATGACCGAGACGAGGGCGATGATGAAGAGCAGCTGCGGGAAGGCGAGCAGGCCGTCCATGATGCGGCTGATGACCGAGTCGACCCAGCCGCCGAAGAAGCCGGCCAGGATGCCCAGGACCGTGCCGATCACGACGGCGACGATCGCGGACAGGAAGCCGACGAGCAGCGAGATCCGAGCGCCGTAGAGGATGCGCGCGAAGATGTCGCGGCCGTTGACCGGCTCGACGCCCAGCAGGTGATCGCCGCTGATACCCCCCAGGGAGCCCTTGGGCGTCCCGAACAGCGGATCGATCAGGCTCTCGTGGTAGGCGTCGGGATCCTGCCCGACCAGGTTCGCGAGCCAGGGAGCGAGCACGGCGATCACGATCAGGGCGAGCACGACCACGCCGCCCGCGAGCGCGAGCTTGTCCCGCTTGAGCCGCTCCCAGGCGATCCGGCCCAAGGACCGGCCCTGAACAGCCTTTTCACCCGCAGCGGCGACCGCCGCTTCGTCGGCCGCGCTCGGGGCCGCTTCCGCGGTCGGCTCGTGGATTGGTGCCGTCATCTGGCAGGGACCCCTCTCAACCGGCGGTAGCCGGCCCGCACTTGCCGCTGTAGCGGCGTGATCAGTCCGTCGTACATGGGGGCGAACCCCTCTGGAGCGGGAGTCTTCAACGCTTTGGCGATCTGTTGCCAGACTTGGCCGTGAAAGGATGCGTAAACGTGATGCGGGCTGGTGGGTTCCGTTATCCGGACAGCAGGTTACGGCCGTCGGACGCGAGGCATTTCGGACATCTGCGGAAACATCAGGTTCTAATGGCGCTATCTACGCGCGCAGATCACCTTGGGGTCCGGTACGGACCAGTGAGTCGTCTCAGTATCCGCCATGCACCGGTGGGTAGCCGTAGCCGCCCGCCGGAGCCTGCGCCGGAGCCGCCGCGTGGGCCTCGCGATCGTAGAAGGGACGAGCACTCGCTCGCATCCAGAGGGCCACGGGGTCGTACTCGTCGGACATCGCCACCGTCGACACCGGCAGCCCGTCCGGGACGGCGCCGATGGACTGCTGCATCATCGCCCGTACCGAGTCCACGGCGGGCGGGCTCGTGTCGTACACGTCCAGGCCGATGGCGAGATACGGCGCACCGAGCGCCGGCTGCACCCAGGCGCGGCGCAGCGAGCGGACGGCGGGGGTGCGGTGGGCGTTCTGCGCGAGCAGGGCGTAGAACTGCGGGATCTCCAGCGCAGGTTCCGACAGCCGCAGGGGGCCGGCCGCCTGGCGCTCCAGGCCGGTGGCGATCCGGCGCAGGTCCAGCCAGGGGATGCCCACGCCGCCGCCCGGGGCGTGCGGGTTGAGCCAGAGGCCGTAGTGGTCGGGGTAGAGGGTCCGGGCGACGTCCAGGCCGTCGACCACCTCGT
This sequence comes from Streptomyces sp. NPDC057616, assembly GCF_042800575.1. Lineage (NCBI taxonomy): Bacteria > Bacillati > Actinomycetota > Actinomycetes > Kitasatosporales > Streptomycetaceae > Streptomyces > Streptomyces sp. NPDC057616. The sequence continues at coordinate 94,556 of NZ_JBHVGU010000029.1, forward strand.
ACGACCTGTTCCAGCCGCTGGCCGAGAGCTCCTGGGCGGAGGTGACGCACGGCGCGTAGCCGTAGCCCTCGACCTCCATGTTTCCGTACTGGGCGTCCGGGGAGCCCGCCTGGCCGTGCCACAGGAGCATCCAGACCTGGCCGGATCCCGGGGACGCGAGTGCGCGGAGGAGTGCCTCGTAGGCGTCGTAACGCCCTGGCGTCACCTGGCGCAGCATCTGCTCGACGCTGCCGCTGAGGCTCGCGCTCACGTGTCGTACCGCCCCTTCGAAGAATGCCCCGCGTTCTTGTGACAGCTTAAGCGCCCGGTGGCCCGGGACCGGATGACTCCGCGGGCGAGTGCGCCGCGGGCGGCGGCTACAGGTGATCCCTCGTATAGAAAGGGCGTACCTGTTCGCGCATCCAGTTCGCCACCGGGTCGTCCGTGACGTCCAGCAGGACGAGGTTGACCGGCCACGGGGCGGGGACCCTGGTCACGGCACGCTCCAGCGCCTGGAGGGGAAGCGCCCTCAGGTCGCCCTCCCGGTGGGCGAGTTCGACGCCGACGAACATCACCGGGTCCGCGGTCTCCACGGCCGCCAGGCAGCGGCGGGCCGAGACGACCACGCCCGTCGCCGCGAACTCGGCGGAGGCGGCGGCCAGGAAGTCCATCGGGTCGTCCTGCCAGTCCGGCTCGTAGAGGCGCACGCGGCCGCCGGTGGTGGGGCCGTCCAGCGCGGTGCGGCCCATCCGGCACAGTTCGGCGACGGCGGCCGGCGGGAGCGGGATGCCCACCACGCCGTCCGGGTTGATCGCCAGACCGACCTGCGGGGGCAGGCCGCGGGCGAACTCGACCGCCGGGGCGATCGTGTACGCCATGTGCTGGCCGACGACGTGCCGGAACTGCTCCTCGGAGCTGAAGACCGGGACGTAGGCCTGGCCCTCGATCTCCAGCGAGGGCAGGTCCAGCGGACCGCTGTGCGGGCCGCCGCCGCTCGGCAGCGGCACCCAGAGGAAGCTGCGGCCGAGCACCTCGAGGATGCGGCCGCCCGCGGAGGGAACGCCGAGGGAGGCCGACAGCACCTCCTCCAGCTCGTTGCCGGGCCATCCGCCGTGCGGATGGGGGTGCGCCTGCAAGGGAAAGTCCGCGGGAAGATCCGCCGGGAAGTCCATCTGTGTCCGACCGCCTGCTGAGAACCACTGCTGCTGAGAGCCAGTGCGCTTGAGAAGAACTGCTGAGGCTGGAAAGGCTAGCGGGTGGGAGGGACGAGGGCCTGGCCCTCAGGGGTCAGTCCGTGAAGGCGATGCTGCGCAGTACGTCCGCCGCGTCGCGGTCCAGGAGTACCGCCGAGCCCACGCCCTCGGGCAGGTCGCCGCGCTCCACGGCGCGGATCAGGCGGGCGGCCGCCGTGCGGTGCCGCAGGAAGGCGTAGCGGGAGACGCCGCGGCCGCGCTCGCGCTGGCCCCTGAGGGCCGTGCCCGGCGTGACGTCCAGGAGCAGCAGGTGCAGGGTGCCGCCGCGGCGGCGCGCCTCGCGGGCCAGCCAGCCGCGCACCCAGGCCTGGGTGCCGCAGTCGTGCACGACGGCTCCCTCGCCGCCGCGCAGGGCCCGGCGCAGGCCGGCGTAGTGCGCGAGGCGGACCAGGGGGCGGTAGACCGCGTACGGCAGCACGCGCGGCACGCGGGCGGCCCAGCGGTCGCGGGTGTCCTGGGAGTCGATGCGCACGCCCCGCACGGCGCGCTCCATCAGCGTCGACTTGCCGCTGCCGGGCAGACCGGTGATCACCACGACGTCGCCCGGGCCGAAGAGCAGGGCGTGCGGGCTGCGCCCCGAGCGGTCGCGCAGGTCACGGACCACGGGAGTCCGGCCGCCGCAGGCCTCCCGGGCCGGGGCCGCGGACTGCTTCGGCAGCGCGAGAGCCGAGGTCGTGGCGTACGCCGTGGGCCTGTTCACCGTGATCGTCCTCCCCTGGGCCGGGTGCGGATCCCCTGCCCGTCGAGTGTAAAGAGAAGGTAATGCGCGGTGCCTCGCGTTTTCGTGATCGCTCTGCCACAAGCCGGCAACAAAGGGAGCGGGCGGATGCGGACCTGCCACCCGTGGAGAAGGCGTGCAATGATGTGCGCGCCAACTGCATACCGGCCGCTTGAATCCGCGCGGGAGAGTCCCCAGACCGCTGGGGCGCCGAAGGAGCAAGTTCCTCCCTTGAATCTCTCAGGCCCCGTTACCGCGCGGGCGAGGCACATCTGAAAAGCGGGCCGCTGCGTCAGTGGCTCCACCCAAGGTGCAAGCTCCGATCGCCCGCGCGATCAGGGCGAACCTCTCAGGTTCCGATGACAGATGGGGAGGAACCACCATCTGTCATGACTTGGGAGACGGACCGATGAGCAGTACCGAACCGCGCCGCACCGCGCTCGATGCCCTGCATCGCTCGCTCGGCGCGACGATGACCGACTTCGCCGGCTGGGACATGCCCCTGCGCTACGGCTCCGAGCGCGACGAGCATCTCGCGGTGCGCACCCGGGCCGGGCTCTTCGACCTCTCGCACATGGGCGAGATCACGGTCACCGGCCCCGGCGCCGCCGCCCTGCTGAACTTCGCCCTGGTCGGCAACATCGCCTCTGTGGGCCTCGGCCGCGCCCGCTACACCATGATCTGCCGCGCCGACGGCGGCATCCTGGACGACCTGATCGTCTACCGGCTCGGCGAGACCGAGTACATGGTCGTGGCCAACGCCTCCAACGCCCAGACCGTCCTGGACGCGCTGACCGAGCGGGCGGCCGGCTTCGACGCCGAGGTGCGCGACGACCGCGACGCCTACGCGCTGCTCGCCGTGCAGGGCCCCGAGTCGCCCGGAATCCTGAAGTCCCTGACCGACGCCGACCTCGACGGCCTGAAGTACTACGCCGGCCTGCCCGGCACCGTCGCGGGCGTCCCCGCCCTCATCGCGCGCACCGGCTACACCGGCGAGGACGGCTTCGAGCTGTTCGTGAAGCCGGAGCACGCCGTCGAGCTGTGGCAGGCGCTGACCAAGGCCGGCGAGGGCGCCGGACTGGTCCCCTGCGGGCTGTCCTGCCGGGACACCCTGCGCCTGGAGGCGGGCATGCCGCTGTACGGGCACGAGCTGTCGACCTCCCTCACCCCCTTCGACGCCGGGCTCGGCCGGGTGGTGAAGTTCGAGAAGGACGGCGACTTCGTGGGGCGCGCCGCGCTGCAGGAGGCCGCCGAACGCGCGCAGGAGAACCCGCCGCGCGTCCTGGTGGGCCTGGTCGCCGAGGGCCGCCGGGTCCCGCGCTCCGGGTACCCGGTCGTCGCCGGCGGCGCGGTGATCGGCGAGGTCACCTCCGGCGCCCCCTCCCCCACACTGGGCAAGCCGATCGCGATGGCGTACGTCGACGCGGCGCACGCGGCGCCCGGCACCTCCGGGGTCGGCGTGGACATCCGGGGCAGCCACGAACCGTACGAGGTCGTGGCACTGCCGTTCTACAAGCGCCAGAAGTAGACACTGGACGGGTGCGGCCGGGGCCACGGACGTGACTCCGCGCACATCTCCCTGTTCCCTCACGCATTCAGCAGTCCCCCATTCACCAGCATCTTCGCGCGTACAGGAGAATTCAGGCCATGAGCAACCCCCAGCAGCTGCGCTACAGCAAGGAGCACGAGTGGCTGTCGGCCGCCGAGGACGGCGTCTCGACGGTCGGCATCACCGAGTTCGCGGCGAACGCGCTCGGCGACGTCGTCTACGCCCAGCTTCCGGAGGTCGGCTCCGCGGTGACCGCCGGCGAGACCTGCGGCGAGCTGGAGTCGACCAAGTCGGTCAGCGACCTGTACTCCCCCGTCACCGGTGAGGTCACCGAGATCAACGAGGACGTCGTCAACGACCCGTCCCTGGTGAACTCGGCCCCCTTCGAGGGCGGCTGGCTGTTCAAGGTCCGGCTCACCGAGGAGCCGGCCGACCTGCTCTCCGCCGACGAGTACACCGCCCAGAACGCCGGCTGAGGAGCCGTAGACGCATGTCTGTCCTGAACACGTCCCTGCACGAGCTGGACCCGGAGATCGCCGCCGCGGTCGACGCCGAGCTGGTGCGCCAGCAGTCGACCCTGGAGATGATCGCCTCCGAGAACTTCGCGCCGCTCGCGGTCATGGAGGCCCAGGGGTCGGTCCTGACCAACAAGTACGCCGAGGGCTACCCGGGCCGGCGCTACTACGGCGGCTGCGAGCACGTCGACGTCGCCGAGCAGATCGCCATCGACCGGATCAAGGAGCTGTTCGGCGCCGAGTACGCCAACGTGCAGCCCCACTCCGGCGCCTCCGCCAACCAGGCGGCGCTGTTCGCGCTGGCCCAGCCCGGGGACACCATCCTCGGCCTGGACCTCGCCCACGGCGGGCACCTCACCCACGGGATGCGGCTGAACTTCTCCGGCAAGCAGTTCAACGTGGTCGCCTACCACGTGGACGCGGCCACGGGCCTGGTCGACATGGCCGAGCTGGAGAAGCTGGCCAAGGAGCACCGCCCGAAGGTGATCATCGCGGGCTGGTCGGCGTATCCGCGGCAGCTGGACTTCGCCGCGTTCCGCCGGATCGCCGACGAGGTGGGCGCCTACCTGTGGGTGGACATGGCGCACTTCGCCGGCCTGGTCGCGGCCGGGCTGCACCCCAACCCGGTCGAGCACGCCGACGTGGTCACCTCCACCACGCACAAGACGCTGGGCGGGCCGCGCGGCGGCATCATCCTGGCGAAGAAGGACTTCGCGAAGAAGCTCAACTCCTCGGTCTTCCCCGGCTTCCAGGGCGGCCCGCTGGAGCACGTGATCGCCGCGAAGGCGGTGTCCTTCAAGGTCGCCGCCGGCGAGGAGTTCAAGGAGCGCCAGCGGCGTACGGTGGAGGGTGCGCGCATCCTGGCCGAGCGGCTGACCGCCGCGGACGCCCGTGCGGCCGGGGTGAACGTGCTGTCCGGCGGCACCGACGTGCATCTGATCCTGGTCGACCTGCGCGAGTCCGAGCTGGACGGGCAGCAGGCCGAGGACCGGCTGCACGAGGTGGGGATCACGGTCAACCGCAACGCGGTGCCCAACGACCCCCGCCCGCCCATGGTGACGTCCGGTCTGCGTATCGGTACCCCGGCCCTGGCCACCCGCGGCTTCGGTGCCGAGGACTTCGCCGAGGTCGCCGACGTGATCGCCGAGGCGCTGAAGGCACCGTCCCCCTTCGAGGGGGCCGAGGCCGAGGCGCTCAAGGCCAGGGTCAAGGCGCTCGCCGACAAGCACCCGCTCTACCCGGGTCTGAACAAGTAGTTCCGTGGTGGGGGCACCCGACGGCGCGTGCCCCCACCCTCTCAGGAGGATTTCCCGTGGCCATCTCGGTGTTCGATCTGTTCTCGATCGGCATAGGCCCGTCCAGTTCCCACACGGTGGGCCCGATGCGCGCGGCCCGCATGTTCGCCCGCAGGCTGCGCAACGAGCAGCTGCTGGGCTCGGTCGCCTCGGTGCGCGCCGAGCTGTACGGCTCCCTGGGCGCGACCGGCCACGGCCACGGCACCCCGAAGGCGGTGCTCCTCGGCCTGGAGGGCGCCTCGCCCCGCACGGTGGACGTGGAGGGGGCCGACGACCGGGTCGAGCAGATCAAGGCGGAGCGGCGCATCCGGCTGCTCGGTGAGCACGAGATCCCGTTCTCCTTCGACGACGACCTCGAGCTGCACCGCCGCAAGGCGCTTCCGTACCACGCCAACGGCATGACGCTGTGGGCGTACGACGCGGACGGCGCAGAGCTGCTGTCCAAGACGTACTACTCGGTCGGCGGCGGCTTCGTCGTCGACGAGGACGCGGTCGGCGCGGACCGCATCAAGCTCGACGACACGGTGCTCAAGTACCCCTTCCGCACCGGTGACGAGCTGCTGCGCCTGACGAAGGAGACGGGTCTGTCGATCTCCGCGCTGATGCTGGAGAACGAGCGCGCCTGGCGCACCGAGGACGAGATCCGCGCGGGGCTGCTGGAGATCTGGCGGGTCATGCAGGCGTGCGTGACGCGCGGCCTGTCCCGCGAGGGCATCCTCCCCGGCGGTCTGAAGGTACGGCGCCGGGCCGCCGTGTCCGCGCGCCAACTCCGCGCCGAGGGCGACCCGTTGGCGCACGCGATGGAATGGATCACGCTCTACGCGATGGCGGTGAACGAGGAGAACGCGGCGGGCGGCCGGGTGGTCACCGCCCCCACGAACGGCGCGGCCGGCATCATCCCCGCGGTCCTGCACTACTACATCAACTTCGTGCCCGGCGCGGACGAGGACGGAGTGGTCCGCTTCCTGCTCGCCGCGGGCGCGATCGGCATGCTCTTCAAGGAGAACGCGTCGATCTCCGGCGCGGAGGTCGGCTGCCAGGGCGAGGTCGGCTCTGCCTGCTCGATGGCGGCCGGAGCGCTGGCGGAGGTGCTCGGCGGCTCTCCCGAACAGGTGGAGAACGCCGCCGAGATCGGCATGGAGCACAACCTCGGCCTGACCTGCGACCCGGTCGGCGGCCTGGTGCAGATCCCGTGCATCGAGCGCAACGGCATGGCCGCGGTCAAGGCGGTCACGGCCGCCAAGATGGCGATGCGCGGCGACGGTTCGCACAAGGTGTCCCTCGACAAGGTCATCAAGACGATGAAGGACACCGGCGCCGACATGTCGGTCAAGTACAAGGAGACGGCGCGCGGGGGGCTCGCGGTCAACATCATCGAATGCTGACGTTTCCACCCGGTTTCCACATCCGGAAGGGATCACCCGTGCCAAGGTGGGGGACATCAACCCCTGTCCCCCCACCGGCCCTTCAGGGAGTCCCCACATGCTGCGCGGCATCGACGTAAGCGCTTATCAGTCCTCTTCGTACGGCACCGACGGCCTCTCCTTCGCCTTCATCAAGGCGACGGAGGGCCGTTCGTACGTCAACCCGAAACTCACCGCCCAGACGAAACACGGCCGCGACGCCGGACTCGTCGTCGGCTTCTACCACTTCCTGTGGCCGGGCCATCTCGACGCCCAGGCCGAGTACTTCGTGAAGCACGCCCCCGAGAAGGCGGGCGACGTCCTCGCCGTCGACTGGGAGACGACCAGCGACGGCACGCACGCGAGCAACGCGGAGAAGGACCACTTCATCCGCAAGGTCAAGGAACTGCGCCCGAACAACCAGGTGATCCTCTACACGAACAGGGATTACTGGCTCAACGTCGACACGACCTCGTACGCGGGTGACGGTCTGTGGATCGCCGACTATGTGACCGCCGGCCACCCCCGCATCAAGGCCAAGTGGCGCTTCCACCAGTACACGAGCGAACCGCACGACAAAGACGTCGCGGACTTCGCCAGCAAGGCCGCCCTGAAGGAGTGGGCCAACAACGCCTGACGGCCAACCGTCTTGCGTGGCGGCCGGGCGGAACCGGAGCTGCCGAGCGGGTGGATCCGCGATGGAGTGGTTCAGCGGCTGCCGGCCGTCGCGCGTGCGCTGTCCATGGGCGCCCGCTCCTTCACTCGCCGGTGCTGTGCGTAGTGGGTTCTGCAGAGCCCCTTGGTCATCGCATACCGGTCGGGCGACCGATCGCACGCCGAGTCGAGGTCGCACGCCTCCACCGGTCGGGCCGCTTATACGATCTGAACTGCGGTAGAGGCACTCGTCAGGTCAGGGGAGCTTTGCGTGGGTGGGACAGTCAGTGCGGTCAGCAGCAACGGTGTGTACTCGTTCACCAAGCCGAACCGGGAGAGCATCACCCTGCTCGCCGGGCTCGGGGTGGAGGGGGACGTGCACGCCGGGACGACGGTGAAGCACCGGAGCCGGATGCGCCGGGATCCCTCGCAGCCGAATCTGCGGCAGGTGCACCTGATCCACGAGGAGCTGTTCGACGAGGTCCGGGCGGCCGGCTTCGAGGTGGCCGCCGGGCAGCTCGGCGAGAACGTCACCACGCGCGGGATCGATCTGCTGGGCCTGCCCGCCGGGACGCTGCTGCGCCTCGGCGACGAGGCCGTGGTCGAGGTCACCGGCCTGCGCAACCCCTGCCCGCAGATCGACGGCTTCGACCACGGGCTGCTGAAGCAGATGGTCGGGCGGGACGAGGACGGCTCGGCCTGGCGCAAGGCCGGCATCATGAGCGTGGTGCTGACCGGTGGGGTGGTGCGGCCGGGCGACCCGGTGAAGGTCGAGCTGCCGGACGGACCGCACCGTCCCCTCGAGGTCGTCTGAGGCGCCGGGCCCGGGGCCCTACGCCCGGAAGTCCGCCGGGCGTTCCGGCGACGCCTCGGCCAGCGCCTTGGTGACCGCGTCGACGCCCGCCCGCAGGCCGTAGACCGGCGTGCCGGGCTGCTGGCGCCAGGAGTCGTCGAGACCGCCCGCGTCCACGGTGTCGAAGCCGAGCTCGTCGATCAGGTCCCGCACCCTGCGCTTCGCGGCGGCGTCGTCGCCCGCGACCGGCAGCGCCATGCGCCCGGGGTCGCCGGCCGGGAGGGGGCGCTCCAGCAGGTCCTGGGCGTAGGTCCCGTTGAACGCCTTGATCACGGGGTGGCCGATCTCGCGCTCCGCGTAGCGGCTCTCGGTGAGGCCGTCGTCCTCGATCGCCGCGATCCGGCCGTCGCGCTGCGGGTAGTAGTTGCCGGTGTCGATGACCGCGGCACCGTCCGCCGCGCCGTCGAGCAGGCCGGACGGGAGGCCGGACAGCGCCTTCACGGGGACCGTGACGACGACGATCTCGGCTCCGCGGGCCGCCTGCTCGGCGGGTACGGGCGTCGCGCCGGTCTCCTCGGCCAGTGCCGTGAGGGTGTGGGGGCCACGGGAGTTGGCGACGGAGACGTCGTGGCCGAGGGCGGTGAGCCGGCGGGTGAGGTTGCCGCCGATGTTGCCCGCGCCGATGATGCCGATCTTCATGACAGGCCCTTCCATGAATTCATGCATGCGCATCTGTCTGGGTGGCGTCAACCCCCAGGGTCTGCGCCCTATTCCGGGCGCTGCCCCGACCGGCGTAACGCGCCACCCGAACGGGCGCGACGGGCGCGGCTAGCCCCCGAAGGGGTCCTCCAGTTCCTGCCGGAGCACCTCCGCCGCCGCCTCCGCGTCCCCGTCCGCGATCGCCCGCACGAGAGCCTCGTGGGCGGCGTCCGCGGTGTTCGGGTCCTGGTGCCGCAGGCCGGTCAGGGCCAGCAGGTCGACCAGGCCGGTGCGCAGGACGGGCGTGAACTCGGTGAACAGGTCGGCGAGTACGGGGTTGTGGGCGGCGGCGACCACGGCCGCGTGGAAGGCGATGTCGGCGTCGACGAAGGCCACGTCGTCACCGGCCGAGGCGGTGCGGCGGCCCTCCAGCGCGAGCTCCATCGCCGTGACGTCCTCGGGGGTGCGGCGGCGGGCCGCCAGCCGGGCCGCGTGCACCTCGACGGCCATGCGCACCTCGTAGACGTCGGTCACCGCCGCGCGGCGCAGCCGTGTGGGCCAGTCCGCGACCGGTTCGGCGGCGATGACGAAGACGCCGGCGCCCTGCCGGGCCCGGACGAGGCCCGCCCCGGCCAGCGCGCGCAGCGCCTCACGGACGGTGGAGCGGCCCACGCCGAGCTCCTTGGCGAGCGTCGTCTCGCCCGGCAGCCGGGTGCCGACCGGCCAGTGCCCGCCGGTGATCTGCGCCCGCAGCCGCTCGGCTGCCTGCTCGACCAGGGGGCTGGGGCGAAGGGCGCCGAGCGGCATACGGATCCACCAACTTGTCTGAGGAGTGAGCCGTTCTCACTTGTCTGAGGAGCTGAGCAGTGGCTAGCCTACCGGCATGACGCTCCGCGGTCTCCTTCTTCTCGGCTGCCGCGGCGGGGCCTGACGCGACCGGCACCCCGCCGCGGGTCGCCGTGCTGCCGGTCACCGTCCTACCGAGCCGAAGGCCAGCAGCAGACGATGACCACCACCCCGTACGAGCCGTGGAACCCGCAGCGTCCCGGCCCCATGCCCCACCATCGCTACCGCCCCTTCCAGGAGCGCGTGAACGTCCCTGTCGCGGAGCGGAGTTGGCCCAGCGCCCGGATCGAGCGCGCTCCCCTGTGGGTCCCCGTGGACCTGCGCGACGGCAACCAGGCGCTCGCCGAGCCGATGGACACGCCCCGCAAGCGCCGCTTCTTCGATCTGCTGGTGGCGACCGGCTTCAAGGAGATCGAGGTCGGCTACCCCTCGGCGAGCCGCACGGACTTCGACTTCGTACGGCACCTGGCGGCGGGCGGCGCCGTCCCGGACGACGTCACGCCGGTCGTGTTCACCCCGGCCCGGCCGGAGCTGATCGACCGGACCTTCGACGCGATCGCCGGGCTGGAGCGGGCCGTCGTGCACCTGTACATCGCGACCTCGCCGGTCTGGCGGGACGTCGTGCTGGGCCGGGACCGGGGCGGGGTGTGGCGGACCGTCCGGGCGGCGGCCGAGCACATGGCGCGCCGGGCCGGGGACGCCCCGGGCGTCCGCTTCCAGTTCTCCCCCGAGACCTTCAACCTCACCGAACCGGACTTCGTGCTCGAACTGTGCGACGGGCTCACCGAGTTGTGGGACGCGAGCCCGGACCGGCCGGTCACCCACAACCTGCCCGCGACCGTGGAGATCGCCACCCCGAACGTGTACGCGGACCAGATCGAGTACATGCACCGCCGGCTGGCCCGCCGCGAGTCGGTGATCCTCTCCGTCCATCCGCACAACGACCGCGGCACGGGCGTGGCCTGCGCCGAACTCGCCGTGCTCGCTGGCGCGCAGCGCGTGGAGGGCTGCCTGTTCGGCAACGGCGAGCGCACCGGCAACGTCGACCTGGTGACCCTCGCGCTGAACCTGTACGCCCAAGGAGTCGACCCCATGGTCGACTTCAGCGACATCGACGCGGTCCGGGAGACGGTCGAGCACTGCAACCGGCTGCCCGTGCATCCCCGTCACCCCTACGCCGGCGACCTCGTCCACACCGCGTTCTCCGGCACCCACCAGGACGCCATCGGCAAGGGACTCGCCCACCACGCCCGCAGGGCCGAGGAGTTGGGCGTGCCGGCGGACCGGGCACCGTGGTCGGTGCCGTACCTCCCGATCGACCCGGCCGATCTCGGGCGCTCCTACGAGGCCGTCATCCGCGTCAACTCCCAGTCGGGCAAGGGCGGAGTGGCGTACCTGCTGCGCACACGGCACGGCATCGACCTGCCGCCGCGCATGCGGCCGGACTTCTCCCGGGTCGTCCAGCGGGCGACGGACGACAGCGGCCGGGAGGCCACCCCGAAGGAGCTGTACGACCTGTTCCGGGCGACCTACCTGGCGGAGGGCTCCGTACGGCTGCACGACTGGTCCACGCACGAGGAGGCCCCGGGCGTCCACCGCTTCGTCGGCACCCTGGAGACCGGTGACCGCGCCGGCGACCACGAGGGCACGGGCGCGGGCCCGCTGACCGCCTTCGTCGACGCGCTGGCCGGCGCCGGGTACACCGTCGAGGTGCTGGACTTCCACGAGGACGGGACGGCGGCCTTCGCGGAGTGCCGGGTGGACGGGGTCACCGCCTGGGGTGCGGGCGAGGGCCCGGCGGCCCCGGTGCGGGCCGTGCTCTCCGCGGTGAACCGGGCGGTGCGATGAGCGAGGTGCTGCGCGCGGAGGACGTCCATGTCGTCCGGGACGGCCGGCCGCTTCTGCAGGAGGTGTCGCTGACCGTGCGGTCCGGCGAGCACTGGGCGCTGCTGGGGGCGAACGGCGCGGGCAAGTCGACGCTGCTGCGCCTGCTCGGCGCGCTCGTCCACCCCACCCGGGGCACGGTGGAGGTGCTCGGCCGCCGGCTGGGCCGGGTCGACCTGCGGGAACTGCGGTCGTTCGTCGGCCATGTCGATCCGCGCCATCCGCTCGCCGAGCCGCTGCGGGTCCGGGACGTCGTCCTGACGGGGCTGACCAACTCCGTGGCCCCGCTGCCCCGTTGGCGTGCGACGCCGGAGCAGGAGGAGAGGGCGGAGCGGCTCATCGGCACGCTCGGCCTGGACGGCCTGCGCGAGGCCCGCTGGACGACGCTCTCGCAGGGCCAGCGCGGCCGGACCCTGATCGCCCGGGCGCTCATGCCGGAGCCGCGGCTGCTGCTGCTCGACGAACCGGCGACGGGACTGGACCTGCCCGGCCGCGAGCAGCTGATCGCCGCCCTGGACGACCTGCGCCGCGCGCACCCGGCCCTGGCGACGGTCCTGGTCACCCACCACCTGGAGGAGCTCCCGGCGCACACCACCCACGCGATGCTGCTGCGCGAGGGCCGCGTCCTCGCGCAGGGCCCGGCGGCCGGCGTCCTCACCGGCGACCAGGTCGGCAAGTGCTTCGACCTGCCGCTGACCCTGGACCGGCACGACGGCCGCTGGAGCGTGCGGATCCGGCGCCGGACGTGACGAAGGGGGTGCCCGTCCGCCGTGCGGCCGGGCACCCCCCTGATGTCCTGCGAGCCAGGTCCTACTTGCTCAGGTACGCCCAGAACTCGTCGAACGACAGGACCTTGTCGCCGTTGAGGTCACGCGTCTTGATGATCGCCTCGGCGACCGAGTCGGTGACGTTCCAGTCGCCTCCCTGGGCGAGGGCGGTCTTGAACTCGGCGGCGGTGATGAAGCCGTCGCCGTCGGTGTCGATCCGCTGGAAATCCTTGCGTGCTTCTTCGATGTCGGCCACCGATCCGCCCCTTTTGTTCGTGCTTCTGTGCCGTGCTGGCGTACTGACGCTGGTCAGACTAACGGCCCGGATGCGCCTCCAGTGCGGCGACCACCCACCCGAACTCCTCCTCGTACGCCCGCACCGGCGTCCCCTTCAGCACGCCCAGCAGTTCGCGGTAGCGGGCGATGCGGATGGTGTGGGACGCCGTGATGCGCTCCAGGACCGCGGCGCGGTCGGCGTCCCCGAGGAGGTGGCGCAGCACCGTCTCGGCCTCCGGCGACTCGGGGGCGATCCCGTTCCCGCGCGCCTCGCCCACCAGCTCCACGAGCCGCTTGGCGAACCACATGGACGCGCCGGCGGGCGTGTCCGGGCCGCGGTCGGCGTGGTTGAACTCGGCCGCCTTGCGCATCTGCGCCCGGAACTCGGGGTCCTGCACCATCTCCGCGAGCTCCACCCACGCGTCGACCTGCTCGGGTGTCGGGTCGTCCGGCAGGTTCACCGCGGTGTTGCGCATCCGTTCGCGGATGTCCGGGTCGACGAGGTCGAGCCCGTGGAACATCTCCTCGACGAACTCTTCCATGATCCGCCTGCGCTCGGCCGCGGACAGCCTCGCCAGTTTGTTCATCAGGGTCATCTCCTGTGCGGTCGAACCGCGTCGCGCCACCGACGACAGCACCGCCCGCGTCACCCGCAACGTGCTGATCTGCGCGTCCAGCGCCACCACGTGCGCCGCCGCGACCTCCGCCACCGTCCGTTCCCCGGCCAGCACCCGGCGCACGTCCTCCAGCCCGAGCCCCAGCTCGCGCAGCGTGCGGATCAGCTCCAGCCGGGCGGCGGACGCGGCGTCGTAGAGCCGGTAGCCGCCCGAGGAGCGGGTCACCGGGGTGAGGACGCCCTCGTCGGACCAGTAGCGGATTGTGCGCACCGTCAGGCCGGTGGACCTGGCCAGCTCGCCGATGGTGAACAGTGCGGTGCCGTCGTCGCTCATGCCGACGAGTCTGGGCCTTCCAGTGGGTGGAGACTCAAGGAGCGCGGCGAGGCCGTGGTCAGCGGAAGACGCCCGTGTGGCCGAGGGAGTAGCGACCGGGCTGCGGGTACACGGCGAGACCGTGCGGGCCGCTGCCCACCTTGATGCGGGCCAGCTGCTCGCCGGTGCGGGTGTCGATCGCGTACACCTCGGCGTTGTAGCGCCCCGACAGCCACAGCACCTTGCCGTCCGCCGAGACGCCGCCCATGTCGGGGCTGCCGCCGTCGGGCAGCCGCCACTTCTTGGTGAGCCGGTTCTCCGTGAAGTCGAAGACGGAGATGGTGCCCTCGCCGCGGTTGGAGATGTACATCTCGCGCGAGTCGCGGCTGACGTAGATGCCGTGGGCGCCCTTGCCGGTATGCAGCAGGGTGGGCCGCGTGAACCTGTCGCCGTCCAGGATCCACACCCCGTCGGCCATCATGTCGGCGATGTAGAACCGCTTGCCGTCCGGCGAGATCTTGACGTCCTGCGGCATCGCGCCGTCGAAGGGCAGCTTCTCCTGGGCGACCACCTTCATCTTCTCGGTGTCGACCTTGAGCAGCTCGCCGCTGAACTCGCAGGAGACGATGAAGTAGCGGCCGTCGGCGGAGAAGTCGGCGTGGTTGACGCCGTAGCAGCTGACCGGGACGGTCTTCTCGCGCTTCATGGTGTGCGCGTCGCGGAAGACGAGTTCGCGGTCGAGGGAGGCCATGACGATCGCGTACTTGCCGTTGGGCGTGAAGTAGAGGTTGTACGGGTCGTGCACGTCGACGCTCTTGCCGGCCTTCCCCGTCCGCGGGTCGATGGGGGTGAGGGTGTTGCCCCGGTCGTTGTTGACCCACAGCGTCTTCAGGTCCCAGGACGGCACGACGTGCTGCGGCTGGGTGCCGACCGGGATCGTCTCGATGACCTTGTACGTCGTCGGGTCGATGACCGTGACGGTGTTGGAGTTGGTGTTGGGGACGTACACGCGGGACGGGAAGTCCCGGACCACCGGCGAGAGCCGGTTGGGGCGGTCGGCCGCGTACACGTCGGACGGGTCGAGGACCGGCGGCATGCCGGGCAGGCCGCCGACGGGCGCCTTCTGCTTCACCGGGGCGACGGCGGGATTGCTGCCGAGGGCCTCGTCCTTGTGCTTCCCGGGCGCGTCGGTGCACGAGGCGAGGGTGGAGAGCGCGGCGAGGGCGGCGGTGGCGGTGAGGGCGCGGGTGAGCCGGGTGGGGTGCATCAGCTGAACAACTCCGTGGTGGACACCGCGGACAGGCCGCGACGGGCGAGTTCTTCGAGTACGACGGGGAGCGCGGCGACGGTGTCCGGGTAGCCGAAGTGCAGGCTCACCACGGAACCGCCCCGGACCTCGCCGAGGACCTTGCGCGCCACGGCGTCCGCGCCGGGCCGGGTGTAGTCGAGCGAGTCGACGTCGTACGACAGCACGTGCGGGTAGCCGGCCTCGCGGGCCAGCCGCACGACCTGCGGCGAGGCGAGCGGGGCGCGGGAGGGGCGGAACCAGGTGCCGATGGAGCCGGTGAGCTTCTTCAGCCGGCCGGCGCACGCGGTGATCTCGGTGCGGGCGTCGGCCTCGGACATGGTGTTCACCGCGAGGTGGCGCTGGGTGTGGTTGCCGAGGTCGTGGCCGCCGTCGAGGATGCGGCGCGCGAGAGCCGGCTGGGCGTCGAGCCAGGTGCCGACGGCCAGGACGGTGAGGCGGGCGCCGTGCTTCTCGGCGGTGGTGAGCAGCGAGTGGGCGATGGCGGGGTCGCCCTGCCCGTGGAAGGTGAGGGCCACCCGGGGCCGGGTGCGCGGGCCGTGGACGAGCTGGGCGGGTTGGCCCGGGTAGCCGCGGGGGGACGGCGCGGGCGACGCGGCGGGAGCGTCGGCGTCCGCCTGCGCGGAGGGGCGGGCGGCGGTGTGCGCCACGGAGGAGGAGTGCGCGACGGTGCCGTTCGGCGCGCAGCCTGCGGTGAGGGCGCCCGCGGCGAGAAGCCCGGCGCCCGTGCGAAGCGCCGTCCGGCGGTCGGTCGAGGTCACCCGCCCCATTTAAAGGGTGATCAGTGGGAAATCGGGTGATTCATCCGATCGAGGGACACTCTTCGAGTCGCGCCGACGGGCGGGCAGAAAGGGGCCGGAGGCGCCCTAGCGGTCGGCCACCCGCATCTCGAACCAGGTCGTCTTGCCGCGCGGCAGCAGGTCGACCCCCCAGCGGTCGGAGAGCTTGTCGACCAGGAACAGGCCCCGCCCGCTGACATCCAGCTCCTGCACCGGCATCAGGCAGGGCAGGCCCCGGGAGGGGTCGCGGACCTCGATGCGGATCCAGCCCCGGCGGCGGCGCATCCGCAGGCCGAAGGTGCGGGCGCCGGTGTGCCGGACGGCGTTGCCGACGAGTTCGGAGACGAGCAGGACGGCGTCCTCGGTCATCTTGAGCGTGAGGCCCCACTGCCTCAGCACCACGACCTGGGTGAGCCGGCGGGCGGTGGCGGCGGACTCCGGGCGCGACGGCAGCGGAACCTCCGCCTCGGTCGGATTGCCGAACAAGTCGAGCGCCTTGAGCGCCTGTTCGTCCTCGACCGCGGGCGACCAGCGCGCCGCCGTCACACGGCCGTGTCCCCGCGGCTGTTCGATGCCCTCCAGCCCCGCCATGCCCCCATCATGGCCGCCCGGAGCGTCCTTCGGGGCCGTTCCAGGGGAATCCACCCCCCGGAACACACCATTCCGAATGATCGGTTCGGCATATGCCAACGGCAGATTGGGGGTGCTCGCAGCCCGTCTGGCCTGCGATGAAGGCTCATCGGATGGCAATCGACGGTCTCCCTCGACGAGACAGACTTAAGGTTACCTTAAGGCTCCCATAAACCGCCCCATCGAGGGACCCGGATCAGACACCGCGTCAATTGCAAGTGGTTCCACGGATGTTCACGGCTTCGCGTGACGGGAGGCAGAGCGGCCGCGGAAGCGGAGGGCGCGGGCTCAGAGGAACTTCGCCTTGCCCGGGCCCTCCTCCACGAAGCTCCGCATCCCGCGCTCGCGGTCCTCGGTGGCGAACAGGCCCGCGAACCAGTTCCGTTCGACGGCCAGGCCGGTCTCGATGTCCGTCTCCAGACCGGTGTCGATCGCCTCCTTGGCGGCCCGGAGGGCGATCGCCGGCCCCTGCGCGAGCTTCGCCGCCCACGCGTGCGCGGCCGTGTAGACCTCCTCGGCCGGCACCACGCGGTCCACCAGACCCAGCGTCAGCGCCTCGTCGGCCTTGACCATGCGACCGGTGAAGATGAGGTCCTTGGCCTTCGACGGGCCGACCAGACGGGACAGCCGCTGGGTGCCGCCCGCGCCCGGGATCAGGCCGAGCAGGATCTCGGGCTGGCCCAGCTTGGCGTTCTCCGCGGCGATCCGGTAGTCCGCGCACAGCGCCAACTCGCAGCCGCCGCCGAGCGCGTAGCCCGTGATGGCCGCCACCACCGGCTTGGGGATGCGGGCCACGGCCGTGAACGAGTCCTGCAGGGCGCGGGAGCGCAGGACCATCGCGGCGTGGTCCATGTTCTGCATCTCCTTGATGTCCGCGCCCGCCGCGAACACCTTCTCCCCGCCGTAGACGATCACGGCCCGCACGTCGTCGCGCCGGGTCGCCTCCTCGGCGAGTTCCTTCAGCCGGTCCTGCGTGGCGACGTCCAGGGCGTTCATCGGCGGACGGTCGAGACGGATGGTGCCGACGCCTTCGGCGACTTCGAGATTCACGGTCATGAAGGCAGGTTAACGGGCACTAACGGCGTTGGCCCCGGTGCGGTACCTCACACCGGGGCCGTAGGTCACGATCCGTGGACCGCGGGAGGGCTACGCCTTCCACTTCTCCCAGGACATGTTCCAGCCGTTGAGGCCGTTGGCCGGGTCGACGGTCTCGTCGTGGGAGCGCTTGACCACCACCACGTCGCCGATGATCGAGTGGTCGAAGAACCAGCCCGCGGGCACCTTGCGGTCGTAGCCGCCGCGCACGTCGCGCAGACCGACGCAGCCGTGGCTGGCGTTGTAGTTGCCGAAGGCGCCGCCGGCCCAGTAGTTGCCGTGGATGAAGGTGCCGGAGTCGGTCAGGCGCATCGCGTCGGGGACGTCCTTGATGTCGTACTCGCCGCCGTAGCCGACCGTCTCGCCGTTCATACGGGTCACCCGGAGCCGCTCGCTGATGACCATCTGGCCGTTCCAGGTGTCGTAGCCGGGCTTGCCGGTGGTGACGGGCAGGGTCTTGACGACCTTGCCGTCCTGGGTGACCTTCATCTTGTGGGTCTTGGCGTCCACGACCGAGACCTGGTTGCGGCCGATGGTGAACTTGACCGTCTTGGCCTGCTTGCCGTAGACGCCCTTGCGGCCCTCGACGCCGTCGAGGTTCATCTTGACCGTGACCTTCGTCCCGGACTTCCAGTACTGCTCGGGACGGAAGTCGAGGCGGTCGTTGCCGAACCAGTGGCCCTCGACGTCGACGGCCGGCTCGGTCGTGATGCTGATGGCCTTCTCGACGTCCGCGGGGTGGGTGATGCCCCGGGTGAAGCGGACGGAGAACGGCATTCCGACACCGACCGTGGAGCCGTCCTCGGGGGTGAAGTTGCCGATGAAGGTGTTCTGCGGGGTGAGGGTGGTGAAGGTCGAGTCCTCGGCCGCCTGGCGGCCCGCGGAGTCCTTGGCGACCGCGTGCACCGTGTATTTGGTGGACGCCGCCAGGTGCGTGGCGGGCGCCCAGGCGGTGCCGCCGCCGGTGATGGTGCCGGCTATCTTCGCGCCCTTGTCGTCCTTGACCTCGACGGCGGTGAGCTTGCCCTTGCCGGCACTCACCTTCAGCGCGCCGGTGGTGTCCACGGACTTGGCGCCGCTCCTGGGGCTGATGGTGACGACGGCTTCGGACTGCTTGGTCTGCGCCGCGTCCGCCCCCTTGGCCTTGCCGTCGTCGGCCGACCCGGAGCTCGAACCTCCCCCGCCGCACGCCGTGAGGGCCAGCAGCAGCACTCCGGATATGAGGACCGGCACCCCCCGGCGCCGGCGTCCGCTCGCGTCAACCGACGCCCCCGATATCGGCCACACGTTCAAGTTGCTCTCCCCTCGCCGGGCCTGGTCGGGCCCGCGCCCCGGCGCGTTTCACGCGCGCATTGGCGCATATTAACCGCAAGGTTTTGGGGATCGTGTCAGGTGAAGGTCACCGTTCAGTAGCAACATCGTTCCTCGCGCCCGACTCCATCCCCGCCTCCGCACCGGTCACTTGACCGCGCCGCCCGCTTTCCACTCCTTCCAGCCCATGTTCCACCCTCCGAGTCCGTTGTCGGGAGCGACCTTTTTGTCATTGCTGTTGACGACCTCGACCACGTCCCCGACCAGGCTGCGGTCGTAGAACCAGCCCGCGGGGGTGTCGGAGCTGCCGCCCTTCACGTCCCTGAGCCCCACGCATCCGTGGCTGACGTTGACGTGCCCGGGGGCGTCCGGCGCCCAGTAGTTGCCGTGCAGGAAGGTGCCCGAGTCGGTCAGGCGCAGGGCGTGCGGGACGTCCGGGATGTCGTACTCGCCGCCGAAGCCGACCGTGCGGCTGTTCATGCGGGTCACGTCGAGCATCTCCATCACCACCATCTTCCCGTTGTAGGTGGTGTGTTTGGGCGCCCCGGCGGTGATCGGCACGGTGCCCAGCAGTGCGCCGTCGCGGCGCACCTGCATGGTGTGGGCGGCCGCGTCCACCAGGGAGACCTGGCTGCGGCCGACGGTGAAGGAGAAGGTCTTGTGCTGGAGCCCGTAGACACCGCGCGCGCCCTCGACGTCGCGGAGCCTGAGGGAGACGGTGACCTGGGTGCCGGGCTTCCAGTACCGCTCGGGGCGGAAGTCGAGGCGGGCCTTGCCGAACCAGTGCGGGCGGACCTCGACCGCGGGCTTCGCGGTGACGCGGATCGCGCGCTCGACGGCAGCGCGGTGGTCGATCTCCCGGTTGAACTCCAGCGAGACGATCATCCCGGTGCCGACCGTGGAGCGGTTCTCCGGAGTGACGTAGCCGATGAAGCGCTCGTCGGGGACGTACGTGGTGAACGTCGTGTGCCGTGCGGAGCGGCGGCCGTGGCCGTCCAGGGCCACCGCGTCGACCGTGTACTTGGCGGCCAGCGACAGCCGCGGCTCAAAGGGCTCCCAGCGCAGGCCGTCCGCGGAGATGCGGCCGGGCACCGCGGAGTCCTGTGCGTCCTGGGACCGGACGACCTTCACCGACTCCAGGCGGCCGCTGGGCACCCGCACCAGGAGCTTGCGGCCCGGCCTGACGTCCTTGCTCCCGTCGTCCGGGGAGATGCGGATGACGTCCTCGGGTGCGGGGGCCTTGCCGAGGGCCTCCCCGATGTCGCTCCCGCCCGTCCCGTCCGAAGTGCAGCCGGCGGCTCCGGCCAGCAGTCCTGCCCATGTCAGTACGGCGGCCAGCGCGGCCCCCGCGCGCCGTGCGCGCCCTTGTCCTTGCCTCACGTGCTGCCCAACGACGCGGGCCCCCGGGGGAAACGTGAATGGGAGGTCACCGGGGTCGCCCGGGCGTCGTCTGGGCAGAACAGTGGGGAGGACGACGCGACGAGGAGCCGCGGCCGGGACGCCGTGCGCTCTTTTTCCAGGTCGTCCCACGAGCCGTGGGAGGCTGAGAGGTGTCCAGCGCAGCCGAGCAGGAGGCGGTGGCCGAGGGGCAGGCCGAAGGGGACGGGCAGCCGGCCGCCGCGGTCAACGGCGCGCCCCGGAAGATGCCGGGCGTGCCCGTGCGGCCGGGTTCCTCGACGCCCCTCGGTGCGAGGTTCCGGGTCGGCCAGGACGGGGTGGCGGGCACCAACTTCGCGCTGTGGGCGGGCGGGGCCGAGGCGGTGGAGCTGTGCCTGTTCGACGAGCACGGCAAGGAGACGCGGGCGCGGCTGACCGAGCTGACCCACGAGATCTGGCACGGCTTCGTCCCGGGCGTGATGCCGGGGCAGCGCTACGGCTACCGGGTGCACGGCCGCTGGGACCCGTGGACCGGCGGCCGCTGGAACCCGGCGAAGCTGCTCCTGGACCCGTACGCGCGCGCGGTGGACGGCGACTTCAGCCTGCCGCCGGAGGTGTACGGGCATGTGCGGGACTGGCCGCAGCAGCACGTGGCCGACACCGTCCGCGACGACCGCGACTCGGCGCCGTACGTCCCCAAGGGCGTGGTGGTCCACGACGACGACGACTGGGCCGACGACCGCCGCCCGAAGACGCCCTGGGCGGACTCGGTCATCTACGAGCTGCACGTCAAGGGCTTCACCAAGCTGCACCCCGGCATTCCCGAGGAACTGCGCGGCACCTACGCCGGGTTGGCGCATCCCGCCGCCGTCGAGCACCTGGTCCGGCTCGGCGTCACCGCCGTGGAGCTGCTGCCCGTCCACCAGTTCGCGCACGAGGACCACCTGCTGCGCCGCGGCCTGCGGAACTACTGGGGCTACAACTCGATCGGCTACTTCGCGCCGCACGCCGCGTACGCCGCGTCCGGGACCACGGGCCAGCAGGTCGGCGAGTTCAAGCGCATGGTGCGGGCGCTGCACGCGGCGGGCATCGAGGTCATCCTGGACGTGGTCTACAACCACACGGCGGAGGCCAACGAACTGGGTCCGACGCTCTCCCTGAAGGGCATCGACAACCGCGGCTACTACCGCCTGCAGTCCGACGCGCGGCGTTACGCCGACTACACCGGCTGCGGCAACACCCTGCACGTCGTGCAGCCGCACGTGCTGCGCCTGATCACCGACTCGCTGCGCTACTGGGTGACGGAGATGGGCGTGGACGGTTTCCGCTTCGACCTGGCCGCAGCGCTCGCCCGCTCGATGCACGACGTCGACATGCTGTCGCCGTTCCTCGCGGTCATCGCGCAGGACCCGGTGCTGCGGCGCGTGAAGCTGATCGCCGAGCCGTGGGACGTCGGCTCCGGCGGCTACCAGGTGGGCGCGTTCCCGCCCCTGTGGACGGAGTGGAACGACCGGTACCGCAACGCCGTACGGGACTTCTGGCGGGGCGCCCTGCCCGACGTACGGGACCTGGGCTACCGCCTGTCGGGCTCCAGCGACCTGTACGCCTGGGGCGGCCGGCGGCCGTACGCCTCGGTCAACTTCGTCACCGCGCACGACGGCTTCACCCTGCGCGACCTGGTGTCCTACGAGCGCAAGCACAACGAGGCGAACGGCGAGGGCAACCGGGACGGCACGGACGACAACCGGGCCTGGAACTGCGGCGCCGAGGGCGAGACGCCCGACGAGCGGGTACGCGCCCTGCGGCGGCGCCAGCTCAGGAACCTGCTGACCACACTGCTGCTGTCGACGGGCGTGCCCATGCTGGTCGCGGGCGACGAGCTGGGACGCACCCAGCGCGGCAGCAACAACGCCTACTGCCAGGACAACGAGATCAGCTGGCTGGACTGGGGGCTGCTCGAGGAGCCGGGCTGGAAGGCCCTGTTCGACCTCACGGCCCGGCTGATCGCCCTGCGCCACCGCCACCCGGTGCTGCGCCGCCGCGCCTTCTTCTCCGGCCGGGCGCACTCCGCGGACGGCCTGCGCGACCTGGCCTGGTTCACCGCGCGCGGCACGGAGATGACGGAACGGGACTGGTACGCGCCGGCCGCCACGCTCGGCATGTACCTCTCCGGGCGGGACATCCCGGGGCGCGACGAACTCGGCGACCCGGTCCTCGACGACAGCTTCCTCGCCGTCCTGCACGCGGGCGACCGGCCGGCGGCGTTCGTGCTGCCCGGGCCGCCGTGGGCGGAGCGGTACGAGGTCGTGGTCGACACCTCGTGCGAGGCCCAGGCCGAGGAGCCGGGGGTGGTGCACCGGTCGGGGACGTCGATCACGGTGCCGGCGCGGTCGGTCCTGCTGCTGAAGGTGTCGGCGGCCGGGTGAGCCGGGGCCCTCGCGCCCTAGCCGAGGATCCCGCGCTCGTACGCCGTCGCCACCGCCGCCGCGCGGTCGCTCACGCCCAACTTGGCGTAGAGGTGCGTGAGATGGGTCTTCACGGTCGCCTCGCTGATGAACAGTTCGCGGGCGATCTCGCGGTTGGAGGTGCCCCGGGCGACCAGCGCGAGGACCTCGCGCTCGCGGGCGGAGAGCGGCTCGCCGCCGGGGGTGCCGGGCGAGCGGACCGCGGAGACCAGCCGGGAGGCGACCGCCG
This sequence comes from Streptomyces sp. NPDC057616, assembly GCF_042800575.1. Classification (NCBI taxonomy): domain Bacteria; kingdom Bacillati; phylum Actinomycetota; class Actinomycetes; order Kitasatosporales; family Streptomycetaceae; genus Streptomyces; species Streptomyces sp. NPDC057616. The sequence continues at coordinate 117,308 of NZ_JBHVGU010000029.1, forward strand.
GGGAGAGCACCGTGCGGCCGTCGGCCGCGGCGCGCACGGCGGTGAACAGTTCGTCGCGCGGGGCGTCCTTGAGCAGATAGCCCGTCGCCCCCGCCTCGATCGCGGGCAGGGTGTCGGAGTCGGTGTCGTACGTGGTCAGGACGAGGACCTTGGCGCGGGCGCCGCGGCGGGCGAGCTCCTTGATGGCGTCGACCCCGCCGCCGCCCGGCATGCGCAGGTCCATGAGGATCACGTCGGGGTCGAGGACGGCGGCGCGCTCCAGCGCCTCGACGCCGTTCGCGGCCTCGCCGAGGACGGTGAAACCGGGGGCCGCGTCGAACATGCCGCGCAGGCCGTCCCGTACGACGGGATGGTCGTCGACGATCAGCAGGGAGATCAGGGCGTCACTGGTCATGGCGGACCAACGGTACGCGAGCCGACAGCGCCGTGCCGTGCCCCGGTTCGGACTCCACGGCCAGTGAGCCGGCGATGCGTTCCGCGCGGGCCCGCATGCCGTCGAGGCCGAAGCCGCCCGCGCTGGTGCGGGCGGGCAGCGCCAGCGGGTCGAAGCCGGTGCCGTCGTCGCGGATGTCGAGGATGACCTCGTCGCCGAGGAAGGAGAGGGTGACGCCGACGCGGGTGGCGCGGGCGTGCCGGGCCGCGTTGGACAGGGCCTCCTGGACGATGCGCAGGAGGGTGGCCGAGACCTCCTCGTGGAGCTGCTCGGCGGTCCCGGTGACCGTGAACTCGGCCCGTACACCCGTCCGTTCGCCCCACTCGGCGACCGTCTTCTTCAGCGCCTCGGGCAGCCCGTCGTTCTCCAGCGCCACCGGCGCCAGGTTGTGCACGGAGCGGCGGGCCTCGCCGAGGCTGTGCCGGGCCAGCTCCATGGCCCGCCCGGTGTGCTCGCGGGCCTGGTCCCGGTCGGGCGCGTTCACCACGACCTGGAGCTGGGCGATGATCCCGGTCAGCCCCTGGGCGATGGTGTCGTGGATCTCGGCCGCCAGCCGCCGCCGCTCGTCGGCGACCCCGGCCTCCCTCGCCTGGACCAGCAGTTGGGCGTGCAGGGCGGCGTTCTCGTCGAGGGCCTGCTGCAGCGCCGTGTTGGTGCGCTCCAGCTCGGCGATGGTCTCGGTGCGCTCGCGGGAGCGCTGCGCCTCCTGCTCGGTGAGGTGCGCGACCACCATCTGCAGACCGGAGTTGGCGACCAGCAGCGCGGCGAAGACGGTCCACTGGAGCGCGCCGTGGAACGGCACTCCGCCGGCCTGCGCGCCGGCCACGGTGGCCGCGCTCGCGAGCAGTCCGAGCCGGTGCCACCGGCCGGGGAGGGTCTCGTCGGCGTCCATGAAGCCGGTGGCGGCGTAGAACGCGAAGAACGGGTTGAGGTAGGTCAGGCCGAAGGCGAGGGCCCAGCGGACGGTGTAGTACGCCGTCCCGGCGCGGGACGGCGTCCGGCGCCGGTCGGGCCCGTCGGGCCGGGTGCTGTGCCACCACAGCTGGAGCGCGATCGCACCGGCGATCAGGCTCCAGGCGGCGTACCACTTGGCCGCGGGCGCATGCGGGTCGGCGGTGGCGAGGGCGAGGACGACACTGATGCCCAGCAGCCCGTACGGCCCCCAGGTGTGAAACTGCTCCCAGCGCCGGTCCAGGTGCGTGTCCACCACGGTCATGTCCCCAGTCTGCACGGCCGGCCGCCTACTCCCAGCGGAACCAGCGCGTGGCCGCCCCCGTCAGCAGCAGGATCCACACCGCCAGCACGCCCAGGTGGCTCCAGCCCGGCCAGTGCCCCGCGGCGGCCTGATTGAGGGCCTGTGCGGCGGCGCCGAACGGCGTGTACCCGACGATCCTGCCGAGCAGGTGCGGCATGGCCTGCACCGGCAGCCACACGCCCGCGCAGAACATCGAGGGGAAGAACACCGCGGACCCGATCGCACCCGCGATCTTCGTCGTACGGGACAGCGCCGACACCACCGATCCGAGAGCGAGGGCCACCAGGACGGCGAGCAGCAGGGCGAGGACGTATCCGGCGCCCTGCTTCGGCAGCCGTACCGCGAAGGCGAGCCTGCCGACCACGAGCACCAGCAGCGCCGACAGCAGCGAGGCGGCGCCGAACACCACCATCTGCGCGGACAGCAGGGAGCCGGGGCGGACGGGCGTGGTGGCCATCCGGCGCAGGATGCCGCGCTCCCGGTAGCCGGTCAGGGACTGCGGCATGGACTGCAGGCCGCCGACGATCAGGCCGAGCAGCACGGCCACCGGGACGTAGGCGTCGATGGTGCGCAGGCCGCCGAGGTCGTCCTGGTGCTGCCGGAAGGACGGGATGGAGCCGAGGATCAGCAGCAGCAGGGTCGGGAAGAGCAGGATCCAGAAGACGGCGCCGGGTTCGCGGCGGAAGAGGCGGACCTCGGTCCGCAGGACGGCGGTGCTCATGCCGCGGTCTCCTTCGTCAGGTCGAGGAAGGCGTCGTCGAGCGTGGCGTCCACGACGCGGAGCTGGTGGGCGGTGACGCGGTGGCGGGCGAGCAGCGTGATGACGGCGTTGACCGTCTCGTCCGTGCCGGTCAGCGTGATCCGGCCGTCCCGGTGCTCGACCGAGGCGAGTTCGGGCAGCGCGTTGAGGTCACGCTCGTCCAGCGGCGCGGACGGCGTGAAGCTGATGACGGTGGAGCCCGCCGAGCGCCGGATCAGCCCGGACGGGGTGTCCAGGGCGGCCACCCGGCCCTTGTCGATGACGGCGATCCGGTCGCACAGCCGCTGCGCCTCCTCCATGAAGTGGGTGACGAGCAGGACGGTGACGCCGCCGGCCCGGACGTCCTCGATCAGCTGCCAGGTGTCCCGGCGCGCCCGCGGGTCCAGGCCGGTGGTGAGCTCGTCGAGGACGACGACGCGGGGGTTGCCTATCAGGGCGAGCGCGATGAACAGGCGCTGCTTCTGCCCGCCGGAGAGCTTGCCGAACCGGGTGGTCAGCTTGGCGGTCAGGCCCAGGCGTTCGGCGAGCGGCGCCCAGTCGAGCGGGCCCGGGTAGAAGGAGGCGTACAGCTCCAGCGCCTCGCGGACGGTGAGCTTGGGCTGCAGCTCGCTCTGCTGCAGCTGGGCACCGAGGACGCGGGACACGCGCGCGTGGTCGGCGACGGGGTCGAGGCCGGTGACCCGGACGCTGCCGCCGTCGGGGACGCGCAGCCCTTCGACGCACTCGACGGTCGTGGTCTTGCCGGCGCCGTTCGGGCCGAGGATGCCGAAGATCTCGCCCTCCTCGACGGCGAAGGAGACGCCGTCGACGGCGGGCCGGCCGCCGTAGGACTTGCGCAGATCGGTGACTTCGATGACAGGCATGGCATCAGAGTCCCGGCAGGCCGGGGTCCGCCACATCGGCCGTCGCGCTCGAAGGGGCATCAACCGATCGGTTGATGCCGGGGTACGACCGGACCGGCCAAAACTCGGTGGGCGTTGTCGGTGCCGGTCCGTAGGCTCACATCCGATGCCCACTACACACGCCGCCGCAGAAGAACCCGGGGAGACCACCGAACGATCCGCCGTACGCACCCTGCTGCGTCTGTGGCCGTATGTGCGGCCCGTGCGGGTACGCCTGTTCACGGCCGCGTCGGTCGCCGTGGTCGCCTCGTGCACGGGGCTGGTGATCCCGCTCGTCCTGAAGTGGATGGTCGACGGGCCGGTCGCCGGCCGGGACCCGGCGGGCGTCTGGCTCGGGGCGCTGTACCTGCTGCTCCTCGGAGTCGCGGAGGCCCTGCTGTTCGGACTGCGGCGCTGGCTCGTGGCGCGGCCACTGGCGGGCGTCGAGGCGGGCATGCGCGCGGACCTGTACCGGCATCTGCAGCGCCTGCCCGTCGCCTTCCACGACCGCTGGGCCTCCGGGCAGCTGCTGTCGCGGGGGACGACGGACCTGATGCTGCTGCGTCAGTTCCTCGCCTTCCCGATGACGTTCCTTCTGGTCAACGGCGTGACGATTCTGGTCGGCGTGATCATCATGCTGCTCCAGGACTGGACGCTCGGACTGGTGATCCTCGGTCCCGCCGTCCCCGTGATCGTCACCTGCGCCGTCTTCGAGAAGCGCTACGCCCGCGCGGCGCGCCGGGCGCAGGACCAGGTCGGCGACCTCACCACGGTCGTCGAGGAGAGCGTCCTCGGCATCCGCATCATCAAGGGCTTCGGACGCCACCGCAGCCAGGCCCGCGCCTTCCGCGACCTCGCACGCACCCTGCGCGGGACGGAACTTCGCAAGGCCGGCCTGCTCGCCACGATCTGGGGCGTCATCGTGACCCTCCCGGAGGCCGCGATCGGGGCGGCCCTGGTCCTCGGCACGGTCCAGGTGGCCGACGGCTCCCTGTCCGCGGGCACCCTGGTGGCCTTCCTCTCGACCGCCCTGGCCCTGCGCTGGCCGGTCGACTCCATCGGCTTCCTGCTGGCGATGAGCCAGGAGGCGGCGACGGCGACGGAGCGCTTCTTCGAGGTCATGGACGCGCGTCCGGAGACCTCGGTGCCGGGAGCGGCCCCGCCGCACCCCGAGGGCGCGGGACTCCGCTTCGACGACGTCCGGTTCCGCTACCCGGACGCGCCCGCGGACTCCCCGCCCGTCCTCGACCGGATCGACCTGCACGTCCGGCCCGGCGAGTCCATGGCGCTGGTGGGCGCGACGGGCAGCGGCAAGACGACCCTCACCGCCCTCGTCCCCCGCCTCCACGAGGTCACCTCCGGCCGCATCACCCTGGACGGCGAGGACATCACCGCCATGTCCCGGGAGGAGCTGCGCGCGAAGGTGGCCATGGCCTTCGAGGAACCCACCCTCTTCTCCGCCACCGTCGCGGACAACGTCCTCATGGGTGGCGGGGACACCGCCGGCGCGGCCGACCTGAACCGTGCCCTGGCCGTCGCCCAGGCGGACTTCGCCCACGCGCTCCCCCAGGGCACGGACACCGAGGTGGGCGAGCAGGGCCTCAGCCTCTCCGGAGGTCAGCGCCAGCGTCTCGCGCTCGCCCGGGCCGTCGTCGGCAGACCGAGATTCCTCGTCCTGGACGACCCGCTGTCCGCCCTGGACGTGCACACCGAGGCCGCCGTGGAGGCCGCGCTGCGCGACGTGCTGGCGGACACCACCGCGCTCATCGTGGCGCACCGCCCCTCCACGGTCCTGCTCGCCGACCGCGTCGCCCTGCTCTCCGGCGGCCGGATCACCGCCGTCGGCACGCACCACGAACTGCTGCGTACGAACGCCGAGTACGCGCACCTGATGTCCGGGATCGGAGAAGCGGAGGACGACCGATGACGGCTCCGACCACGTCCGCGCCCACGGCGGACGACGACCCGGACCTCCCCCTCCCCAAGGACACCGGCGACCCCTTCGACCGGGACGTCCTGCCCTCTCCCCCGGGCGCCACCGCCACGCTGCTGCGCTCCCTGCTCGCCCCGATGAAGGGGCGCGTCGCCTTCACCACGGTCCTGCTGCTGCTCCAGCAGGCGGCCGTGCAGGCGGGCCCGCTGCTGGTGGCGTACGCGATCGACAGCGCCGTGCCCGCGTTCCGGGACCACGACCACGGGCCGCTGATCGCGGTGGCCGTCGCCTATCTGCTGTGCGCGCTGGTCTCCGGCGGGCTGCAGTCCGCGTTCATCCTCGCCTCCGCCCGCGTCAGCCAGGACGTGCTGCTCGATCTGCGCGGCCGTATCTTCCGCCACGCGCAGGCTCTCAGCATCGACTTCCACGAGCGGTACACGAGCGGCCGCCTGATCTCCCGTTCGACGGCGGACGTGGAGTCGCTCAGGGAGCTGCTCAACGAGGGCCTGCAGGAACTCATCACGGTCGTCCTGTCGTTCGTCTACATCTCGGCGATGCTGCTCTGGCTGGACCTCGGGCTCGGCGCCGTGGCGGTGGCGTCCTTCGTGCCGCTGTACCTGCTCGTCCGGGTCTACCAGCGACGTGCGGTGCGGGTGTACCGGGTGCGGTCCACCGCCATCGCGGCCGTCATCGTGAAGTTCGTCGAGACCATGAACGGCATCCGCCCGGTGCGCGCCTTCCGCCGCGAGGCCGCCAACGACGCCGCCTTCCGGGTGCTGAACCGGCGGCACGAGCGGGTCAACGGCGACGCGCTGCTGGAGATGGCCCGCTACGTGGTGGGCTCCCGGCTGGTCGCCAACACGGCCGTCGCGGGGATCGTGCTGTGGGGCGCGTACCGGGTGGCGGGCGGCTCGCTGGAACTGGGCGTGCTGGCGGGCGCGGTGCTGTATCTGCGGCGGCTGTACGACCCCATCGACCGGCTCGGCATGTTCCTGAACGCGTACCAGTCGGCGGCCGCCTCCCTGGAGAAGATCGCCGGGCTGCTCGCGCAGACCCCGTCCGTGCCGGAGCCGGCGGCCCCCGTGGAGCTGCCGCGGCTGGAGAGCGAGCACCCGGGCCGCGCGGTCGTCTTCGACGGGGTCGGCTTCGGCTACCGCACCGGCGGCGAGGTCCTGCCCCGCTTCGATCTCACGGTCCCCGCCGGGCAGACGGTCGCCGTGGTCGGCTCGACCGGCGCCGGCAAGTCGACCCTGGCCAAGCTGCTCGCGCGCTTCTACGACCCCTCCGCGGGCCGGGTCCTGCTGGACCGCGTCGACCTGCGCGAGCTGTCGGTGGCCGACCTGCGGCGCGGGGTGGTGATGGTCACGCAGGAGGCGTTCCTGTTCTCCGGCACGGTCGCCGAGAACATCGCCATCGGCCGCCCGGACGCGACCCGGGAGGAGATCGAGCGGGCCGCGAAGGCGATCGGGGCGCACGAGTTCATCGGCGCGCTGCCGGACGGGTACGACACGGACGTACGCAAACGGGGCGGCCGCATCTCCGCGGGCCAGCGCCAACTCGTCGCGTTCGCACGGGCGTTGCTGGCGGACCCGGCCGTGCTGATACTCGACGAGGCGACCAGCTCGCTCGACGTCCCGGGCGAACGGGCCGTGCAGCGGGCGATGTCGACGGTCCTGCAGGGGCGTACGGCGATCGTCATCGCGCACCGCCTGTCGACCGTCGAGATCGCGGACCGGGTCCTGGTCATGGAGCACGGCAGGATCGTCGAGGACGGCAGCCCGGCCGAACTCGTCGCGGGCACAGGGCGGTTCGCGGATCTGCACCGGGCGTGGCGCGACAGTCTGGCGTAGGGATCAGGGGAGCGGGGGTCGGATGATCGACGCGTACGAGGAGCCGGGTGAGCCCGACTGCCGCGGGGGCGGGCGCTATCTGTGGTGGCTGGTGCGGTGCCAGCCGGGCCGGTCGCTGGCCGGTGCGGTGCTCGGCAGCGTGTGGATGGTGCTGCTGGCGGCGACGCCGTATCTGCTGTCCCGGGCGATCGACGAGGGGCTGGAGCCCGGTGACTACCCGGCGCTGGCGGGCTGGACGGCCGCGCTGTTCGCGGTCGGGGCGTTCAACGCCTGGCTGAGCATCATGCGCCATCGCACCATGACCCGGGTGCGGATGGACGCCAACTTCCGCACCGTGAAGGTGGTGGTGGCGCAGTCGGTCCGGCTGGGGGCGGCACTGCAGCGCCGGGTCGGGTCCGGGGAGGTCGTCACCATCGGGGTGGGCGACGTGCAGACGATCAGCCAGTCCCTGACGGTCGTCGGGCCCGGGGTCGGCGCGGTCGTGGCGTATCTGGTGGTCGCCGGTCTGCTGCTGTCGATCTCCCCGCTGATCGCCTCGGTCGTCCTGCTCGGGATCCCGCTGATCGTCGTCCTCGTCGGCCCGCTGCTCGCCCGGCTCCAGGGCGCGGAGGCCGAGTACCGCGAGCGCCAGGGCGTGCTCACCGCGCGGATCGCGGACCTCGCGGGCGGCCTGCGCGTCCTCAACGGCCTCGGCGGCAAGGGCCTGTTCGCCGACGCCTTCCACCGCGACTCGCAGCATCTGCGCCGGCAGGGCTACCGGGTCGGCGCGGTGACCAGCTGGGTGCAGGCGCTCGGCGTCGGGCTGCCGACGCTCTTCCTCGCCGTGGTGACCTGGCTCGCGGCCCGCCTCGCCGCCCAAGGCACCATCAGCATCGGCGAGTTGGTCTCGGTCTACGGCTTCGTGGCGGTCCTGGTGGGCCCGGTCGCCTTCTGGGTCGAGTGCGGCTACCAGATCAGCCGCGGCCTGGTCGCCGCCCGCCGGGTCGTGCGCTTCCTGCAGCTCCAGCCGCTGGCCGACCTCGGCACCCGCGACGCCCCCGCACGGCCGTCGCCCCTGCACGACCCGCAGTCGGGCGTCCGGGTGCTCCCCGGCAGCCTGACCGCGCTGGCCTGCGCCCGCCCGTCGGACGCGGCGTCCGTCGTCGACCGCCTGGGCCGCTACGCCCCCTCCACGGCGACCTGGTCCGGCATCCCCCTGGACGAGATCCCCCTCCCCCGGATCCGCCGCCGCATCCTGGTCGCGGACCACGAGGCAGACCTCTTCGCAGGCACCTTGCGCGAAGCGGTGGGCGGCAGGTTTGCCAGGGGCGCGGGACCGTACCGGCACGCGGCTCCGCCGCGGGGCGCGACCAGCCACGACGAACCCGCACCCGCCGACGAACACCCCCCGGCGAATGAAGACGCGCACCTCACCCGGGCCCTTCGCACCGCAGCCGCGGAGGACATCGTCCAGGCCCTCCCGAGCGGCCTCGACTCGGCCATCGACGCCCAGGCCAGAAACCTCTCCGGAGGCCAGCGCCAGCGCATCCGCCTGGCGAGAGCCCTCGTCGCCGACCCCGAGGTACTGCTCGCCGTGGAACCGACCTCCGCCCTCGACGCCCACACCGAAGCCCGCGTCGCGCAGCGCCTGCGGACCGCCCGCCAGGGCCGTACGACCGTGGTCACGACCACCTCCCCCCTGGTCCTGGACCACGCCGACACCGTGTACTACCTGGTCGACGGCAAGGTCGCGGCCACCGGAAGACACCAGGAACTGCTGGACACCGAGCCGGGATACCGCGCCCTCGTGGCCCGGGACGCCGACGCCGAGGAGGTCGTACGGTGACGGCGACGGCATCGGGCCGGCTGCCCGTCGCAGACCGTGCCGACGTGCGCCGGGCCGTCGTACGGCTGCTGCGGGCCGACCGCGGGGCGTTCGCCGCCGTGCTCGCGCTCAACGCGCTCGCCGCCGCCGCGGGTCTGGCCGGCCCCTGGCTGGTCGGCCGGATCGTGGACGAGGTCAAGGCCGGCGACGGCGTCCACGCGGTGGACCGCCTGGCCCTGTGGATCCTGCTCTGCTCCCTCGCCCAGCTGGTGCTCGCCCGCTGGGCCCGCTACGTCGGCCACCGCTTCGGCGAGCGGACCCTGGCCCGGGTGCGGGAGCAGTTCGTGGAGCGGACCCTCGCCCTGCCCGCCGCCGTGGTGGAACGGGCCGGCACCGGCGACCTGACGGCCCGCGGCACGGCCGACGTGGCCATGGTCGGCACCACGCTGCGCGACGTCGGGCCCGAGCTGCTCATCAACACCGTGCAGGCGGTGTTCCTGCTCGGCGCGGTGTTCTGGCTGAACCCGCTGCTCGGCGCGTGCGGCCTGCTCGGCCTGATCGGCATCTGGTGGGCGCTGCGCTGGTATCTGCGCCGGGCCCGCGACGGCTACCTCGCCGAGGGCGCCGCCACTTCCGACATCGCGGAGATCGTCGCGGCGACGGCCTCCGGCGCCCGCACGGTCGAGGCGCTGCGGCTGGAGAAGCAGCGGATCGCGGCGAGCCGGGACGCGCTGGAGACCTCCCGGCGCACCCGCCTCTACACGCTGTTCCTGCGCACCGTGTTCTTCCCGTCCGTGGAGGTCTCCTACCTGGTGCCCGTGGCGGCCGTGCTGCTGGTCGGCGGCGTGCTGCACGGCCGGGGCACGCTGAGTCTGGGCGCGGTGGTGGCCGCGGCCCTGTACCTCCAGCGGCTGAGCGGCCCGCTCGACGAGATCCTGATGCGGATCGAGCAACTCCAGAACAGCGGCGCCTCGTTCGCCCGCGTGGAGGGCCTGGCCCGGGCCCCGCGCACCCGGGAGACCGGGGCGCCGGCACCGGCGGACGACCGGTTCGACGTGACCGCGGTGCGGTACGCCTACGACCGCGGCGGCGAGGTGCTGCGCGGGGTGGACCTGACCGTGCGGCCGGGTGAGCGGCTGGCCGTGGTGGGCCCCTCCGGCGCGGGCAAGACCACGCTCAGCCGGCTGCTCGCGGGCGTCGACGCGCCGACCGAGGGCACGGTGACGGTCGGCGGGGTGCCGGTGGTCGCGCTCGGACCGGAGCAGCTGCGCCGCCAGGTCGTGCTGGTCACCCAGGAGCACCACGTGTTCCTCGGCACGGTCCGCGACAACCTGCTGATCGCCGAACCGGCCGCCACGGACGCGCAGTTGTGGGCCGCGCTCGCGGCGGTCGGCGCCGACGACTGGGTGCGGGAGCTGCCGGGCGGCCTCGACACGGCGCTCGGCGACGGGGGGTGCCGCACCGACGGCTCCCAGGCGCAGCAACTCGCCCTCGCCCGCGTGGTGCTGGCCGACCCGCACACGCTGATCCTCGACGAGGCGACGGCGCTGCTGGACCCGGCGACGGCCCGGCACACCGAACGCGCCCTGGCTGCCGTGCTGGAGGGCCGCACGGTCGTCGCCATCGCGCACCGCCTGCACACCGCGCACGACGCGGACCGGGTGGCCGTGATGGAGGACGGCCGGCTCAGCGAACTCGGCACGCACGAGGAGCTGGTGGCGGCCGAGGGGGCGTACGCGGCGCTGTGGCGGACGTGGCACGGGGACCGCACCTGACGTCCATCGACCACGTTTCCGGATAACGAACACGAACAACCGGACAACGAACCAAATTCGGCCAAGTTTCTGACGCGCGCCTGACAGAAAGCGCCATCCGGTGCCACGCTTCCCACGGCCGCTTCACAGCAACCCCACAGAAACACCTCGCTGTGTCGTCACGGCCGCGCACCTGGTTCCGCATTGGTTCTGCACAGCTCTGCCCGGACGGTCGACCCACCGTCCGGATCTCCCCTGGCCGCGCAACCCCGCGGCCACGCAGAAGGAGTCAGTGTTGAGAAGCAATATCTCTCGCAGACGCACCTCCCACATCGTCGCCGTCGCCGGCGTCACCGCGCTGCTCGCCGCGGCCGTCCAGTCGGGCGCCGCCTCCGCCGCCCCCGCCCGGCCCTCGGCGGGAAAGGTCAACCCCGCCCACACGGCCGTGCAGCTCACCGCCTCCCAGCGCGCGGAGCTGATACGCGACGCCGACACCGCCCGCGCGCAGACCGCCCGCGACATCGGCCTCGGCGCCAAGGAGAAGCTCGTCGCCCGTGACGTGGTCAAGGACGCCGACGGCACCGTTCACACCCGCTACGAGCGCACCTACGACGGCCTGCCGGTCCTCGGCGGCGACCTCATCGTCGACACCGCCAAGTCGGGCGCGACCAAGCAGGTCATCAAGGCGACGAACGCCGCCATCAAGGTCCCCGACGTCACCCCGGACATCACCAGGGCGGCCGCCGAGCAGCAGGCCGTGAAGCGTGCGCAGGCCCTCGGCTCGACGAAGGCGACCGCCGACAGCGCGCGCAAGGTGATCTGGGCGGCGAGCGGCCGGCCCGTCCTCGCCTACGAGACCGTCATCGGCGGCCTCCAGGACGACGGCACCCCCAACCAGCTGCACGTCATCACCGACGCGGCCACCGGCAAGAAGCTCTACGAGTACCAGGGCATCGAGAACGCCACCGGCACCGGCAACACCCAGTACAGCGGCACGGTCTCGCTGACGACGACGCAGTCGGGCTCCTCCTACACGCTGACCGACGGCGACCGCGGCGGCCACAAGACGTACAACCTGAACCACGGGACGTCCGGCACCGGCACGCTGTTCTCGCAGACGAGCAACACCTGGGGCAACGGCACCACGTCGAACGCGGCGACGGCGGGCGCGGACGCCCACTACGGCGCGGCGGTCACCTGGGACTTCTACAAGAACACCTTCGGCCGCAGCGGCATCAAGAACAACGGCGTCGGCGCCTACTCCCGCGTCCACTACGGCAACTCGTACGTGAACGCGTTCTGGGACGACAGCTGCTTCTGCATGACCTACGGCGACGGCTCCGGCAACGCCGACCCGCTGACCTCCCTCGACGTGGCCGGCCACGAGATGAGCCACGGCGTCACCTCGAACACGGCCGGACTCAACTACACCGGTGAGTCGGGCGGGTTGAACGAGGCGACCTCCGACATCTTCGGCACCGGGGTGGAGTTCTACGCCAACAACTCCTCCGACGTCGGCGACTACCTCATCGGCGAGAAGATCGACATCAACGGCGACGGCACCCCGCTGCGCTACATGGACAAGCCCAGCAAGGACGGCGCGTCCAAGGACAGCTGGTACTCCGGGCTCGGCGGCCTGGACGTGCACTACTCGTCCGGCCCCGCGAACCACTTCTTCTACCTGCTGAGCGAGGGCAGCGGCGCCAAGGTCATCAACGGCGTCAGCTACAACTCGCCGACGGCGGACGGGCTTCCGGTCACCGGCATCGGCCGGGACAAGGCGCTGCAGATCTGGTACCGGGCGCTGACCACGAAGTTCACCTCCACCACCAACTACGCGGCCGCCCGCACCGGCACGCTCGCGGCGGCGGGTGAGCTGTACGGCACCACGTCCGCCGAGTACAAGGCCGTGCAGGACGCCTGGGCCGGCGTCGCGGTCGGTTCGCGCTCCGGGGGCGGCGGGGGCGGCGGCACGTCCTTCGAGAACACCACCGACGTGTCGATTCCGGACAACGGCCCGGCCGTGACGTCGTCCATCACCGTCTCCGGCCGCACGGGCAACGCCCCGTCGAACCTTCAGGTTTCGGTCGACATCGTGCACACCTGGCGCGGTGACCTGGTGATCGACCTGCTGGCCCCGGACGGGACGGCGTACCGCCTGAAGAACTTCAGCGGCTCCGACTCGGCGGACAACGTCCAGCAGACCTACACGGTCAACGCCTCCTCCGAAGTCGCCAACGGAACCTGGAAGTTGCGGGTGCAGGACCAGGCTGCGCAGGACACCGGCTACATCAACAGCTGGAAGCTCACCTTCCCGTAGACCGAGACGGGACCCCAAGTCAGGGCGCCGCTCCGGAGGTTCGAATCCCCGGGGCGGCGCCCTCCTGTTCCGCCCGCTGTTACATGACCGCAAAGTTCACCCGGCAGTCGAATTTCAGCCAACATCACTTGAGGGTCCTGACATGTACGCATCGCCGGTGTCACTCTTCCTCACAACCGCCGCACAAATTCACTCCGCTTCCGGCCCGGGCGCCCCACGCCGAGCCGGCCCCCACTTCAAGGAGCTTGTGTGACCACCCCCCGCTACGCGCGTCACAAGCGCTCAAGCCTGGCCATCGCCACCGCCGTCGCCGCCGGAGCCCTGCTCACCAGCGGACTCGCCGCCGGTACGGCATCGGCCCAGGTCCCGTCCGACCAGACGGGCAGGGCCACCCTCGCCGCCGCGCCCACCGCGCTCTCGGCGGCAGCCCGTACCTCGCTCGTGCAGCAGGCCCAGGCCGACATAGCCCGGACGGCCCAGAAGATAGGCCTCGGCGCCAAGGAGAAGCTGGTCGTCAAGGACGTCGTCAGAGACGCGGACGGCACGCTGCACACCCGCTACGAGCGCACCTACGCGGGCCTGCCCGTCCTCGGCGGCGACCTGGTCGTCCACACCTCGAAGGCCGGAAAGACCGAGGGTGTGACGAAGGCGAACTCGGCCACCATCAAGGTCGCCTCGCTCAAGGCGCAGGTCACCCCGGCCGCGGCCGAGAAGCAGGCGGTCAGCGCCGCCAAGACGCTCGGCTCCGCCAAGTCCGCTGCCGACGGCGCCCGCAAGGTCATCTGGGCCGGCTCCGGCAAGCCCGTCCTCGCCTACGAGACGGTCGTCGGCGGCCTCCAGGACGACGGCACCCCCAACCAGCTGCACGTCATCACCGACGCTGCCACCGGCAAGAAGCTCTTCGAGTACCAGGGCATCGAGAACGCCACCGGCACCGGCAAGACGCTGTACTCGGGCACGGTGAGCCTCACCACGTCCGGCTCGGGCTCGTCGTACACGCTGACCGACGCCTCGCGCGGCAACCACAAGACGTACAACCTGAAGCACGGCACGTCCGGCACCGGCACGCTGTTCACCGACACGGACAACGTCTGGGGCACCGGCACCGCCTCCAGCTCCGCGACCGACCAGACCGCCGCGGCCGACGCCGCCTACGGCGCGCAGGAGACCTGGGACTTCTACAAGGCCACCTTCGGCCGCAGCGGCATCAAGAACGACGGTGTCGGCGCCTACTCCCGCGTGCACTACGGCAACTCGTACGTGAACGCGTTCTGGGACGACAGCTGCTTCTGCATGACGTACGGCGACGGCTCCGGCAACAACCACCCGCTGACCGCGCTGGACGTGGCCGGCCACGAGATGAGCCACGGCGTCACCTCGAACACCGCGGGCCTGAACTACTCGGGTGAGTCCGGCGGCCTGAACGAGGCCACCTCGGACATCTTCGGCACCGGCGTGGAGTTCTACGCCAACAACTCGACCGACAAGGGCGACTACCTCATCGGCGAGAAGATCGACATCAACGGCGACGGCACCCCGCTGCGCTACATGGACAAGCCCAGCAAGGACGGCGGTTCGGCCGACTACTGGTCCTCCGGCGTCGGCAACAAGGACGTGCACTACTCGTCCGGTGTCGCGAACCACTTCTTCTACCTCCTGTCGGAGGGCAGCGGGGCCAAGGTCATCAACGGCGTGAGCTACAACTCGCCGACGTCCAACGGCTCGACGGTCACCGGCATCGGCCGGGACAAGGCGCTGCAGATCTGGTACAAGGCGCTGACCACGTACTTCACCTCGACGACCAACTACTCGAAGGCGCGCGCGGGCACGCTGTCCGCCGCCTCCGCCCTGTACGGCGCGAGCAGCGCCGAGTACAAGGCGGTGGCCGCGGCCTGGTCCGCGGTCAACGTGAACTGACCCGAGGGGGGTTGGCGGGGGGGGGGGGGGGAGGGGGAGGGTGGGAGGGGCGGGAGGACGTTTTTTTTTTTTTGGCTTTGGGGGGTGCGATGCGGCGGGGAGGGGCGGGGGAGGGAAATAAGGGTGTTTGTGT
>NZ_JBHVGU010000029.1:132357-137923 GCF_042800575.1 Streptomyces sp. NPDC057616
GGGGGTGGGGGGGGGGGACGAGGAGCGAGGCCCCCCCGGGGCCCCGCCCTACTCTTGTCTGCCATGCGCCTGGAGGACTTCACGTACGACGACGTCGGCGGGACCCGCCGCGCCGGGTTCTGCCCGCCGGGGTTCCACCCGATGCATGTCCGCATGCGCATCGGCGAGGGGGAGAAGGTCTACCACAGAGCCGCCGAGGCGGTGCTGACCTGGGAGATGCACCGCGAGCTGGGTGTGGGCATCGAGACGAGCGCGGACCGCGCGGCCACCGGGGTCGACGTCACGGTGAGCTTCGGCGGGCTGATCAAGGCCCCCTGCCGCATCGTCTACACGGTCGAGGAACCCCGCCGCGCCGGCTGGGCCTACGGCACGCTGACCGGCCATCCCGAGTGCGGCGAGGAGGCGTTCGTGGTCCACCGCACCGGCGACGGCACGGTGTGGCTCACCCTGGACGCCTTCAGCCGCGCGGCGAAGTGGTACGCCCGTGCGGGCGGCCCTGCGACGCGCGGCATCCAGCATGCCTACGCCCGGCGGTGCGGAACGGTGCTGAAGCGGATGTGCGCCCCCTACTCGGAGGTGTGAGCCCCGCTCACCGCATCAGTACCCCGCCTCCCTCGCCCGTCTCCTCCGAGGGCACCGCCACCAGCCCGAGCTCCGCGCCGGACGCGAGGAGCCGGTGCGCGGGCAGGATGCGCACCGTGTAGCCGTAGGGCCCGGTGCGGTCCAGGGAGAGCGGGCCCTCGTAGACCCAGCGGCCCTCCGTGTCGGGGCCGCCCGTCGGCTTCAGCGGGACCGTCACCGCGTCCGCGATGCGGTCCTCCGCGTCCACCCGGCCCGAGACGACCTGCACCTCCACGTCGTCCGGCCCGAGTTCGCCGAGGGCTACGCGCACCCGCAGGGCGAGCGTGCTGCCGAGCTCCGCGGTGGGCGTGTGCGCGGACGTCTCCAGATGGTCGACGGTGACGTCGTGCCAGGCGGCCCGCACCCGCGCCTTCCAGCCGGCGAGTTCGCGCGCGGAATCGATGTCCATCGCGCGGTGCGCGTGCGCGGCCGGCGTGTACAGGCGCTCGACGTACTCGCGCACCATCCGGCCGGCCAGCACCTTCGGGCCGAGCAGGGTCAGGGTCTGGCGCACCATCTCGATCCACCGGTCGGGCAGGCCGTGCTGGCCCCGCTCGTAGAAGCGGGGGGCCACCCGCTGCTCCAGCAGGTCGTAGAGCGCGCCCGCCTCTATGTCGTCGCGGTGGTCGGGGTCGGTCCCGGCGCCGTCCGCCGTGGGGATCGCCCAGCCGAAGTCGGGCTGGAACCACTCGTCCCACCAGCCGTCCAGCACCGAGAGGTTGAGGCAGCCGTTGAGGGCGGCCTTCATGCCGGAGGTGCCGCACGCCTCCAGCGGGCGCAGCGGGTTGTTGAGCCAGATGTCGCAGCCCGGGTAGAGCTTCTGCGCCATCCCCATGCCGTAGTCGGGCAGGAAGACGATGCGGTGGCGCACGCGCGGGTCGTCGGCGAACCGCACCAGCTCCTGCACCAGCCGCTTGCCGCCGTCGTCCGCCGGGTGCGCCTTGCCCGCGACCACGATCTGGATCGGGTGCTCGGGGTGCAGCAGCAGGTCCATCAGCCGGTCGCGGTCGCGCAGCATCAGGGTCAGGCGCTTGTACGACGGGACGCGCCGCGCGAAGCCGATGGTGAGGACGTCCGGGTCGAGGACGCCGTCGATCCACCCCAACTCGGCCGTACCGGCGCCGCGTTGGCGCCAGGAGGCGTGCAGCCGCCGACGCACCTCGTCCACCAGCTGCTCGCGCAGGTTGCGGCGCAGCTCCCAGATGTCCTGGTCGGGGATGTCCCCCACGGCGTCCCAGCGGTCGGAGCCGCCGACGGTCATCGCGTCCTCGGTGCGCTGGGCGCCGATCTCGCGGGCCCCGAGCCGGAAGACCTCGGGCGCCACCCAGGTGGGTGCGTGCACGCCGTTGGTGACGGAGGTGATCGGCACCTCGTCGGGGTCGAATCCCGGCCACAGACCGGAGAACATCTCCCGGCTCACATGGCCGTGCAGCAGGGAGACGCCGTTGGCCCGCTGGCCGAGGCGCAGGCCCATCACGGCCATGTTGAAGAGGTTCGGCTCGCCGCCGGGATAGGTCTCCATGCCGAGCCGCAGGATGCGCTCGACGTCGATGCGCGGGAGTTCGGCGTCGGTCCCGAAGTGGTGGGCGACCAGCTCGCGGTCGAAGCGGTCGATGCCGGCGGGCACGGGGGTGTGGGTGGTGAACACCGTCCCGGCCCGGACCGCCTCCAGGGCCGAGTCGAAGTCCAGCCCCTGGTCGCAGAGTTCGGCGATGCGCTCCAGGCCGAGGAAGCCCGCGTGGCCCTCGTTGGTGTGGAAGACCTCGGGCTCGGGGTGGCCGGTGAGCCGGCAGTACGTGCGTACCGCCCGGACCCCTCCTATGCCGAGGAGCATCTCCTGCAGCAGCCGGTGCTCGCTGCCGCCGCCGTAGAGCCGGTCGGTCACCCCGCGCTCGCCGAGGTCGTTCTCCTCGACGTCCGAGTCGAGCATCAGCAGCGGGACGCGGCCGACCTGGGCGTGCCAGATGCGGGCGTGCAATTGCCGGCCGCCGGGCAGGGCGAGGGCGACCTGGGCGGGCGTGCCGTCGGGCTCCTCCAGGAGGGCGACGGGCAGCTCGTTGGGGTCCAGGACCGGGTAGTGCTCCTGCTGCCAGCCGTCCCGGGACAGGGACTGGCGGAAGTAGCCGTGCCGGTAGAGCAGGCCCACCCCGATCAGGGGCACACCGAGATCGCTGGCCGCCTTCAGATGATCGCCGGCGAGGATGCCCAGACCGCCGGAGTACTGCGGCAGGGCGGCGGTGATCCCGAACTCGGGCGAGAAGTACGCGATGGCCGCGGGCAGTTCCCCGCCCTGCTCCTGGTACCAGCGGTCGCCGCTCACATAGTCGTTCAGGTCGTCCGAGACCGCGGTCAGGCGGCGCAGGAAACGACGGTCCTCGGCCAGTTCCGCGAGCCGCGCGGGCGACACGCTCCCCAGCAGCCGGACGGGATCGCCGTCGGAGGCGGCCCAGCGCTCGGGATCGACGGACTGGAACAGGTCTCGGGTCTCCGGATGCCAGGACCAGCGCAGATTGCGGGCCAGATCACTCAGCGGGCTGAGGGACTCGGGGAGAACGGGTCGGACGGTGAATCGACGGATCGCCTTCACTTTCCACCTCGACGCGTGTCGCTGTGCGGACGCACAACACTGTGCGCCTCGTCGTCAACCTCGACGGTATCGGTGCCGGGGGCTCCGCAACCACGGCACGTCCAAGAACACGACAGACTCCTGCGAAGTCCGGAAAAAGCCGCAACCTTCACGCTTCCAGCATGGCGGACATGGCCGATTCCCTCCCCGTAGGCCCTCTTGTGGCCTTCTGCACCGCACGAGAGGCTGCCGACAGGCGTACCGGACCACAGCCGGGTGCACCCCGGTGACCGATGGTCACCGTACGCCGACTCGAGGAGGGGAACTCGGACCATGGCACGGACGCGATCGCGGCGTCTGCGCTGGGCGGGGGGGCTGACCGCGGTGACCTGCACCGCCGCGATGTCGGCCGGCACCCTGCCCGCGCACGCCGCGCCACAGGGGCGGATACTCGGCGCCGACGGGCCCGGCGCCGTCGGCGGAAGTTACCTGGTGACACTAAAGGGGGGTACGAAGGCGTCGTCGGCGGCCGGAAAGGGCCTGGCCGAGAAGTACGGGGCGAGAATAAGCCACAGCTACGGCACGGTCCTGAACGGCTACGCGATCCGGGCGAACGAGAGACAGGCCGGGCGGCTCGCGGCCGACCCCCGGGTCGCCTCGGTGGTCCAGGACACCCGGGTCACCCTGGACCGCACCCAGAAGAACCCGCCGTCCTGGGGCCTGGACCGGATCGACCAGCGAAGCCTGCCGCTGGACCGGCGCTACACCTCACCTGACCGGGCGGGCCGCGGGGTGACGGCGTACGTGATCGACACCGGCATCAGGATCACCCACAAGGACTTCGGCGGCCGGGCGAGCTACGGGTGGGACTTCGTCGGGAACGACAGGACCGCGAACGACGGCAACGGCCACGGCACCCATGTCGCGGGCACCGTCGCCGGCGCCACCTACGGCGTCGCCAAGCAGGCCAAGGTCGTCTCCGTACGCGTCCTGGACAACAACGGCTCCGGTACGACGGCGCAGGTCATCGCGGGGATCGACTGGGTGACCAAGCACGCCAGGAAGCCGGCGGTCGCCAACCTCAGCCTCGGCGGCTCCCACAACGCCCAGCTGGACGCCGCCGTACGCAACTCGATCGCCTCCGGCGTCACCTACGCCGTCGCCGCGGGCAACGACGGCCTGCCGGCGGGGCTCTCCTCCCCGGCCGACGTCCGGGAGGCGATCACGGTCGGCGCGACCGACCGGACGGACGCCCGGGCGGGCTTCTCGAACTTCGGGCCGGCCGTGGACCTGTTCGCCCCGGGAGTGTCGATCACCTCGGCCTCGTACACGAGCGACACCGGGAAGGCGACCTTCTCCGGCACGTCCATGGCGACCCCGCACGCCACCGGTGCGGCCGCGCTCTACCTGGCCGGCCATCCGAAGGCGACGCCCGCCCAGGTGGCGAAGGCGCTGGTCAAGCTGGCGGTGTCCGGGGAGGTCTCCGGCCGCGGCCTCGGCTCGCCCGACGAACTGCTCCAGGTGCCGGCCTCGTAGGAAGGGTTGTCGGGTTCGCCGTCCAGGAGTACTCGGACCGGCCCCGTTCGTTCACGAACGGGGCCGGTCTTGTGTGTAGACATACGAGTGAGTAGTTAACAAAGTGCCGGATTGCTCACCCGAATAGGGTGGGAAGGCTCCCCGGGTATACGACAGGCAGATCACAGGAACACCCCGCAGGACCCACCTCCCCACAGCCATCCGCCCACCCACGTTGACGCGGACAGGAGCGGTCATGCCCGCCACGCACCACTCGTCAGCACCACCGACGTCCAGCGCCGAGGAAACCCTCGGGCGCATCCCGGTCCTCGACGTCCGGCCGGTCGTCCAGCACGGACGAAGGCCCGCGAAGGCGGTGACCGGAGAGACGTTCGAGATCTCGGCCACCGTCTTCCGCGAAGGCCACGACGCCGTAGCCGCCAACGTCGTCCTACGGGATCCCGACGGCCGTCCGGGCCCCTGGACCCCGATGCGGGAACTGGCCCCCGGTACGGACCGCTGGGGCGCCACCGTCACCGCCGGCGAGCCCGGCCGCTGGTCGTACACCGTGGAGGCCTGGGGCGACCCGGTCACCACCTGGCGCCACCACGCCCAGATCAAGATCCCGGCGGGGATGGACACGGAGCTGGTGCTCGAGGAGGGGGCGCGCCTGTACGAGCGCGCGGCCGAGGACGCCCCCGCCGGTGAGCAGGACGTGATCGTCGCCGCCGTGGCGGCCCTGCGGGACGAGAGCCGTCCGGCCGCCTCGCGGCTGGCGGCGGCGTTGACGCCGGAGGTGGATGCGGTGCTGGCGCGGCATCCGCTGCGGGAGTTCGTGACGGCCTCGCCGACGCTGCCGCTGCT
>NZ_JBHVGU010000030.1:0-126706 GCF_042800575.1 Streptomyces sp. NPDC057616
ACTTGACCGTCGGGTGGTTCCGGATGGTGGGTTCCCCTTTTCTTTTTTTCTTTTCTCCCCCCCCCCGCCGTCGGGCTTCCGTGCGTGGGCGGCCGCGGGTTCGTTGTGGCTGGTCGCGCGGTCCCCGCGACCCTGAAGGAGCTACCGGACCCTCCGGCCCGGCATGAACGTGAACACCGCCGCGCCCAGCAGCACTGCCGTGCCGGCGACCAGTCCCAGCGCCTTCAGGGCGCCGTGGTCGCCGGAGCCCGTCTCCGCCAGGCCGCCGCTCGACGACGAGGACGACGTGTCGCCTCCCGACGTGGACGACGAGCCGCCCGACGCCCCGCTCGCCTGGGCCGAGGTGTCCAGGGTCAGCGAGACCTCCGTCTTGTCCGGCTTGCAGGTGGTGGTCGTGCCCAGGGCGTTGATGGTCAGGACGCCCGGGGACAGCGTCGACTTGCCGTCGGCGCCCGGCTTGTAGGTGCCGGTCAGGTCGGGGATCTCGATCGGGTCGCCCGACTTGATGTCCTTGGCGTTCGTCGGGCCCTCGACGTGCACGGTGCCCTTGTCCGCGCCGCCCAGCACGACCTCCATGGACGGCTTCACCGAGCCCTTGGGGATGTCGGCCGGACTGTCCATCACCGACTTCTTGAACTGCACGGTCAGCGCGAAACTCCCGCCGCTCTTCTTGGCGTTGATCTGGATGGGCGAGGTCGCCTTCTTCTCACCGATGGGTGACTGGCAGGTGTAGGGGATGTCGACTTCCTTGCCGGTGAAATCGGTCTGGTCGCTGCCGGTGCCGTCGCTCGCGGACGCCGACGGGTCCGCGCTTCCGGGGGCCGAGGCGGAGGGGGACGTCGACTGCGAGGCGGAGTCCGTCGGGTCCGGCGTCGTGCTCGACGAGCCTCCGCCGCCCGGCGTCACCTCGATCGTCGCCGCCTTCTGCACGGTCTGGGTCGGCGTGCACTTCGTGTCCGTCGACATGGCGTTGACGGTGTACGCGTCCGGGGTCAGCGTCACCTCGCCCGGCGTCGTCAGCTTCAGGGTGCCCTTCATGTCGGACAGCACCATGGCCGCGCCCTTGGGGATGGCCGGGTTCTCCCGCGCCCCCTGCATCGCGATCGACGCGGCCTGGGCGCCGGCCGCCTTGAGCGTCCCGGACGGCTGGACCGAGTTGGCGGGCAGGTCGATGATGTCCGGGTTCTTCGAGGCGGCCTGCACGAACTTCCATACGACGGTCACCGTGTCGCCCACCTTCGCCGTGGCCGGCGCGGTGACCTCCACCTTCGTGGTGCCGTCGACGGGGTCGATGCCCGCGGGCGGCACGCAGTGCGTCGCGAACGACACCTCGGCGGCCTGCGCGGACCCGGCGGCGAGCCCCAGCAGGGCCCCGGCGCCGCCGAGCACCAGTGCGACGCCCGCCGCACCCAGCCTCCGCGTGCCGCCCGGTGTGACTCTCCTTCGCTTTCTCACGTGGGTCCCTTCGTGGTGGGAGTCGTAGGACTCGTCGGGCTGTCGTCGTGCGGTGCGGAGAGCCGACCGGCCGTGCCCGGATCGGAGTCCGGGGTGAACCACGGCAGGGTCGAGTTCGAGGGGGGTTCCTGGGCCGGCCTGGGGGTGAACTTCGGCATGCGCAGGGTCAGTTCGGGCATCCGCAGGCCGCGGTGGCGCAGGCCGCCCGCGCGCCGCGGCCGGACCCGGTCCACGATCGCCATCCCGGCGCGGAACACCGCGGCCGGCACGACCAGGCAGACCAGGATCCAGAACAGGGTCACGCCCCAGGGCCGGCCCACGCCCCAGGGCTGCTCGGCGAGGACCTTGCCGGTGTACTTCAGCGAGACGTCGTAGTCGCCGTGCGCGCCGCCCGTCAGCTCGACGGGCAGCTTGATCTGCGCCTTCTTCCCGGGCTGGATGGTGCCGTGCCACTGCTGGTCGTCCCACTGCGGGGCGAACACGCCGTGGGAGGTGCCGACCTGGAAGACGGGGTTCCTGACGGCGGTCGTGCCGACGTTGCCGACGGTGAAGACCAGCGTGCGCGAGGGGGGCGCGCCGAACCAGGTGAGCAGCCCGCTCGACCCCTCGAGCCGGGTGTCCGTGAGGACCGACAGGCGCCCTCCGGAGGTGTCGGCGGGCAGCGGTTCGACGGCGTGCCCGGCGACCTGGAAGATCGCGTCGGCGTCGGCCTGGGCGCCGGTGACTGTCGCCACGTGCACCACGCACGGGCAGGGCACAGGCGGTTCGGAGACCGGCAGCTTCTTGCGGAAGGAGCCCTTGGCGTCGGTGGTGACGGCCCTGCCGTCCGCGTTGGCGCAGGAGTTGGTGCCGCCGATGACCCCCCGCGCGGGCACCGACTGCCCGCAGATCAGCATCATCAGCAGCGCGTGCGGCCGCCAGCCGGTGCCGCTGACGGTGATCGAACCGCCCGTCCCCGCCTGGGACTTGGAGAGCTTCACGCTCGGCCCGTCCGCCGTCGCGGGCCCCGCCGTCACAGCCAGCAGGAGCAGCGCGAGCACGGCCGCCGTCCACACCTTGCGGTTCACGTCACCGCTCCCGTCAACTCGACTTCCCTACGCGGGGATTCGGGCGCCTCGCCGTCGTCCCCGCGGCGCCCGCGGCGGCGTAGGAGAAGCAGGGTGGTCCCGGCTGCCGCCGCTGCCGCCGTCGCGGCCACCGCGCCCCAGGGCACGAACCGTGCCGACGCCCCGGCCGTGTCGTGCGCGCCGCCCGCTGCCGTGACGGTCAGCCGTACGTCGACGGCGTCCAGGGCGGGGCGGCCGGGCCAGGGCTCGGTCAGGCGCACGCGGCGGCCGGGCGCGAGGTGCACCGGCAGGGTGCGCGGGGCGCGGTCCAGAACCGGGCCGAACACTCCGTCCGCGTACACGGCCAGGCGCGGCACGAGGGTGGTGGTACCGCGGTTGACCAGCTCGTAGGAGATGCCGTCGCCGCGCACCGAGACGTGCTCGACGGTCAGCGCGGACAGGGCCGGTCCGCCCACCCGCAGGCGGACCGGGACGGTCACCGTGCGGCCGTCGCCGTCGCGGGCGACGATCGAGCCGGTGCGGTCGGCTCCCGCGCCGACCGTGAACGGGACGTCGGCGCGGGTGCGCGCCGGCACCCGCACCCGGCTTCGGGCGAAGGTGACCGCCACGCCCTTGCCGCTCAGCCGTACCGTGACCGCCCGCGCGCCGCGGTTGGTCACGGACACCGTGTCCTGCAGCACCGCGCCGGGCGCGCCCTCGGCGTAGAAGGAGGGTCGTCCGCCGCCGGACGGCGCCAGGGACCAGCCGTCGTCGGCCCGGGCCGACGGCGCGGCGGCCAGCACCAGCAGCAGGGACACGAACAGGACACGGGCGGCAGGCGACATCGGCGGCTCCAGCGGTCGTGGCGGTGGTTCAGCGATGGGCCTGCTGGTTCCTCCGCGTGATCCACAGCGCGCCCGCCGCGCCCACGAGGAGCACGGTGCCGCCGAGCGTGCCGAGCGCGACGGCGGAGTCGTCGGGGCCGGTCTGCGGGAGGGAGGAACCCGACTCGCTGCCGCTCTGGCTGGTCCCGCCGGAGGAGCCGCCGCTCGCCGCCGTCACGTCCAGCGTCAGCGCCGGACCGGGGTTGTTGGACGGCGTGCAGGTGGTCGTGGTGCCCAGCGCCTTGATGGTGAGCACGCCCGGCGTGAAGGTGACGCTGCCGGACTTCTTCGGCGTGTACGTCCCCGTCAAGTCGTTGATCTTGATGGGGGTGTTGGCCGGAATGGCGGCCTGGTTGGCGGGTCCGGAGACGTTCACCGTGCCGCTGTCGGCGCCGCCGACCTTGATGACGGCGCTCGGGTTCATCGCGCCCTTGCCCAGCTCGACCGGGCTGGAGGAGACGCCCTTCTGCCAGGACATGGTGAGCTTGTAGCCGCTGCCGCTCTTGACGCCCTTGATGTCGATGGGCGAGACGGCGCTCTTGTTCCCGATCGGCGTCTTGCACTGGTAGTTGACGTCGACGACCTTGGCCTCGGCCGCGGGGGCGGCGAGCAGCACCACCGAGCCGGCCAGGGCCGCGGCGGACGCGAGCGCGGCGCTTCGTTTCCGGTACGACACGGTTCCGCTCCCTCTGCGAGTTCCTGACGGCATATCAGATTCGGCCGTCAAGGTACGCCCGGGGTCTTGAGGAGGGAAGAGACGGTGCGCGCCGGAGTTGTGGGGATCCGGCGCGCACGCGTGGGGTGGCGGGTGGAGAGGGTGACCCTCGGTAACTCAGGGGCGGGCCGGGTGGGCGGTACGGGTGGCGCCCAGCACCTCCGGCAGGCCCCAGCGCCGCAGCACCTCCGGCACCCGTACCGTGCCGTCGGCCTGCTGGTGCTGCTCCAGGATCGCGGGCAGCAGCCGGCTGGTGGCCAGGCCCGAGGCGTTGAGCGTGTGCACGTGGGCGGGTTTCCCGCCGTTCTCGGGGCGGTAGCGGATGCCGCCGCGCCGGGCCTGGTAGGCGCGGGCGTTCGAGACCGAGCTGACCTCGGTGTACCCGCCGAGGCTGGGCAGCCAGACCTCCACGTCGTACGTCTTGGCCTGGGCGGGGCTGGTGTCCTCGGCGGCGAGCTGGGTGACCCGGTGGTGCAGGCCGAGCCCGGCGACCAACCCCTCGGCGCGGGCGAGCAGTTCCAGCTGGGCCGCCGCCGAGTCCCCGGGGCGCGTGTACTGGAAGAGCTCGACCTTGTTGAACTGGTGGCCGCGCAGCGTCCCGCGCTCGGCGGTGCGGTAGCCGCCGCTCTCCTTGCGGTAACAGGGCGTGTAGGCCACGTACTTGAGCGGCAGCTCGCCCTCGTCGAGCGTCTCGCCACGGTGCAGGCTCGCCAGAGCGGTCTCGGCGGTGGGCAGCAGGAAGTGGTCGTCCACGTGGAAGACCTCGTCGGCGAACTTCGGGAACTGGCCCGCCGTGTAGCCCGCCTCGCGGGTCAGCAGGTGCGGCGGCAGCACGAACTCGTAGCCCGCCGCGCGGTGCGTGTCCAGGAAGTGGTTGAGCAGCGCCCACTCCAGGGCGGCGCCCTCACCCCGGTAGATCCAGTAGCCGTTGCCGGCGAGCGCCGCGCCGCGCCGGTGGTCCACGAGGCGGAGATCCCGGGCGAGTTGCACGTGGTCCCTGGGCGCGAAGCCGAAGGCGGGCGGCGCGCCCGTGGTCCGCACGACCCGGTTGTTCTCCTTGCCGCCCGCGACGACGTCGTCGTCGGGGAGGTTGGGCAGGCCGTCGAGGAAGTCCTGGTGCGGCCCGGCCAGCCCGCCGAGGCGTGCCTCGGCCTCGGTCAGCCGGCCGGCCAGGGCCCTTGCCTCCGCCTGGAGTTCCGCGGCCTCCTCGCCCGCCCGCCGCCGTACGGCGATCTCGGCCGAGATGCGCCGCCGCTCGCCGCGCAGCCGCTCCACGGCCGCACGGGCCTCGCGGAACTCGGCGTCCAGGGCGAGAAAGGCCGGGATGTCCACGTCGACCGCGCGCTTGCGCAGCCCTTCGCGGACCAGGTCGGGATGGCGTCGGATGAGGGTGACGTCGAGCATGTCGCGTGCTCCGTCCGGTCGTCCGGAGCGGTACGCACCACCCCGGGGTGATTCCCTCGGGGCGTGGGCGAGAGGGTGCTCGCGGTGCCACCACGCCTTCACCGCCGTACGCGGGCGACGCACGCCCGCCAGGCGGTCTCGTTCTGGCCCGGTGACGGGGGCCGGCCGGCGGGGCATTGCCTCCCCGCACTCGGGAGGGGATTGGCACCGGGACGCGAGGCCGCCGTCACAGCGGGGGGCGGCTCTCTCGGCTCGCGTGGGTCCGGGCTACTTGTCTCCGTCAGCGCGTTGCCGACGAGGGTAGGCAGCCGCGCCCGGGGCGGCCAAGCGATTTACGCGGGCGCGCCGAGCTCGGCCCACACGGTCTTGCCCGAGACCCCCGGCGACCGTACGACGCCCCAGTCCAGGCAGAGCCGCTGCACGATGAACATGCCGTGGCCGCCGGGACGGCCAGCGCGGTGCGGGGTGCGCGGGGCCGGCTGGCCCGTCCCCTTGTCCGAGACCTCCAGGCGGATGACCTTCTTGTCGCAGGTGATCCACAGCTCGTCCGGGCCCTCGGCGTGCAGACAGGCGTTGGTGACCAGCTCGGAGACGACGAGCAGGACGTCCTCGGCGGCGGCCCGCCGGTCGGCCGTGTCGGCGGGCAGCCAGCCCCACGCGTACAGCGCCTGGCGGGTGAAGTCGCGGGCGAGCGGCACGACGCCGCTCTCGCCGTCGAAGCTCAGCCTGCGGACCTGGCCGCCCCCGGGCGACCCGGGCGCGGCCGGCGATGCGGACGCGTCAGCCTCGGACGCCCCGGAAGCGCCGCTGGTCTCCGGGCCGCGGTCGCCCGGCGAGCAAGGCCGGGTGGTGCTCATCAGCGCTTCACCTCACCGATTCACCGTTCACGATTCAAGAGTCAGTACGTAGATCGACGGTGGATCCGTCGCTGTGCCGCCGACTTGTTCAGAATGTCTCCTGCCCGACCGAACCGGCGGAACACCCCCTTGTTCGGCACCGGGGGCGGGACGCCCGGAAAGTGCCGGTCATGCAGGGGCGGCCCGGCCGGGACACGGGCACGGGCCGCCGAAGACTCAGCCGGCCGTGTCGGCCAGGGCCGCCTCGAGCGTGTCATGAACACTGAAGACCGCTTCCGCCCCGGTGATCTCGAAGACCCGCGCCACCACGGGCTGCATGCCCGCGAGGTGCACCCCACCCCCTGCGGCCTCCGCCTTGAGGCGGGCGCCGAGCAGTACGTTGAGCCCCGTGGAGTCGCAGAATTCCAGCCGCGAGCAGTCCACGACCAGCCGGCTGAATCCCTTGGCGAGGCATTCCTCGAGTGGCTCACGCAACAGATCGGCGGTGTGGTGATCCAACTCACCCGCCGGAGTCACGACGGCACTGGGGCCCTCTTCCCTGACCTCCACCAGTAGCCGGCCAGACTGTGCGCTGCCGACCGTCCCGCGGTCCATGCCGTCTTTCTCCCGACGTCGTGGCTGCTGACTCACGCCCTGGAACACTACGCCTTCCTCACACTCTCCGACACCCGAACATCCGCCCACAAACGGACATATCCCCACAGAACGCACTTGCGGCAGACGGAGGAAAGCAGGTAGGGCTAGAGATACGTAACCGACACGGCCGGCTTTGGAGGCGCCGCACACCGCAGTGCACGCACTGGCTTCGGCAGCCATATGCCGAGAACGATGGAGGACATCATGTCACCCCGGCTCGACGCATCGCACACCCAGGAGGCGACGTCGGCTTCCGCTCCGGAACATCTGGATCCCATCGAGGGCAGCGACGCAGACGCGCTGGCCGGGCTGGACGGACTCCCGGAGATCCCGCCGTTCGACGAAGTGGGACCGGTGGACGCCCGCGCGCTGTCCAAGACCCTCTTCGAGCGGCTGGAGTCCCTCGAGGAAGGCACGCACGAGTACTCGTACGTCCGCAACACGCTCGTCGAGCTGAACCTCGCGCTGGTCAAGTTCGCGGCCTCCCGCTTCCGCTCGCGCAGCGAGCCCATGGAGGACATCGTCCAGGTCGGGACCATCGGCCTGATCAAGGCGATCGACCGCTTCGAACTGGCCCGGGGCGTCGAGTTCCCCACGTTCGCGATGCCGACCATCGTCGGTGAGATCAAGCGCTTCTTCCGGGACACCTCGTGGTCCGTGCGCGTGCCGCGCCGGCTCCAGGAGCTCCGGCTCGACCTGGCCAAGGCCGGTGACGAGCTGGCGCAGAAGCTCGACCGGGCCCCGACCGTCGCCGAGCTCGCCGAGCGCCTCGAACTCACCAAGGACGAGGTCGTCGAGGGCATGGCCGCCTCGAACGCGTACACCGCCTCCTCGCTGGACGCCCAGCCGGAGGAGGACGACGCCGAGGGCGCGCTGGCGGACCGGATCGGCTACGAGGACCACGGCCTCGAGGGCATCGAGTACGTCGAGTCGCTGAAGCCGCTGATCGCCGAACTCCCGCCGCGGGACCGCAAGATCCTCTCCCTCCGCTTCGTCGCGGGCATGACCCAGTCGGAGATAGGGGACGAGCTGGGCATCTCGCAGATGCACGTGTCGCGGCTGCTGTCGCGGACGCTGGTGCGATTGCGCAAGGGCCTGACGGTCGAGGAATGACGCCTGCCGTGTGAGACGCCTCCGCCGAGCGCGGTGCACCCCCGAACGCCGGGGCGCACCGCGCTCGGGCGTTTCTCGGGTTACCCGGAGAAACTCTTTCCCCAGAGGTTCCCATCCCTCACTATGGGCCCCCATACCCGCCGGTAGGCCAGATGCCCGGCGGGCGCAAGGGTGCAAGGAGGCGGGTGGATGGCTCGGGCCGACGGGACCGACAAAGGTGTCGAGACCGGGGGCGGGGTTCACGCGGACGCGTCCGACGCGCGGCTGACCGAACTGCTGCGCACCAGCACCCCCACCGTCTATCCGGCCCTGCAGGAGCTGCGCTCCCGCCATCAGCCGGCGGTCCTCGACTACGCCCGGCTGTGCACGGCGAGCGAGTCCGCCGCCCGGCAGCTGGCCGCGCAGGCCTTCACCCTGGCGGCCCGTCAGACGGCCCGCGGCACCGAGCCCCTGGTGCCGCTGCGGCTGCAACTCCTGCTGCTGACCGGGAAGGTGGCCGCGTCCTGGGCGGCCGACGAGCGGGCCGCGGGCCTCGATCCCGGCCTGCTGCTCGTGCTCAGCGCCTCCGGACCCGAGGGCCCCCTGCCGCCCATGCTCCCCGCCTTCCAGGCGCTCTCCTCCCGCGCGCAGGGCCTGGTCTGGTACGGCATCGTGGAGCGGGAGACGCCGGAGCGCACCGCCGTCCTGCTGGGCCTGACCCCCGTGGACGTCGCCTACGAGACCGCCGCGGCCCTGCAGTCGATGGGCCAGCTCTGCCTGCGCTCGCGCCTCGCCGCCTCGCACGACCCGAGCTGCGGCAACTTCGGCCGGCTCATCGAGGAGTCGGTGCGGCCCGACTCGCCCCGCGACAGCGCCGACCTGCACGCCCACATGGCGCACTGCCCGCACTGCACGGCGGCCTACGAGGACCTGTCGGCACTGCGGGACGCCCCGCGCGCCGCGCTGGCCGAGGGGCTGCTGCCGTGGGCCGGCACGTCCTACGTCAGGAGCGACGCACCACGGCCCGCCGCCCTCACGGACGGCGGCAACTGGCCGCCCTCCCGGCGCTTCCTGCTGGTCGCCCTCGCCGCCGGCGTGGCGCTCGCTCCGCTGCTCGTCTTCCTCCTCACGCGCGGCGACGGACCGGCCGACCCGTCCCAGCAGGCGGTGGGCGCGGTGCGGACGCCGACGAGCGCGCCGCAGGTCACGGTCACGGCGACGCTCTCGCCGACGCCGACGCCGTCGCCCTCGGCGTCGCGGACCGGCAGGTCTCCGTCCCCGACGCACAGTTCGAGCTCCCGGCCGCCGTCCAGATCCCCAAGCCCGTCCCCGTCCCCCACGCTCGCCCCGAACGGCACCTCGGCCCAGATCGTGAACGTCGCCACCGGCCGCTGCCTGGACATCCGCGACGGCGACCTGGAAAACCGCACCGACGTGGTGACGGCGCCCTGTTCCGGCTCCCGCACCCAGCGCTGGCGCGTGGACGCCTCGCGCGGGGTGGTGCAGTCCTCCGCCGACCCGGGCTTCTGCCTCGACAGCCGCGGCCACGTCGACCGGGGCGTGGGCATCTGGGACTGCGACTCGGTGGACGGCGAGCACGGCCAGAACCTGCGTTTCACCGTCGACGACGACGGCGTGATCCGGCCCGCGATCGCCATCGAGACCGCGGTGACGCCCTACGACGGCGACGGGGTGGCGCTGCGCCCGCTCGACGGCAGCGACGCGCAGCGATGGCGGGCCGGGGCCCGCTGAGGCCGCAGCCACCGAGGCCCGAGCCGCCGGCCGCGGGCCGCCGGGACGGCGGCCCGCCGGGTCAGAGCACCCGCTCGCCGCGCCGCCACACGCCGCTGACCAGCGGCACGCCCGGCCGGTAGGCGAGGTGCACATGGCTCGGGGCGTCGAGGAGGATCAGGTCCGCGTGGGCGCCGAGGTTCAGCCGGCCGACGTCGCCGCGGCGCAGGGCCCGGGCGCCGCCCGCCGTGGCCGCCCAGACGGCCTCGTCGGGGGTCATCCCCATGTCCCGTACGGCGAGCGCGATGCAGAACGGCACGGACGAGGTGAAGGACGAGCCGGGGTTGCAGTCGGTGGACAGCGCGACCGTGACACCGGCGTCGAGGAGGCGGCGGGCGTCCGGCCACTCGGCGCGGGTGGAGAACTCGGCGCCGGGCAGCAGGGTGGCGACCGTGTTGCCGTCGGCCAGGGCGTCCACGTCCGCGTCGGTGAGGTGGGTGCAGTGGTCGGCGCTGGCGGCGTCCAGCTCGACGGCCAGCTGCACACCGGGTCCGTAGGAGAGCTGGTTGGCGTGGATGCGCGGGTGCAGCCCCTTGGCCTTGCCCGCGGTGAGGATCGCCCGGGCCTGGTCGCCGTCGAAGGCGCCCTTCTCGCAGAACACGTCGATCCAGCGGGCGTGCGGCGCGCAGGCGTCGAGCATCTCGCCGGTGACCAGGGCGACGTAGGCGGCGGGGTCGTCCGCGTAGTCCGGGGAGACGATGTGGGCGCCGAGGAAGGTGACCTCGTCGGTGTGCGCGGCGGCGATGCGCAGGGCGCGGGCCTCGTCGGCGACGGTGAGTCCGTAGCCGGACTTCGTCTCGAAGGTGGTCGTGCCCTGGCGCAGCGCCTCGTCGAGGTAGCGGGTGAGGTTGGCCGCCAGCTCCTCGTCGCTCGCGGCGCGGGTGGCGGCGACGGTCGTGCGGATGCCGCCCGCGCTGTACGCCCGCCCGGACATGCGGGCGTTGAACTCCTGCGTGCGGTCGCCCGCGAAGACCAGGTGCGAGTGGGAGTCGACGAAGCCCGGCAGGACGGCCCGGCCACCGGCGTCGACCCGGTTGTCGGTGGCGGGTGCTTTGCTTGATTCACCGGTCCACGCGATGCGGTCGCCGTCGACGACGACGGCCGCGTCCTGGATCAGGCCGAGGGGGGAGCCGTCACCGAGGGAGGGGTCGTTGGTGACCAGCGTGGCGATGTTGGTGATGACGGTGCTGCTGCTCATGGCGTCCTCAGGGATGACGGCGGGTTTCAGGCACGCAGGGCTGCGACGGCGTCCGCCAGCGCTGCGGGTACGTCCGGTACGAGGAGGTGAGCACCGTCCCGCACGACGTGACGTCCGCCCACGACCGTGTGGCGTACGTCCGCCGCCGAGGCGGCGAATACGGCCGTCTCCGCGCCGAGCCGCGGCAGCGGGCCGGCGGTTCTGACCGAGTCGAGCGCGATGGTGGTGAAGTCGGCGAGCGCGCCCGCCTCCAGGATGCCGGCGTCCTGCCAGCCGAGGGCCGCATGCCCGTCGGCCGAGGCCGCGCGCAGCAGTGCGGCGGCGGTCCAGTGGCCCCGGCTGCGGGTGCGCAGGCGCTCGTTGAGCTCCATCGCGCGCGCCTCCTCCAGCAGGTCGATGACGGCGTGGCTGTCGGAGCCGAGGGAGAGCGCCGAGCCGGCCTGCTGCAGGGCGACCGCGGGACCGATGCCGTCGGCCAGGTCCCGCTCGGTCGTCGGGCACATGCAGGTGCCGGTGCCGGAGCCGCCGATGAGCGCGATGTCCTCGTCCGTCAGATGGGTGTTGTGCACGCCGGTGGTGCGCGGCCCGAGCACGCCGTGGTCGGCGAGCAGCCGGGTGGGCGTGCAGCCGTGGGCGGCCTGGCAGGCGTCGTTCTCGGCGGTCTGCTCGGACAGGTGCACATGGAGCGGGGCGCGCCGCTCCTCCGCCCAGCGCGCCACGGTCGCCAGCTGCCCGGCGGGCACGGCCCGTACGGAGTGGACGGCCGCCCCGATCCGCGCGTGGTCCCGTTCCTTGAGAAGTGAACAGCGTTCGGCCCAGGCCTCCGCGCTGCCGTCGGAGAAGCGGAGCTGGTGGGTGTTGGGTGCCTCACCGAAACCGGAGGAGAGGTAGGCGGTGTCGAGGAGGGTGATGCGGATGCCGGCGTCGGCGGCGGCCGCGACGAGGGCCTCGCCCATCGCGTTGGGGTCGGCGTAGGGCGTGCCGCCGGGTGCGTGGTGGAGGTAGTGGAACTCGCCGACGGCGGTCACCCCCGCCAGCGCCATCTCCGCGTACACCGCGCGGGCGAGGGCGTGGTAGCTCTCGGGGGTCAGCTGGTCGGCGACCGAGTACATGACCTCGCGCCAGGTCCAGAAGGTGCCGGAGCCGACCTGGACGGTGGAGCGCAGGGCGCGGTGGAAGGCGTGCGAGTGGGCGTTCGCCAGTCCCGGGAGCGTCAGTCCGCGCAGGATCTCGGCGCCGGGCGGCGGGGTGGGCACGTCCGTGCGGACGGCCGCGATCCGGCCGTCCGCCACCTCGACGGCGACCCCCGGCTCGACGTAGGTGTCGAGCCAGGCGTGCTCCAGCCAGTACGTCCGCGTGCGGGGTGCGGTCACCTGCAGGCCAGCCCTTCCAGTACGTCGGCGAGTGCGAGCACCCCGGCCACGCAGTCGTCCTCGGCCGCGAACTCGGCCGGGGAGTGCGAGACGCCCGTGGGGTTGCGCACGAACAGCATGGCGGTCGGAATGCTCCCGGAGAGGATTCCGGCGTCGTGTCCGGCACCGGTACCCAGGACCGGCACGGTGATGTCGCCGTCCCGGTCCGCGTCCTTGCCGAGGATGCGGGCGAGTTCGTCGCGCAGGGCGTGGTCGAACTCCACGACGGGCGTGAAGGACTCGCGGACGACGTCGAGGTCGATGCCGTGCGCGGCGGCGTACTCGCGGGCGGCCCGCTCGATGCCGCCGACGACGGTGTCGAGCGTGCCCTGGTCGGCCGCGCGGGAGTCGAGCCAGCCGCGGACCAGCGAGGGGATGGCGTTGACGCCGTTCGGCTCGACGGCGATCTTGCCGAAGGTGGCGACGGCACCGGCGAGTTCGGCCTCGCGCCGGGCCGCGAGCACGGTCTCGGCGTACGACAGCATGGGGTCGCGCCGGTCGGCGAGCCGGGTCGTGCCGGCGTGGTTGGCCTCGCCCCGGAAGTCGAACCGCCAGCGCCCGTGCGGCCAGATGGCACTGGCGATGCCGACCCGGTCGCCGGACAGGTCCAGCGCCCGGCCCTGCTCGACGTGCAGTTCGACGAAGGCGCCGATGCGGGCGAGCCGCTCGGGGTCGGCGCCGATGGCGTCGGGGTCGTACCCGGCGGCCTCCATGGCCCGGGGCAGGCTGATGCCGTCGCCGTCGGTCAGCCTGTGCGCGTTCTCGGCGGTGAGCTGCCCGGCGGTGAGCCGGGACCCCACGCAGGCGAGCCCGAACCGGGCGCCCTCCTCGTCACCGAAGTTGACGATGGCGAGGGGCCTCGCGAACCGCACGCCCCTGCCGCGGAGTTCGTCGAGGGCGGCGAAGGACGACACGACCCCGAGCGGGCCGTCGAAGGCACCGCCGTCGGGCACGGAGTCGAGATGCGACCCCGTGACGACGGCGTCCCCGGCGTCCGGGTCCCCGAGCCAGGCCCACTGATTGCCGTTCCGGTCGACCTCGTAGGCGAGCCCGCGCCCCTCGGCCTGCTCCTTGAACCAGGCCCGGCACTCGGCGTCGGCCCCGGTCCAGGCGTAGCGCCGGTACCCCTGGGAGTCGGCGTGCCGCCCGATCGGCAGCAGCTCGCGCCACATCGAGTGGAAGGAGCTGCTGCCGGGACGGGCGGTCGCCACAGGCTGCGTCACGCGTCGTCACCCTCGCGCATGGGCACCCGCACGCCCCGGTCGGCGGCGACCGACTCCGCGATGTCGTACCCGGCGTCCACGTGCCGGATGACGCCCATCCCGGGGTCGTTCGTCAGCACGCGGCGGATCTTCTCGCCGCCCAGCTTCGTGCCGTCGGCCACCGTGACCTGCCCGGCGTGGATGGACCGCCCCATGCCCACGCCGCCGCCGTGGTGGATGGACACCCAGGAGGCGCCCGAGGCCACGTTCACCATCGCGTTCAGCAGCGGCCAGTCGGCGATCGCGTCGGAGCCGTCGAGCATGGCCTCGGTCTCGCGGTAGGGGGAGGCGACGGAGCCGCAGTCGAGGTGGTCGCGGCCGATGGCGAGCGGGGCCGCCAGTTCGCCGGAGGCCACCATGTCGTTGAAGCGCTCGCCGGCCTTGTCCCGCTCGCCGTAGCCGAGCCAGCAGATGCGCGCGGGCAGGCCCTGGAAGTGCACGCGCTCACCGGCCATCTTGATCCAGCGGTGCAGCGACTCGTTCTCCGGGAAGAGCTCCAGGATCGCCTTGTCGGTCTTGGCGATGTCGGACGCCTCGCCGGACAGGGCGGCCCAGCGGAAGGGGCCCTTGCCCTCGCAGAACAGCGGGCGGATGTAGGCGGGGACGAAGCCCGGGAAGGCGAACGCCCGGTCGTAGCCGGCGAGTTGGGCCTCGCCGCGGATCGAGTTGCCGTAGTCGAAGACCTCCGCGCCGGCGTCCATGAAGCCGACCATCGCCTCGACGTGCTGGGCCATGGACTCGCGGGCCCGGGTGGTGAAGCCGGCCGGGTCCTTGGCCGCGGCGGCCGCCATGTCGTCGAAGTCGACGCCGAGCGGCAGGTACGACAGCGGGTCGTGGGCGGAGGTCTGGTCGGTGACGATGTCGATGGGCGCGCCCTCGGCGAGCATGCGCGGCAGCAGCTCGGCGGCGTTGCCCAGCAGGCCGATGGAGAGCGGGCGGCGGGCGTCCCGGGCCTCGACCGCGAGCTGGAGGGCGTGCTCCAGGCCGTCGGCCTTCACGTCCAGGTACCGGTGCTCGATGCGGCGCTCGATCGCGCGCGGGTCGCAGTCGATGCAGATCGCGACGCCGTCGTTCATGGTGACCGCGAGCGGCTGGGCGCCGCCCATGCCGCCGAGGCCGGCGGTGAGGGTGATGGTGCCCGCGAGGGTGCCGCCGAACTTCTTCGCGGCGACGGCGGCGAAGGTCTCGTAGGTGCCCTGGAGGATGCCCTGGGTACCGATGTAGATCCAGGAACCGGCGGTCATCTGGCCGTACATGGTCAGGCCGAGGGCCTCCAGGCGGCGGAACTCCTCCCAGTTGGCCCAGTCGCCGACCAGGTTGGAGTTGGCGATCAGGACGCGCGGGGCCCACTCGTGCGTCTGCATCACGCCGACGGGGCGGCCGGACTGGACGAGCATCGTCTCGTCCTGCTTGAGGGTGCGCAGCGTGCGCACCATCGCGTCGAAGGAGCGCCAGTCGCGGGCCGCCTTGCCCGTGCCGCCGTAGACGACGAGCTTGTCGGGGTGCTCGGCGACCTCCGGGTCGAGGTTGTTCTGCAGCATCCGAAGGGCGGCTTCCTGCTGCCATCCCAGGGCGCTCAGTTCCGTACCGCGCGGCGCTCGTACGGGGCGGGGTCCTGACATGGTCTGCCTCCTAGCGGATTGTTGCTGCCGTTATTCACATCTTGGCTTCCTGAATAGAACTAGTCAATACATCCGTCGGCCAGCGCTCGCGAGCTGCGGATGTTTGGCTGGATGCATTGGACACGTCGGCCGCGCCCACCGGACGGTGGCGTCGCGGCCGGCGACGAACTCGCGGGGGACGCGGTGGACGGCGGCATGGACAGGCGGACGGGTGGCGGCGACCGGGCGGACCGGCGCGACGAGGCGGTGCGGGCCGCCGTGGAACAGGGGCTGCTGGGGCCCGGCACCCCCATCGTGGGGCTGCTCGACGTCACCGGCATCCGGGAGGCGGCGGCCGAGCTGCGGTCGGCGTTCGACGCGATGGTGGCGCCCGGGACACCGGTGCTGCACGCCTTCGCGGTGAAGGCGACCCCGCTGGTGCCGGTGCTCAGGCTGCTGCGCGAGGAGGGCATCGGCGCGGAGGTGGCGAGCCCCGGCGAGCTGGCGCTGGCGCGCGCGGCGGGGACACCGCCGGCGCGGACGGTGCTCGACTCGCCCGCGAAGACCCCGGCCGAGCTGCGCGAGGCGCTGGCGCTCGGGATCGCCGTCAACGCGGACAACCCGCAGGAGCTGGAGCGCATCGACGCCCTGATGCGCTCCGCGACCAGCCGCTCCCCGCTCGGGATCCGGGTGAACCCGCAGGTCGGCGGCGGTTCGATCGAGTCCACCTCGACCGCGACGGCGACCTCGAAGTTCGGCGTGGCACTGCGCGACGAGGGGGCGCGGGAGTGGGTCGTGCAGGCGTACGCCGACCGCCCGTGGCTGACCCGGCTGCACGCGCACACCGGCTCGCAGGGCATCCCGCTGTCGCTGATGGCGCAGGGCGTGGCCGAGACGTACGCGCTCGCCGAGGAGATCAACCGGCGGCTCGGGCGCCGGCAGATCGACACGCTCGACATCGGCGGCGGGCTGCCGGTGAACTTCGGCTCGGACGAGACGGCGCCGACCTACGCGCAGTACGCGCGCCTGCTCGGCGAGGCGGTGCCGGGCCTGTTCGACGGCCGGTACGGGCTGGTCACCGAGTTCGGGCGGTCGCTGCTGGCCAAGCACGGGACGGTGGTGGCCCGGGTGGAGTACGCCAAGAGCGCCGGCGGGCGGCCGGTCGCGGTCACGCACGCGGGCGTGCAGGTGGCGACGCGGACGGTGTACGCACCGGGGGCGTGGCCGCTGCGGATCGCCGCCTACGACGGCAAGGGGCGCCCCAAGGTGGGGCCCGCGGTCGTGCAGGACGTCGCCGGGCCGGCCTGCTTCGCGGGCGACCTGCTGGCCGAGGGGCGCACGCTGCCCCTGCTGGAGCAGGGGGACTACGCGGCGGCGCTGGACACGGGGGCGTACTACTTCGCGCACCACTACGCCTACAACTCCCTGGCCCGGCCCGGGATCTACGGCTTCGCGCCGGACGGCGGCGGGGGCGTCGCCTTCGCGACCGTACGGGAGCCGCAGAGCCTCGACGCGATCGTGGCCGAATCCGGAGGGGCGCACGCGAGCGCGCTCACCACCCTCCGCACACCCGAGCGCCGTTGACGCGCGCCCGGTGGATGTGATGGCCAACTGCTGAAAAACGTAGGCAAGTTGACCCACCTTAGTACCCCGTCGCAAGTTCCATCGGAAAATGCCAGATCCCTCACCCCTCGCGCACACGTTGCGTAGTTTCGGCGTCACTCAGCCGTACCGCAGGCGGGAGGGGAGCCACGGTGCCCGGAATCGACGAGTGTCTGCTCGAAGCCATGAGGCTGCCCGGTGCCCGGGGGGCAGCACTGATCGACTGGACGAGCGGGCTGGCCCTGGGCACCGTCGGGGAGTCCCCGGGCGGCGACCAGGAGACGGCCGCGGTGGAGGCCGCCGAGATCGCCCGGCTCGCCGCCGAGCAGCACGCGTTCGCGCCGGACGACGACCTGGAGGCCGGCGCGGCCGCGGACGTGGACCCGCCGGTCGAGGACCTGATCGTCAGCAACCGGGACAGCTACCACGTGCTGCGGTTCGTGGGGGCCTCCTTCGACGGCAGCGTCTTCCTGCACCTGTGGCTGGCCCGCACGGAGGGCAACCTGGCGCTGGCCCGCATCCGGCTGGGCGAGATGGCGGAACGGCTGGTGCTGGCATGACCACCGCCCGGACGGCCGAGCCCCCGCGCCTGCCCGTGCGCGACCGGGCGACCGCCCACACCCGCGCCTGGAGCGGGGTCTCGCCGATGCTGGCCCGGCTCGCCACCGAGCAGGCCACCGGCGTGCTGTTCCGCGAGCACGGCACGCTCCATCTCGACGAGGGCCTGGTCGTACACGCCGAGAGCCCGTTCGCGCCCGGCCTGGACGTCCTCCTCACGGCCCGCGGCACCCTCTCGGTCGAGGACTGGCAGCAGGCGCTGCGGGAGACGGACGAGGACCAGGACACCGGCCGCCTCCTGGTCGAGGGCGGTCTCCTCGCGCCCGGCACGCTGGAGCTGTGCCGGCTGGCGTCCCTGTACGACGCCGCGTACTTCGCCCTCGCCACCAGCAGCGCGCCCGGCCGCTTCCGCTACGGCACCGCGCACCCCGGCCGCCCCCAGCGCCCGGTGCCGGTGGCCGCCCTGGAGCGCGAGACGCTGCGCCGCCGCGACCTCCTGCACCGCATCTGGCCCGACCCGGAGCCGGACACGGCCCCGCTGATCCGCGCGGACCCGGTGGCGGCCCCCGCCCTCACCCGCCGCCAGCGGACGGTGCTGCACCAGGTGGACGGCGCCCGCACGGCGTCGGACATCGCGCGCACGGTGGGCCGTCTGGCGTTCCACACGCTGGTGGACGTCCGCCGGCTGACGGCCGCGGGGTTCGTGGAGACGCGCCGCGAGCCGCCACCGCCGCCGCCCGACCTCGCACAGCTGTCGACCGATCCCCACATCACGCTGCTGAAGAGGCTCAGGGATGCGCTGGAGGCCCTTTGAGAGGAGACCCCGGATGTCTGCCGACCCCCACATGCTCGACGAGTTGCGCCGTCTGAGAGCCCGCGTCCCCCAGCTGACGGGCGCGCTCGCGACCGGTCTCGACGGGCGCGTGCTGGCCCAGGACACCCCCGGCGTCGACCCGGACGGCCTCGCCACGCTCATCGAGACCGCGTACGGGGCGGCGGTGAAGCTGGCGGACGCGACAGGGCAGGGCGAGTTCCGCGAACTGCTCGTGCGGGGTGTCTACGGCTACGTGGCGACCTACGCGGCCGGCGACGCAGCCGTGCTGACGCTGCTCGCCCAGGACCGGGTGAACGTCGGGCGGCTGCTGCTGGAGGGCCGGCGTGCGGCCGCCCGTATCACCGAACTCCTCGACGGCCACAGCCCGCTGCCGACCAGGCCGGCCAAGCCCGCCAAACCGCCGGCCAAGACGGCCGCCACACGGACCAGAACGACCCGCGCGCCACGTACGACGACGACCAACGCGCGCACTGCCACCGAAAGTTGAGAGGAAACCGAGGAAACCAGCCATGGCCA
The DNA here is from genome assembly GCF_042800575.1 of Streptomyces sp. NPDC057616. Classification (NCBI taxonomy): domain Bacteria; kingdom Bacillati; phylum Actinomycetota; class Actinomycetes; order Kitasatosporales; family Streptomycetaceae; genus Streptomyces; species Streptomyces sp. NPDC057616. The sequence continues at coordinate 18,865 of NZ_JBHVGU010000030.1, forward strand.
ACACCGAAACCTGCCTCAAAGAAGCACTCGCCTCCATCGAGGGCGCGACCGGTGTCGCGCTCGTCGACTACACCAGCGGCATGGCCCTGGGCACGATGGGCGGCAGCAAGGCCTTCGACCTGAACGTGGCCGCCGCCGGCAACACCGATGTGGTCCGCGCCAAGATGCGCACGATGGAGCACCTCGGGCTGAAGGGCCAGATCGAGGACATCCTGATCACGCTGAGCGACCAGTACCACCTGATCCGACTGATCAGCGGGCGCGGCGGCAACGGCCTGTTCCTGTACCTGGTGCTCGACGCCAAGCGCTCCAACCTGGCGATGGCCCGCCACCAGCTGAAGTCGATCGAGAACGACCTGGAGGTCTGAGTTCAGACGAGCGCCGCGGTGCGGCGCCGCGCCCCGCCCGGGGCCGCGTCGCCCGCCGCGATGCCCGTGCTGCGGTACGCCCTGACCGCCTTGCCGGCCGGGCGGCCGCCGTGCGCGTCGAGCCAGTCGACCCGCACCCACAGCAGCGCCTCGCCGTCCCGCTCGCGCCGCCCGAGCCAGGCGGCCTTCAGCCGCAGCCCCGTACCGGCGCCGGCGAGCAGCATGCCGCCCGCGGCGGGCGCGGCGAACGCGCTCACCAGCGCCACCACGAACGCCAGCAGCAGCCACCAGCGGTGTCCCCGGCGCCAGTTGCGCACACTGACCGCGCGGTCCTGGAGCACGTCGTGCTTGCCCGCGCGCACGGCCGACCGCGCCAGAGCCGCGTAGCGCCTGCGGCGCCCGTACGCCACCGCGGCCGCCGCCACCACGAACAGCGCGGCCCCGGCCATGACCCCGATCCGGCGCCCGGTGATCCCCGGCACCAGCACCCCGACGCCGCCCGCGAACACCCCGGCCCACCACAGCGGCGCGGCTCCGGCCCGTACGACGACGGCCACCCTGGCCAGTCCCTGCCCTCCACGTGCCACGTTCGGCCTCCGTCCCATCGCTGCGCGGCATCCGTGGGACGCACGCTAACGAGGGAAGGTGAGACCAGTCTGAGAAGGCGTCACTCCACGAACAGTCCCCGCGCCGCCGCCCGCGCGTCGAACTCCTCCAGGCGGGCCTGCGCCTGAGGCAGGTCGTCGCACATGGCCTCCAGCAGCACCCGGCCCAGCAGCATGGGCGCGCACGCCGTGTCGAAGGCGAGCCCCGTGCCGACGGCGGCGGGCAGCAGCAGGTCGGAGACCTTGGCGACCGGCGCGAAGGCGGAGTCGGCGACGGTCACCACCGTCAGCCCGGCCTCCTTGGCGAAGGCGAGGGTGTCCACGACCTCGCGCGGATGCCGGGGCAGCGCGAAGCACAGCAGGGCGCTCGCCCCGGCCCGTACGGCGGCCTCGATGCGGTCCTGGATCATCGTGCCGCCCTCGTTGAGCAGCCGGACGTCCGGATGGACCTTGCCCGCGAAGTACGCGAAGCCGTAGGCCTGGGAGGCGGCGGCACGCAGGCCGAGCACGGGCAGCGGCCGGGACGCGGCGAGCAGCCGGCCCGCCTTCTGCACCGGTCGCGGGTCGGCCAGCAGCTCCGCGAGGTGCCGCAGGTTCTCGATCTCGGCCTCGACGGCCTGCTGGTACTCGTTGTACGAGCCCGTCCCGGACGCCTGCTCGGCGGGCGCGACCTCGCGCAGATGCCGGCGCAGCGCCGGGTAGCCGTCGAAGCCGAGGGCCACGGCGAAGCGGGTCACGGACGGCTGGCTGACCCCGGCGAGCTCGGCCAGTTCCACGCTGGACAGGAAGGGCACGTCGGCGGCGCGCCGCACCATGCTGTGCGCGATGCGCCGCTGGGTCGGCGTCAGCCGGTGCCCCTCGAAGAGCGCCTGCAGCCGGCCCGCAGGACTGTCCACCACGCTCACATCCCTCTCCGCGCTCATGACCCGCTCCCCCTCCAGATGTCCGTGAACCGGTCCAGCAGTGCGGCCGCCGCCGTCACGTCGTCCGTGAGCGGCCGGTCGGCCTGGTCCTGCGACAGCACCGACTCGGCGAGCTCCAGCGCGCGGCCCACCGGCAGGTCCGGCTCGGGCCGCAGGCCGCGCTGGCGCAGCGCCCGTACGGCCGCGACGAGTTCGCAGCCGACGACGAGCCGGTACGCACGGCAGGCCCGCAGGGTCTGACGCGCGGCGAGCGAGGCGAAGCTGGCCTGTTCCTCGACGCCCCGGGAGAGTACAGCGTGGCCGAGCGACGCGGGAGCGGAGAAGGCGCGCAGGTCGCCGAGGGCCGCCCCGGCGGCGTACTCGAGGATCATCACGCCGGAGGCGGCGGGCTCCTCGTTGGCGAGGAAGGGCCGCAGCCGGGTGAAGCCGGGCTCGTTGAGCGTGGACAGGCGTGACGTCGACAGCCGGGCCACCTGGGTCAGGGCGAGCCTGAAGTGGTCCAGGGCGAGGGCGAGTTGGGCCTGGTAGAAGCCGCCGTGGTGGTAGGCGGCCATGTCCTCGGGCGAGATCAGCGGGTTCTCGGCGGCCGCGTTGATCTCGATGCCGACGACCTCCTCCAGGCCGTCCGCCGCGTCCAGCGCCGGCCCGTGTATCTGGGGCAGGCAGCGGAAGCCGTACGGGTCCTGGATCCGGCCGAGCGGCGGGGTGGGCCGGTCCGCCGCGCCGATCAACTCACGCATCCGCCGGGCGACTTCGGTGGAGCCCCGGTGCGGCCGGGCGGCGTGCACGGGGGCGGCGTACGCCTCGTGCGAGCCGTCGACGGCCAGCAGCGAGAGCGCGGCGACGACCTGGGTGGCCTGCACCAGGCCGCGCAGTTCGTCGAGGGCGAGCGCGGCCTGACCGAGGGTCAGGGCGTTGCTGCTGATGAAGGCCAGCGCGTCGTTGTTGTCGAGCTGCTGCGGCTTGGGCGCGCCCGGCCCCCGCCACGGTGCCTCGCCGGCCAGTGCCAGCGCGGCCTGGGCGAGGGCGGCGATGTCGCCGGTGCCGACCGAGCCGAACTCGTTGACGACCGGGTGGGCGCCGCTCTCCAGCGCCTCGCACAGCGCGGTGACGACGGTGGGCCGCAGCCCGGCGCCGCCCGCGAGGAGCTGGTTGGCCCGGACGGCGAGCATCGCCCGCACCTCCCGCGCGGGCAGCTCGTCGCCGATCGCGCCGGCGTGGCTGCGCAGCAGCCTGAGCCCGTGCTCGGCGGCCGTGTCGGTGGGCACGTCCTCGTTCCGGTTGGCGCCCACGCCGGTGGAGCGGCCGTAGACGCGTCCGGTCGCGGCGATCTGCCGGGCGGCGTCCCAGGAGACCGTCACCCGCTTCATCGCGTCGGTGCCGGGCACCGGCCGCGCGGTCCCCTCGGCGAGGCGCACGACGTCGGCGATGCCGAGCCCGATCCCGTCGAGGACGACCAGGCCGGCGTGCCCCAGAGATGCAGCATCCAGAGTGTCCACGATCCGAGACGACATAACCCTCAAACCCCAATCAATCCGGACATCCGATCTTGCTTACTGGTCATCAGTTACCTCGGATTAACGCGGAGGCGTTGACAACCTATTCAGATACCAAGAACTCTGCATGACGTTATACAGCCGGGCAAGGGACAACTCATGATCCAGTTCGATGCGGTCCACAAGCGCTTCCCCAACGGCACGACAGCAGTCCACGATCTCACCCTGGAGATGCCCGAAGGGGGCGTGACCGTCCTCGTCGGATCCTCCGGTTGCGGCAAGACGACCACGCTGCGGATGATCAACCGGATGATCGAGCCGACCTCCGGGACCATCCGGGTCGGCGGCCGGGACGTGACCCGGCAGGACGCCGCGGAGCTGCGCCGCTCCATCGGGTACGTCATCCAGCAGGCGGGCCTGTTCCCGCACCGCACGGTGCTGGACAACATCGCCACCGTGCCGCTGCTGCTCGGCTGGAGCCGGAAGAAGGCGCGCACCCGGGCCGCCGAGCTGCTGGAGACCGTTGGCCTCGCCGCCGACGCCGGCCGGCGCTACCCCCACCAGCTCTCCGGCGGCCAGCAGCAGCGCGTGGGCGTGGCCCGCGCCCTGGCCGCCGACCCGCCGGTGCTCCTGATGGACGAGCCCTTCGGCGCGGTCGACCCGGTGGTGCGCACCCAGCTCCAGGACGAACTGCTGCGCCTGCAGAAGGAGTTGAGCAAGACCATCGTCTTCGTCACGCACGACATCGACGAGGCCGTGCGGCTCGGCGACCAGATCGCCGTGTTCCGCACCGGCGGCCACCTGGTGCAGTGCGCCACGCCCGCCGAGCTCCTCGCCCGCCCCGCCGACGACTTCGTGGCCGACTTCCTCGGCGCCGAGCGCGGCCTGAAGCTGCTGTCGCTGACGACGCTCGCGGACGTGCCGCAGGGCCCGGCCTCCGAGGACGGCCCCTGGACGCTGGTGCTCGACGAGGCCCGACGGCCCCGGCACTGGAAGGCCGCCGACACCGAGATCCCCGTACGGCCGCTGACCGACGGCGACTCCCTGCTGTCGGCACTCAACGAGTCCGTCGCCTCCCCCACCGGCCTGATCGCCCGCGTCGACGCGGACGGCGTGCTCACCGGCGTCTCCTCCCGCGACGACATCCACGCGCACGCCGGCCGGGCGCACACGCAAGCGCGGGTGGCGGCATGAGCGTCGACTGGTCGTGGATAGGCGACCACACCGACGAGCTCACCAGCCTGACGCTCTCGCATCTGCAGGCGGCCCTGACCGCCGTCCTGTTCGGCGTGCTGATCTCGCTCCCGCTGGCGGTGATCGCCCACCGGATCCGCCCGCTGCGCGGCTTCCTGCTCGGCTTCTCCAACGTCCTGTTCACGATCCCCTCGATCGCGATCTTCGTGCTCCTGCTGCCCGTCAGCGGGCTGACCCGCACCACCACGGTCATCGGCCTGACGGTCTACACCCTGGTCGTGCTGCTGCGGAACACGGTCGAGGGCCTGGACTCGGTGCCCGCGAAGACCAAGGAGGCGGCCAAGGCGATGGGCACGCGCCCTCTGCGCACGCTCCTGACCGTGGAGTTCCCGCTCGCCCTGCCCGTGATCATGGCGGGCGTCCGCATCGCCACCGTCATGTCGATCTCCCTGGTCTCGGTCGCCACCTACATCGGCGACGGCGGCCTCGGCCAGCTCTTCACCGACGGCTTCCAGCGCAACTTCCCGACCCCGGTGATCGCAGGCGTGGTCCTGACGATCCTGCTCGCGGTCGTGGCGGACGCCCTGCTGGTCGCCCTCCAGTACGTGCTGACCCCCTGGCGCAGGAGGCGAGCCTGAGATGTACGAACTCTTCAAGAACCTCGGCACCTGGCTCACCAGCGGTGCCACGTGGGCCGGATCCGACGGCATCGCCCACCGCCTCGCCGAGCACCTGCAGTACTCGCTCCTCGCGACCCTCATCGCGGCCGCCATCGGCCTCCCCCTCGGGCTGCTGATCGGCCACACCGGCAAGGGCGCCTTCGTCGCGATCAACCTCTCGTCCTTCGGCCGCGCGCTGCCCACGGTCGGCCTGGTCGTCCTGGTCTTCCTGGCCGGCGGCCTGTCGATGCTGCCGGTGTACGTGGCGCTGGTCGCCCTCGCCGTCCCGGCCATCGTCACCAACACCTACGCCGGGATGACGGCCGTCGACCCGGACGTACGGGACGCGGCGCGCGGCCAGGGCATGCGCGGCCACCAGGTCCTGTTCCAGGTCGAACTGCCGCTCGCACTCCCGCTGATCATGACCGGCCTGCGCCTGGCGCTGATCCAGGTCGTCGCCACCGCCACGATCGCCGCGTACGTCTCCTTCGGGGGCCTGGGCCGCTACGTCTTCGACGGCCTCGCCCAGCGCGACCTGGTGCAGGTGCTCGGCGGAGCGGTGCTGGTCGCCGTCGTCGCCGTCGCCCTGGACCTCGCCCTGTCGGGCCTGCAGCGCTTCCTCTTCCGCCACCGCACCGCCTAGGGACCCCAAGACCATGAACCGACGCACCCTCCTCGGCGGCCTGTTCGCGGCCGCCTCCGTCCCCGCCCTCTCCGCCTGCGCGAGCGGCGTCACCTCGCTCGACGGCGAGGGCTCCGCCTCCGGCGGCGGCGGCTCCAGCAAGGGCGGGGTCACCATCGGCACCGCCAACTTCACCGAGAACCAGGTGCTGGGCTACCTCTACGCGGCCGTGCTGAAGCAGGCCGGCGTGAAGGTCACCGTCCGCCCCAACCTCGGCACCCGCGAGATCGTGATCCCCGCCCTCAGGAGCGGCGACATCGATCTGCTGCCCGAGTACCAGGGCGCCCTGCTCAACTACCTCGACCCGAAGGCCACCGCCTCGGAGGAGGGCGCGATGCAGAACGCCCTCACCCTGGCGCTGCCCAAGGGCCTGCAGATCCTGCCGTACGGCACCGCCGAGGACTCCGACGCCTTCGTGGTCACCCGCGAGACGGCGAGGAAGTACGGCCTGACCTCGCTGGCCGACCTGACGAAGCAGAACGGCAGGCTGGTCCTCGGCGCCGCCCCCGAGGTCAAGAAGCGCCGGGTGGGCGCGGTCGGCCTGAAGGACGTCTACGGCGTCGAGTTCAAGGAGTTCAAGTCGCTCGACTCCGACGGCCCGCTGGTCAAGGGCGCCCTGAAGAAGGGCGACGTGGACGTGGCGAACCTCTTCACCACCGACACCGACATCAAGGCCAACGGCTGGGTGGTGCTGACCGACCCCGAGAACCTCATCCCCAGCCAGCACATCGTGCCGCTCGTCGCCGACCGCAAGGCCGACGACACCGTCCGCAAGGCGCTCGCCCGGCTCGGCAACGTGTTGACCACGGCCCAGCTCACCGAGCTCAACCGCCTGGTCGACAAGGACAAGAAGGACCCCGAGGAGGTCGCGGACGCGTACGCGAAGCAGCACGGGCTGGCGAGGTGACCCGCGGGGCGTCCCGGCCGCCGGGACGCCCCGAACAGGGGGGCTAACCCCAGTGCGAGCGGCTTCCCGGCTCCTTACCGTTGTGTTCCATGACGGGAATGGAGACCGGTATGGACGCGCGGGACGCCGAGCTCAAGAAGGAACTGAACGCCACCCTGCAGGCGCGCAGGGAACTCGGTGAGGAGTACGAGTCTGCACTGGTCGACTCGTTCCTGGAGAAGGTCGACCAGCGCATCGACGGCGCCGTCGAGCGCCGGGTGCGCAGGCAGCTGGCCGAGCAGCAGATGGTGGTGGCCCGGGGCTCGAGGGCGCCCAGGTCGAGCGACACCTGGGGCGAGCGCTTCGGCTTCGGCCTGGTCTCCCTGGTGCTCGCGATCCCGCTCTCCGCGATCGGCGGCTCGCTCGGCCACCTGCCCGGCCTCTTCGCCACCTGGGCGGGCATCGTGGGCGTCAACTTCGTCCAGGCCGCCCGCGGCAACCCCGAGCTCTTCGGCCGCCGCCACCGGCGGAACAAGGACGGGGACCGCTGGGAGGAATGAGAAGGACATGCGCGGGGACCGCCGCACCCCCGCGAACGGGGGGCGGGACGACGGCGGTCCCCGCGAGGGACGCTGACCGGTCAGGCCGGTGTTCGCGTCCAGGCGTCCATGGAGGTCCGGGAGCCGCTCCGGAGGTCCTTGGACGTTCGGTGCCGGCCGGGGCGGGGAGCCGCTCCCGCCCTGCCGACATCCCCTAATGTGCCGGACCCGTGTTAAGCGTGTGCTGCGTGGACGTGACGCGCTCGTACCACTTCCGCGAAGTCCGCGAACGTTGTCGACCGCCACAACTTCTCTGCGGACACCGGCGGTTCACCCGCAGTTCGGCGCTACTTCCCCTTGGCCAGGAAGGCCAGCAGGTCCTGCCGGCCGATCACGCCGGTCGGCTTGCCCTCGACGAGGACGATCGCCGCGTCCGCCCGGCCCAGCACGGACATCAGGTCCGCGACCGGCTCGCCGGAGCCGACCTGCGGCAGCGGGGCCGACATGTGCTTCTCCAGCGGGTCCTCCAGGGAGGCCCGCTTGGCGAACAGGGCGTCGAGCAGCTCCCGCTCCACCACCGAGCCCACCACCTCGGCGGCCATCACGTCCGGGTGGCCGGCGCCCGGCTTCACGATCGGCATCTGCGAGACGCCGTACTCGCGCAGCACCTCGATGGCCTCCCCGACGGTCTCGTCCGGGTGCATGTGGACGAGCGACGGGATGGCGCCGTGCTCCTTGTCGTTGAGGACGTCGCCCACACGCGCGCTCGGGCCCGTGTCCTCGAGGAAGCCGTAGTCGGCCATCCACTCGTCGTTGAAGATCTTGCTGAGGTATCCGCGGCCGCTGTCCGGCAGCAGCACCACCACGACGTCGTCCTCGCCGAGCCGGGAGGCGACCTCCAGCGCCGCGACGACCGCCATCCCGCAGGAGCCGCCGACCAGCAGCCCCTCCTCCTTGGCCAGCCGGCGGGTCATCTGGAAGGAGTCCTTGTCGGACACCGCGACGATCTCGTCGGCCACGGTCCGGTCGTAGGCAGTCGGCCAGAAGTCCTCACCGACGCCCTCGACGAGATACGGCCGCCCGGAGCCGCCGGAGTACACGGAGCCCTCGGGGTCGGCGCCGACGACCTGGACCCTGCCGTCGCTGACGTCCTTCAGATAGCGGCCGGTGCCGGAGATGGTCCCGCCGGTGCCCACGCCCGCCACGAAGTGGGTGATCCTCCCCTCCGTCTGCTCCCACAGCTCGGGGCCCGTGGAGTGGTAGTGGGAGAGCGGGTTGTTGGGGTTGGAGTACTGGTCCGGCTTCCAGGCACCGGGCGTCTCGCGCACCAGCCGGTCGGAGACGTTGTAGTACGAGTCCGGGTGCTCGGGGTCCACGGCCGTGGGGCAGACGACCACCTCGGCGCCGTAGGCCCGCAGCACGTTGATCTTGTCGGTGCTCACCTTGTCGGGGCACACGAAGATGCACTTGTACCCCTTCTGCTGCGCCACGATGGCGAGCCCGACGCCGGTGTTGCCGCTGGTCGGCTCGACGATGGTGCCGCCCGGCTTCAGCTCCCCGCTCTTCTCGGCCGCCTCGATCATGCGCAGGGCGATGCGGTCCTTCACCGAGCCGCCGGGGTTGAAGTACTCGACCTTGGCCAGGACGGTGGCCCTGATGCCCTTGGTCACGCTGTTGAGCCGCACCAGCGGGGTGTTGCCGACGAGGCTGATCATCGAGTCGTGGAATTGCACCGTTGTCTCCGGATGCTTGCAAAAGATGTGGCTGTGATGGTTCCGCCAGCCTACGGCTCACGGGAGCCACGCACGCGCCGTTGAGATTGGCGGACGGTCGGTACGGGGCAAGGAGTGGATGTACGGCTACGAGGAGGTGGCGGCGGCGTATGACGAGCATGTCGAGGGCGAGGGTGGCCCGGCGGATCGCGGCCGGTGCGGCGTTCGGCGGCGGTGGGATCGGACTCGCCGGCGCGGCGACCGTCGGACTGCTGCTGGCGGAGGTCCACATGGCCCGGCGGCACGTGGGCAACGGCAGCAGCGGCCGCGTCCCGGTGGCGGACGGCCTGTACGGCACGACGTACACCGTCCCCGACGAACCGCCCCTGCGCCTGACGATGCTCGGCGACTCCACGGCCGCGGGCCAGGGCGTCCACCGCGCGGGCCAGACCCCGGGCGCCCTGCTCGCCTCGGGCCTCGCGGCGGTGGCCGAGCGCCCGGTGGAGCTGCACAACGTCGCCCTGCCGGGGGCCATGTCCGACGACCTGGACCGCCAGGTGGCCCTGGTCCTGGCGAACCCCGCCCGCACCCCCGACGTCTGCGTGATCATGATCGGCGCGAACGACGTCACCCACCGCATGCCGCCGACCCGTTCCGTGCGCCATCTCTCGTCGGCGGTGCGCCGGCTGCGCACGGCCGGCACGGAGGTGGTCGTCGGCACCTGTCCCGACCTCGGCACCATCGAACCGGTCCAGCAGCCGCTGCGCTGGCTGGCCCGCCGGTCCTCCCGGCAGCTCGCCGCGGCCCAGACGATCGGCACCGTCGAGCAGGGCGGCCGCACGGTGTCGCTGGGCGACCTGCTCGGCCCGGAGTTCGAGGCCAACCCCCGCGAACTCTTCGGCCCCGACAACTACCACCCCTCGGCCGAGGGGTACGCGACGGCCGCCATGGCCGTCCTCCCGACGGTCTGCGCGGCCCTCGGCCTGTGGCCGGACGAGGAGGAGCGCCCGGACATCTCCCGGCACGAGGGCTTCCTCCCGGTCGCGCGGGCGGCGGCGGAGGCCGCGTCCGAGGCGGGCACCGAGGTCACGGCCGCGATGCCGACGGGGCCGCGGGGTCCCTGGGCCCTGCTCAAGCGCAGGCGCAGGCGCCGGGTGCAGGAGCCGGAGACGTCGCCGGCGCGCACCAGGCTGTCCGGAGGCGCCGCCTCAGGGGGAGTATGAGCAAAGCAAGCGCTTAGAAAACTGCGGCCAGGGTCACACCGCGCTACCCGTGACCCTGACCATACGTACGGGTAACTTCCCAAGCAGCCCTGCCCATCCCCCCAGTACGCCAATGGAGCCGTGATGCCCGAAGCCGTGATCGTCTCGACCGCCCGCTCCCCCATCGGCCGCGCCTTCAAGGGCTCCCTCAAGGATCTGCGCCCCGACGACCTCACCGCCACGATCATCCAGGCCGCCCTCGCCAAGGTCCCCGAGCTGGACCCGAAGGACATCGAGGACCTGATGCTCGGCTGCGGCCTGCCCGGCGGCGAGCAGGGCAACAACCTCGGCCGCATCGTGGCCGTGCAGATGGGAATGGACCACCTCCCGGGCTGCACCGTCACCCGGTACTGCTCCTCCTCCCTGCAGACCTCCCGGATGGCCCTGCACGCCATCAAGGCCGGCGAGGGCGACGTCTTCATCTCGGCCGGCGTCGAGATGGTCTCCCGGTACGTGAAGGGGAACTCCGACAGCCTCCCCGACACGCACAACCCCCTCTTCGCCGAGGCCGAGGCCCGCACCGCCGAGGTCGCCGCGCAGGAGAACACCACCTGGCACGACCCGCGCGAGGACGGTCTGGTCCCCGACCCCTACATCGCGATGGGGCAGACCGCCGAGAACCTGGCCCGCCTCAAGGGCGTCACCCGCCAGGACATGGACGAGTTCGGCGTCCGCTCGCAGAACCTCGCCGAGGAAGCCATCAAGAACGGCTTCTGGGAGCGCGAGATCACCCCGGTGACCCTGCCCGACGGCACGGTCGTCTCCAAGGACGACGGGCCGCGCGCCGGCGTCACCATGGAGGGCGTCGCGGGCCTCAAGCCCGTCTTCCGCCCCGACGGCCTGGTCACCGCCGGCAACTGCTGCCCGCTGAACGACGGCGCGGCGGCCGTGGTCATCATGAGCGACACCAAGGCCCGCGAGCTCGGCCTCACTCCGCTCGCCCGCATCGTGTCCACCGGCGTCTCGGGCCTGTCCCCCGAGATCATGGGCCTCGGCCCGGTCGAGGCGAGCACCCAGGCCCTGAAGCGGGCCGGCCTCACCATCGGCGACATCGACCTGGTCGAGATCAACGAGGCGTTCGCCGCTCAGGTGATCCCCTCCTACCGCGACCTCGGCATCCCGCTGGAGAAGCTGAACGTGAACGGCGGCGCCATCGCCGTCGGCCACCCCTTCGGCATGACCGGCGCCCGCATCACCGGCACGCTGATCAACTCCCTCCAGTTCCACGACAAGCAGTTCGGTCTGGAGACGATGTGCGTCGGCGGCGGCCAGGGCATGGCGATGGTCATCGAGCGCCTCAGCTGAACCTCTCGGTAACCGCCGTAGCACACACCGTGAGTCGATGGCCCGGAGTCCGGGAATCCCCCGGCCTCCGGGCCGTTTTGTGATCCAATCTCCCCCAGGATGTGACCTATCTCCCTAGCGGAGGAGATCTACGCAGGTCAGCGCCGTTGCGCCGGTAAACGTCGGGCCCAAAGTCCTGCCCGTTTCGTGACGTTACGCACTGACAGCTGGTTAGTCCGCCCTTCAAGCTGATGTAGGAAGTCGGGGGTCGACTTTGAACCGGGAGTACGTCAGTGAGCGCCATGCCGATCGCCTTGCTGGTCATCACGGCCGCCACCGGCGCCGTGGGTGTCGCCGTCCTGCGCACGCTCATGGTGCTGCGTCGTGAGGTCGCGGTACTGCACACCCAGCTCGCCGAGCACCACTCCGCGCGCGGTCTCGTACCGGCCGCCCGCTCCTCCGAGGCCGACGAGATACGTGCCGCGGTCGCCGCGGCCCTCGCCGAGGAGCGCGAGCGCGAGCTCGCCGAGGCGCGGGCCTTCTGGGCCGCGCAGGAGGCCCGTGACGCCTCCGACGCGCCGTCACTGCTGGGCCTGCCCGACAGCGAGCTGTTCCTGCCCCGTCAGGCCGATTTCGTGGGCCTTGAGCCGGTGAGCGAGCCGAGCGCGGACGCCGACGAGTTCGCGGGCGAGTCCCCCGAACTGGCCGCCGCCCGCCGCCGCCACCCCTCCCACCCGGACTTCGTCCCGGTGCAGTCACCGGTCGTGAACGACCACGAGCGCACCGTGGCCACCCTGGAGGAGCTGGCCTCCTCGCGCGTCGAACTTGCCGACGTCCGCCCGGGCCCGCTGGGCACCCTCGACGTCTACGTCTTCGCCGACGGCACCACGCTGTGCATGACCCCGGGCCACCGCGAGACGGCCGAACGCCTCGCGGCAGCCCTCCGCTCCGGCGAAACCCCCGTCCTGCTGGGCGGCTCGGGCATCTCCGGCGCGTACACGCTGACCTTCGAGTGCGGCGAGGAGAACGTCTACATCCTGGCGGACCGGGTCATCGCGTCCCTGTAGAGCGCGGGGCCCTGCAGCGCCCTGAAGGGGCGTGGGGAACCGCGCGACCGGCCACGACGCACCGGCACCCGCCGACGGCGCTCAGACCCCCGCCCGGGACTGCGCCTCCCCCACAAGCCGCACCGCTTCATCGACCTGGCCCTCGTCACTGAGCACGAGGGCCAAGTCATGAACCGCGACGGTAATTTGATCAGCCGCGGCGAACATCCCCGCATCGGGCATCTCCCGAGGCTCCGCCCCGGGCTCCTCCAGCGCCTGCGCCCGCCGGGTCAACTCCCTTGCCAGCGCCAGCGCTTCCGCGGCAGCACCGCGCTGCAGGCGGCTCTGCGGCGCCGCCCTGAGACGGTCGGCGAAATGATCCACGGCACGAGTCAGAGGCGTCGTATCAACCACGAACCGAGCCTACGCGCCGCCGCACTGTTGCCAACAGGCGAACGCTCAGGCACGGTGACCTGAAGGACCGGCTTACATCCCCTTTTTCGTCCGGAGGCGCCGATGTCCCAAGTCTTCTCCGAGGAGACCCATCGCAACCTGCTCGCCCGCATCCCCCACTGCACCGGCCGTGAAGTCACCGACTGGCTTCGCGCCGTCGAAGATGGCCCGGCTCTCTTCAACTTCGAGGAGAAGGTCAGCTGGCTCCGCCACGAGCACAACCTCGCGTACGGCCACGCCAAGGCGATTGTTCATGAGTACGACCTGAGGAGGGCCGCGCGCAAACTGCTCTAGGCGCGCAACTGGACGACGTCGAAGGGCCCCGGGGGGAACCCGGGGCCCTTCGCTGTGCGCGCGGCGGTCGCCGTACGACCGCCGATCGCTAGTCGTTGCTGTTGAGGATCGCGATGATCCGCAGGAACTCCATGTAGATCCACACCAGCGTCAGCGTCAGGCCGAAGGCCGCCAGCCACGCCTCGTCCTTCGGCGCGCCGTAGGCGATGCCGTCCTCGACCTGCTTGAAGTCCAGGGCGAGGAAGCACGCGCCGAGCAGGATGCCGACGACGCCGAAGAAGACGCCGAGCGGGCCGCTGCGGAAGCCGAGGCCGTCACCGCCGCCGAAGACGGCGAACAGCAGGTTGACCGCCATCAGCAGCACGAAGCCGAGCGCGGCCGCCATCACGAAGCCGTAGAAGCGGCGGTTGACGCGGATCCAGCCGGCCTTGTACGCGATCAGCACACCGGCGAAGACCGCCATCGTGCCGATCACTGCCTGCATGGCCGCGCCGCTCGCGATGCGGTTGTCGACGATGCTGGAGACCACGCCGAGGAAGACGCCCTCGAACGCGGCGTACGACAGGATCAGCGCCGGGGTGGCCTTGCGCTTGAAGGACTGGACGAACGCCAGGACCATGCCGATCAGCGCGGCGCCGATGCCGATGCCGTAGGAACGGCTGATGTGGGCGTCGTCGACCGGCAGCAGCGCCCAGGCGAGCGCGGCCGTCACGATCAGGGTGCCGAGCGTCGACGCCGTGCGCAGCACGACGTCGTCCATGGTCATCCGGCCTGCGGTGGTGACCGGGGCCTGGGGCGGCGCGCCCTGCAGGCCCTGCTGGGCGTACGGGTTCTGCGCGTACGGGTTCTGCGCGTAGGGGTTGCCGGCCGGCTGGGCGTACGGATTGCCCTGCGTGCCGACAGCCTGTCCCCCGGCCTGCGGCGCGGCGTTGAAGCCCGCGTAGCCGTTGTCGCGGCTGAACCCCCGTCGCGAGAAGACCGGGTTTCTGCTCCTCATTGCACTCCTCCATGGCCGCACCACGCGGCCTTGGCATCAAGGGTAATAGGTAGGCAAAGGATTGACCCTAGTGCTTGGGGAGGATCTTTCCCTCGTCGTGCTGGCCAACACGCTAGCCGGATCCGTGATTCCCCTCACCGCGAGGGGCCACTCATGACCAATCTGCGACATGGCCGGAACCTGTCGGAGATCACTCAGTCCAGCGGGAAGCCCGTGTAGCCCTCGGCGAGGTCGGTCTCGGCGGCCCGCGAGGAGGCGACGCGCTCCAGCCGGGCAAGCTGCAGCCGCTCCTCGAAGGGCGTGGCGCCGGGGGCGCTGTGCAGCATGGTCGTCATGTCGTACGAGAACCGCTCGGCCTGCCAGACACGGCCGAGGCAGGTCTGGGAGTAGGCGTCCAGGAGGTCCGCCGAGCCGGTCTCCTTCCGGTGGATCAGCGCCCGCGCGAAGGTGACGACGTCCCCGACGGCGAGGTTCAGGCCCTTCGCGCCGGTGGGCGGCACGATGTGGGCGGCGTCGCCCGCCAGGAAGAGCCGGCCGTGCCGCATGGGCTCGTGGACGTAGGAGCGCATCGGCGTCACCGACTTCTGGGTGATCGGGCCGCGCTCCAGCCGCCAGCCGTCCTCGGTCTCGAAGCGGCGCTCCAGCTCCCGCCAGATCTCCTCGTCCCTCCACGCCTCGGCGTCGGTGCCCTCGGGCACCTGGAGGTAGAGGCGGGAGACCGACGGGGAGCGCATGGACAGCAGGGCGAAGCCGCGGTCGTGGCGGGCGTAGACCAGCTCGTCGTGCGAGGGTGGGACGTCGGCGAGGATGCCGAGCCAGGAGAAGGGGTACGTCCGCTCGAAGACGCGGGTCAGCTCCTCGGGGATCGCCTTGCGGGCGACACCCCAGAAGCCGTCGCACCCGACGACGTAGTCGCACTCCAGGACGTCCTCGGCGCCCTCGTGCCGGTACCGGATGCGCGGGCTGTCGCCCTCGACACCCTCGACCGCGAGCGCCTCCGCCTCGAACAGCAGCGGGCCGCCCTCCTTCAGCTGGAGCGCGATCAGGTCCTTGCACACCTCCGTCTGGGCGTACACCATCACCGACCGGCCGCCGGTGAGGGCGGGGAAGTCGACGCGCCGGCGCCTCCTCGCGTACCGCAGCTCGATGCCGTCGTGCCGCAGGCCCTCGCGGTCCATGCGGTCCCCGGCCCCGGCCGCGCGCAGCACGTCCACCGTGCCCTGCTCCAGGATTCCGGCCCGCTGGCGCTGCTCGACATAGGCCCTGCCGCGGCTCTCCAGCACGACCGAGTCGATGCCGGCGTCGTGCAGCAGCCGGGCGAGCAGAAGTCCGGCCGGACCGGCTCCGATGATGCCGACGGTGGTGCGCATCGGTCGTTCCCTTCGGTGGGGCTCCATGGCCGCTTTGTTCGTCTGGTGAAAGTTCCTTCACCAACTTCTGATGCGAGTGTCCGGCCGCACCCGCCCGCTGTCAACGTTCAGGTGGTGAAGTCTTCAATGGAGGATGCACGGAAACGAGGAGTGGAAGTGCCCGGAGCCGGACTTGAACCGGCACGCCCGCGAAGGGGCAGCGAGGTTTAAGCTCGCCGTGTCTGCATTCCACCATCCGGGCAGGCCATGGGCTCCGCTTCGAGCGCTCCGAGCCTATCGGGATACATCCCCCGAACAGCGGATCGGCGGACCGATGTTGTCTTATTTTATTGACGTCTGAGGGTGCATCAGCCCCCGGTACGAGCCATCCGCACTTGCCAATAGCCTTGCGTGCGACGGTTCGTGGCGCATGCGGAATGACGGAATTTCACCGCCCGAACGAGGGTGCTCCACCGGTTCTCGACGCGCGCCCGCCCGGGTGCCGGAGTCAGGGGTCCCCGTCATCCCCAGGTATGACTACGCGGCGGGGGGTCCGACCCGAGTCGCCCCCAGGAACCGGAACAGCGGCTGACTACACGGGCTTGCGCGGCCACCACCATGGAACACGTCCCCTTCATGACGTCGTCCCGCGAGGAGTTCCTTCCCGTGACCACCACACCCGTCGCCGCCGGCCGGGCCACCGCCACCGTGGCCGCACGCGCCACGGACCTGTCGAAGATCTACGGACAGGGCGAGACCCAGGTGGTCGCCCTCGACCGGGTCTCCGTCGACTTCCGGCAGGCCGAGTTCACCGCGATCATGGGCCCCTCGGGGTCGGGCAAGTCCACGCTGATGCACTGCGTGGCCGGACTCGACACCTTCTCCTCCGGCTCCGTCCGCATCGGCGACACCGAGCTCGGCTCCCTCAAGGACAAGCAGCTCACCAAGTTGCGCCGGGACAAGATCGGCTTCATCTTCCAGGCGTTCAACCTGCTGCCGACGCTGACCGCGCTGGAGAACATCACGCTCCCGATGGACATCGCCGGCCGCAAGCCCGACAAGCAGTGGCTGGAGTCGGTGATCGGCATGGTCGGCCTCAAGGACCGCCTGGGCCACCGGCCTTCGCAGCTCTCCGGCGGCCAGCAGCAGCGCGTCGCCGTGGCCCGCGCGCTCGCCTCCCGGCCCGAGATCATCTTCGGCGACGAGCCCACCGGAAACCTCGACTCCCGCTCCGGCGCCGAGGTGCTGGGCTTCCTGCGCAACTCCGTGCGGGAGCTGGGCCAGACGGTGGTCATGGTGACCCACGACCCGGTGGCGGCGGCGTACGCGGACCGGGTGGTGTTCCTCGCGGACGGCCGGATCGTCGACGAGATGTACCGGCCGACCGCGGACAGCGTCCTGGACTTCATGAAGCAGTTCGACGCGAAGGGCCGTACGAGCTGATGTTCCGCACCGCCCTGCGCAACGTCCTTGCGCACAAGGCCCGTCTCCTGATGACCGTGCTCGCCGTGATGCTCGGCGTGGCGTTCGTGTCCGGGACGCTGGTCTTCACCAACACCATCTCCGACGCCTTCCAGAACAGTTCGGCCAAGGGCTTCGACCAGGTCGACGTGGCCGTCCAGGCCAAGTCCCAGGCGGACAAGGGCAACACGATCAGCAGGACGCCCGAGCTGACCCAGGCCATGCTCGACAGGAGTGCCAAGGTGCCGGGCGCGGCGCACGCCGTCGGCGTCGTCAGCGGCTTCACCGCCATCGCCGACAAGCACGGCAAGCTCATCGGCGGCGGCTTCCAGTCGCAGGGCGGCAACTACTGGGGCGCGAAGGACTCCCGGTACCCGCTGAAGTCGGGCAGCGCGCCGCACGGCGCGAACCAGGTCGCCATCGACGCCAGGACCGCCGAGCGCGCCGGCTACAAGGTCGGCGACACGGTCCGCCTCTCCGTCGACGGCCCGGTCCTCACCCCGACCATCAGCGGCATCTTCACCACCGACGACGGCAACGTCGCGGCGGGCGGCAGCCTCGCCCTCTACGACACCGCCACCGCCCAGAAGCTGTTCGGCAAGCCCGGCACGTACGACGAGATCGACGTGAAGGCCGCCGCCGGCACCTCCCAGACCGCGCTGAAGGCCGGGCTGGACAAGGCGCTGGGCACCAAGCTGGTGGAGACCACCACCGGCAAGAAGCTCGCCGACGACCAGGCCGAGCAGATCTCCTCGTCGATGAGCGGGCTGAAGCAGGGCCTACTGGTCTTCGCGGGCATCGCGCTCTTCGTCGGCACCTTCATCATCGCCAACACCTTCACCATGCTGGTCGCCCAGCGCACCAAGGAGCTCGCGCTGCTGCGTGCCGTCGGCGCCTCGCGCCGCCAGGTGACCCGGTCGGTGCTGATCGAGGCGTTCGTGGTCGGTGTGGTCGCCGGTGTCACCGGACTGGTCGCGGGCATCGGCATCGGCGCCGGCCTGCGCGCCCTGATGGGGACGCTGGGCGGCAGCGTCCCGGACGGCCCGCTGATCATCACGCCGGGCACGGTCGCGGCGGCCCTCGCGGTCGGCGTCGTCATCACCATGCTCGCGGCCTGGCTGCCCGGCCGCCGCGCCGCGAAGATCCCGCCGGTCGCGGCGATGAGCAGCGTCCACGCGAAGGCCACGACCAAGTCGCTGGTGCTGCGCAACACGCTGGGCGCGCTGTTCAGCGGCGCGGGCGTCGCGGTGGTCCTCGCGGCCACCACGATGGACGGCTCGGACGGCCAGGCCCCGATGGGGCTCGGCGCGGTCCTGCTCATCATCGGCGTCTTCATCCTCACCCCGCTGCTGTCGCGCCCGCTGATCGCGGCCGCGGCGCCGGTGCTCAGGATCTTCGGCATCTCGGGCAAGCTGGCCCGCCAGAACTCGGTGCGCAACCCGCGCCGCACGGCGGCCACCGCCTCCGCGCTGATGATCGGGCTCACCCTCATCACCGGCATGACGGTGATGGCGGGCAGCCTGCAGAAGTCCATCGACAAGATGGCGTCGTCCGCCATCCGCGCCGACTACGTGGTCTCCATGGCGAACGGCAACGAGCTGTCGCCGGACGTCGACAAGAAGCTGAACGCCACCGGTGACGTGAGCGCCACCAGCCCCCTGCGCAACGTCTACTCGCGCATCGACGGCACGGGCGAGTCCCTGACCGGGGTGAACGGCGCGGCGATCGCGAAGCTCACCGACCTGAAGGTGGACAACGGCGCCTTCACGGTGGGCGGCGGCCGGGTCGTGGTGGACGAGGACACGGCCAAGTCCCATGGCTGGAAGGCGGGTTCGCGCTTCACCGCGCACTACGAGGACGGCAAGTCGACCCCGCTGACGGTCTCCGGCGTCTACGAGGGCAACGAGCTGATCCGCGGCATCCTCGTCGACAGCGCCACCGTCACCCCGCACATGACCGACCCGGGCGACATGCAGGTCCTGGTGAAGACGGCGGACGGCGCGTCCGGCGCGACCAAGGACCGGCTGGAGAAGGCCCTGGGCGCCAACCCGGCCATCAAGGTCCAGAGCAAGCAGGACCTCTCCGACGGCATCGCGAAGATGTTCACGCTGATGCTGAACATGCTCTACGGCCTGCTCGCCATGGCGGTGATCGTGGCGGTCCTCGGTGTCATCAACACCCTGGCCATGTCGGTGTTCGAGCGCTCGCAGGAGATCGGCATGCTGCGCGCGATCGGCCTGGACCGCAAGGGCATCAAGCGCATGGTCCGCCTGGAGTCCCTGGTGATCTCCCTGTTCGGCGGCGTGCTCGGCATCGGCCTGGGTGTCTTCTTCGGCTGGGCGGCCGGCGAGCTGCTGGGCACGAAGATGGCGACATACGAACTGGTCCTGCCCTGGGCGAGGATGGGGGTCTTCCTCCTCCTGGCGGCGGCGGTCGGCGTCCTCGCGGCCCTGTGGCCGGCCCGGCGGGCGGCCCGCCTGAACATGCTCACGGCCATCAAGTCGGAGTAGCCGCACGGCAGTCGGGGCCCCGTCCGGCGACCGGACGGGGCCCCTTCGTGCGTGCTCCTACGCCCGCGGCGCACCCCAGGTGCGGGCCCGCAGCGGCATCCCCGACGCGCCGCTCTCCGGTGCCTT
The DNA here is from genome assembly GCF_042800575.1 of Streptomyces sp. NPDC057616. Classification (NCBI taxonomy): domain Bacteria; kingdom Bacillati; phylum Actinomycetota; class Actinomycetes; order Kitasatosporales; family Streptomycetaceae; genus Streptomyces; species Streptomyces sp. NPDC057616. Next base: position 38,711 of record NZ_JBHVGU010000030.1, read on the forward strand.
CACCGCCAGCACCTGGTTGATGCCGATGCGGTTGTGCTCGAAGGCGAGCGCGCACGCGGCCATGTACAGCCGCCAGACGCGGGCGCGCCCCGGACTGGTCAGCCGCATCGAACGCGCCCACTCCGTCTCCAGGTTGGCCACCCAGCGGCGCAGGGTGAGGGCGTAGTGCTCGCGCAGCGACTCGACGTCGCGCACCTCGAACCCGGCGCGCTCCAGCTGGGTGACGGTGGTGCCGACCGGGGCGAGCTCACCGTCCGGGAAGACGTAGGCGTCGATGAACTCGTCGACGTCGTACGCCGATTCGTCGCGCTGCGGCCGGCGGGCGATCTGGTGGTTGAGCAGCCGGCCGCCGGGGCGCAGCAGGCTGTACAGGTCCCGGGCGTACTCCAGGTACCGCTCCGCGCCGACGTGCTCGGCCATCCCGATGGAGGAGATGGCGTCGTAGGGCCCGTCGGCGACGTCCCGGTAGTCCTGCACCCGGATCTCCACCCGGTCGGTCAGCCCCTCGTCCGCGACGCGCTTGCGGGCGTAGGCGGCCTGCTCCTGGGAGAGGGTGACGCCGACGACGCTCACGCCGTGCTCGCGCGCCGCGTGGATGGCCATGGAGCCCCAGCCGCAGCCGACGTCGAGCAGCCGCATGCCGGGCCGCAGGTCGAGCTTGGCGCAGACGAGTGCGAGCTTGTCGCGCTGGGCCTCCTCCAGGGTGCCGCCCTCGTGCCAGTAGGCGCACGAGTACACCATGGACGGGCCGAGGACGATCTCGTAGAAGTCGTTGCCGACGTCGTAGTGGTGGCTGATGGCCCGCTTGTCGCTGCGCCGGGTGTGCAGATGCCCGCGGGATCTGCGGACCTCCTCGCGCGGCGGGGCGGGCGGCAGCGGCAGCCCGGCCACCTTCACCAGCCCGCGCGCGGCGGCCCGCACCTGCGGGTCCCGGAGCGCCTGGAGCAGGGTCCTGGAGTCCTCGCCGCGCTCCCACACCAGCGACGACATGAGGTCCAGGGCCTCGTAGAGGTCTCCCTCGATGTCCAGGTCGCCGGCCACCCAGGCGCGGGCCAGACCCAGTTCTCCGGGCTTCCACAGCAGCCGGCGCACCGCCCGGCGGTTCCGCACCACCAGCGCGGGTGCACCCGGCGGCCCCGCCTGCGAACCGTCCCAGGCGCGGATGCGCACCGGCAACGGCACCCCCAGCAACTGTTCGACGAGGCTCTTCAGCCGCAGCGCGGCGTCAGCCATGGCGCACACCTCCGTGACAGCGATCCCGGAATGTCAATCACCACGTAAACACCTGTGGGCGGCTCGCGCAGTCCCCCGCGCGCGTTACGACTGGGCAAAATGCATGCAGTACCCATCTAGTTTTCCGGCGCCGATGTCCGGAAAACGCCGAAGGACCTCCCGCACCACGGATGGCGGGAGGTCCTTCGGTTTGTTCAGCGGGCTCCGGTCAGGAAGCCTTCGCCTCCGTCTTGGCCTTCTCCGGCTGGGCCGCCGGCACCGGCTTGGCGGCCTCGTAGAACTCCTCGCGCGGGTGCTCCATCGCGCCGAGGGAGACGACCTCGCGCTTGAGGAACATGCCGAGGGTCCAGTCGGCGAAGACGCGGACCTTGCGGTTCCAGGTCGGCATCGCCATGCCGTGGTAGCCACGGTGCATGTACCAGGCCAGCCGGCCCTTGAGCTTGATCTTCATCTTGCCCATGACGATCATCGCGACGCCCTTGTGCAGGCCGAGACCGGCCACCGCGCCCTTGTTGGCGTGCGAGTAGTCCTTCTGCGGGAAGCCCCGCATGCCGGAGATCACGTTGTCGCCGAGGACCTTGGCCTGGCGCAGCGCGTGCTGGGCGTTCGGCGGGCACCAGGCGTTCTCGTTGCCCGCCTTGCGGCCGACGAGGTCCGGGACCTGGGCGTTGTCGCCCGCGGCCCAGATGTAGTCGGTGCCCTTGACCTGGAGGGTCGGCGCGCAGTCGACGTGACCGCGGGGGCCGAGCGGCAGGCCGTAGCGGGACAGGACCGGGTTCGGCTTGACGCCGGCGGTCCAGACGATGGTGTTGGAGTCGACCTCCAGGCCGTTCTTCAGCACCACGTGGCCGTCGACGCAGGAGTCCATCGAGGTGGAGAGGTAGATCTCCACGCCGCGGCTCTCCAGGTGCTCCTTGCCGTAGGAGCCCAGCTTGGGGCCGACCTCGGGCAGGATCTTGTCGGCGGCGTCGACCAGGATGAAGCGCATGTCCTCGCGGGACACGTTCTTGTAGTACTTGGCCGCGTCGCGGGCCAGGTCCTCGACCTCACCGATGGTCTCCGCACCGGCGAAGCCGCCGCCGATGAAGACGAAGGTGAGCGCCTTGCGGCGGATCTCCTCGTCGGTGGTGGAGTCGGCCTTGTCGAGCTGCTCGAGGACGTGGTTGCGCAGGCCGATGGCCTCCTCGATGCCCTTCATGCCGATGCCCTGCTCGGCGAGGCCGGGGATCGGGAAGGTGCGGGAGACCGCGCCGAGCGCGATCACCAGGTAGTCGAAGGGCAGCTCGTACGCCTCGCCGACCAGCGGGGCGATCGTGGCGACCTTGCGGTCCTGGTCGATGGTGGTGACCCGGCCGGTGAGAACCTCCGCCTTCGGCAGCACGCGTCGCAGCGGGACGACGACGTGGCGCGGGGAGATGTTGCCGGCGGCGGTTTCGGGAAGGAAGGGCTGGTAGGTCATGTACGACCGGGGGTCGACGACCGTGACGGTCGCCTCGCCGTAGCGCATCTTCTTCTGGATGCGCCGAGCTGCGTACAGGCCTACGTACCCACCGCCTACTACGAGGATCCTGGGACGCTCCGTGGTGCTCATGCCATCGAGTATCCACCTGCCTCAGGGGGTGGGCTCGTGCGCCCCTTCACAAGCATCGGCAGGGCCTGTGTTATCCTCCGCGACCCGCTTGACACCGGTCTCCGCGCGGCGGGGTGCGCCGGGGCGGTACGTCCCGTTGTCAATGCCGCGTGAGCTGGCTCTCCGTCCTCCGGCGACCGTCGTGAGGCCCCGGAAACACCCCTCCGGAAGACCCGTGCGCGACGCCCCCATCTGCTCCGATTGAACGCGTTCAAGGGCCTGTTGACCCCCGAAAAGCTCAACCGGCGCTCATTTCGTGCTTCCACGAGGCGGAATTCCTTGTGAAGAACTTCACGAACTTCGTCGGCGGGGCGTCGCCGAGAGGCCCCGAAAGGCCCCTCGGACACGCTCATAAGCTATCCGACCTGCTCGTCCGAGAGCTACTGATGGGTAATAAAGAGACCTACGCCACCGACCACGCGATGCCGTCGAGGATGTCGTGTTCACTCACCACGACCTCCTCGGCGCCGGTCCGCTCCATGATCGAGAGCAGCACGAGGGCGCCCGCCGCGATGACGTCGACGCGCCCCGGGTGCATGGAGGGGACGGCCGCGCGCTCGGCGTGGGTGGAGTGCAGCAGCCACTCGGTGATCTCGCGGACCTTCTCGCGCGAGACGCGGGAGTGGTGGATGCGCTCCGAGTCGTACTCGGGCAGCTCCTGCGCGATCGCCGACACGGTCGTCACCGATCCCGCGAGCCCCACCAGCGTGCGCGCCTCGCGCAGCGGGACGGTCTCCTCGGCGAGGTCGAGGGCTTGCTCGATGTCGGCCCGCATGGCCGCGATCTGCTCCTCGGTGGGCGGGTCGGTGACGGCGCCGTCCCGGACGAGGTGGCGCTCGGTCATCCGCACACAGCCGACGTCGACCGAGCGCGCCGCGCGCACATGGTCGTCGCCGACGACGAACTCGGTGGAGCCGCCGCCGATGTCGACGACGAGGTACGGCCTGGCCATCGCGTCGCCGCCGGCCAGCTCCTTGGTCGCGCCGGTGAAGGAGTGCTCCGCCTCCTGCTCGCCGGAGACGACCTCGGGCTCGACGCCGAGGATGTCCACGACGCCGCGGACGAAGTCCTCGCGGTTGGAGGCGTCCCGGGAGGCCGAGGTGGCCACGAACCGCACCTTGGCGGCGCCGAGTTCGCGGATCACCTCCGCGTACGTCCGGCAGGCGGCGAAGGTGCGCTCCAGCGCCTCCGGGGCGAGCCGCCCCGTACGGTCCACGTCCTGCCCGAGCCGCACGATCGTCATGCGCCGGTCGAGCTCCAGCAGCTCACCGGTGGCCGGGTTCACGTCGGCGACCAGCAGCCGGATGGAGTTGGTGCCGCAGTCGACGGCGGCGACGCGGGTGAACCCGGCGGGCACCAGCGGGGTCTCGGCGAAGAAGCCGCTGCGGATCGCGGTGGGGTCCGCCACCTCGCCCTCCTCGCCGGGGTGTTCGTCCGCCGGGTCCGGCGCGGCGAGCGGCTGCACGCACGGGCCCTTGCGCCACCACTCCGGCAGCATCGCGAGGGCCTCGTCGCCCAGGGGGTTCACGCCCGGGCCCGCGGCCAGGGAGTGGCCGACCAGCACGTGCAGGCACTTCACCCGGTCCGGCATGCCGCCCGCGCTCGGGAAGCCCTCCAGGACCTCGATGGCGTCGCGGCGGGCGATGTAGTCCTCGTGCGCGGCGCGGTAGGCGGCGGCCAGCTCCGGGTCGGTCTGCAGCCGTTCGGTCATCTCCTTCATGACGCCGTTGGCCTCCAGCGTGCCGATCGCGGAGGCGGCGCGCGGACAGGTCAGGTAGTACGTCGTCGGGAAGGGCGTGCCGTCGGGCAGCCGCGGCGCGGTCTCGACGACGTCCGGCTGCCCGCACGGGCAGCGGTGCGCGATGGCGCGCAGCCCGCGCGGCGGCCGCCCGAGCTGCTGCTTGAAGGCGTCGACGTCCGCGGCGGTGGGCTCGGTGCGCGGGGTGGGCGGCGGGGGCGTTTCCATGCCTGTCTTTCTGCTTGTTCAGCGGTTCACCGGCGAGGGCGCCGGCGCACCGGTCGGAGGCGTCGGGTCACCGGCCGGCGGCGTCCGACTTGTCGACGTCGTCCCAGACGTTGGTGTACCAGGGGCGGTCGGCCGCCCCCAGTTCGGACCGCGACTGCTTGGCCGCGTTGGGGTCGATGACGATGTAGCCGGTCTCGCCCGGCATCACATAGTGCAGCCGCTGCCGGATCTGCTGCTCGGCGTAGGAGTCGTCCTGCCAGCGCGCCTTGAGGTCGCGCAGCTGCTCGACCCGCTCCCGGGCCTGCTGCTTCTGGCGCTGGAGGTCGGCGATCTGGGAGCGCTGGGAGACGTACTGCCTTATGGGATAGGCGAGGGCCACGACCAGCGAGCACACGACCAGGGCGAGCAGGGCCGCGCGACCGGTCAGCCGCGAGCGGCGGGCCTGCCGCTTGGTCTGGGAGCGGTAGACACGGGCCGCCGTCTGCTCGCCGAGCAGCTTGATCCTGGTCGCGGTCGAGAACCGGTCCCGGTCCTTCACGGCCATGTCCCCGCCTCCCGGTCACACGTGCGTACGTCCCCGCACACGGTACGGGACCGGTACGGGGACGTACGTACGACTGGCGAGGGCTTGACTCCGAAGGGTCCCGAAGGACCCCCGAAGTTGGTCAGCCCTTGAAGCGGGGGAAGGCGCTGCGGCCCGCGTAGACCGCGGCGTCGTCGAGGATCTCCTCGATGCGCAGCAGCTGGTTGTACTTGGCGACGCGCTCGGAGCGGGCCGGGGCGCCGGTCTTGATCTGGCCGCAGTTGGTGGCGACGGCGAGGTCGGCGATGGTGACGTCCTCGGTCTCGCCGGAGCGGTGGGACATCATGCACTTGAAGCCGTTGCGCTGGGCCAGCTCCACGGCGTCCAGGGTCTCGGTCAGCGAGCCGATCTGGTTGACCTTGACGAGCAGTGCGTTGGCGGCGCCGTCGTCGATGCCGCGGGCCAGGCGCTCCGGGTTGGTGACGAACAGGTCGTCGCCGACGATCTGCACCTTGTCGCCCAGCTTGTCGGTGAGGACCTTCCAGCCGGCCCAGTCGTCCTCGAACAGCGGGTCCTCGACGGAGACGAGCGGGTAGGCCGCCACGAGCTCCTCGTAGTACTCCGTCATCTCGGCGGCGGAGCGCTCCTTGCCCTCGAAGAGGTACTTGCCGTCCTTGTAGAACTCGGAGGCGGCGACGTCGAGCGCGAGGGCGATCTGCTCGCCGGGGGCGTAACCGGCTTCCTTGATGGCCTCGAGGATGAGGTCCAGGGCCTCGCGGTTGGAGCCGAGGTTCGGGGCGAAGCCGCCCTCGTCGCCGAGGCCGGTGGCCAGGCCCTTGCTCTTCAGCACCTTCTTGAGGGTGTGGTAGACCTCGGTGCCCCAGCGCAGCGCCTCGGAGAAGGACTCCGCGCCGATCGGGGCGATCATGAACTCCTGGATGTCCACGTTGGAGTCGGCGTGCGAGCCGCCGTTCAGGATGTTCATCATCGGCACGGGGAGCAGGTGCGCGTTCGGGCCGCCGAGGTAGCGGAAGAGCGGGAGGTCGCTGGCCTCGGAGGCGGCGTGGGCGACGGCCAGGGAGACGCCGAGGATGGCGTTGGCGCCGAGCGAGCCCTTGTTGTCGGTGGCGTCCAGGTCGAACATCGCCTGGTCGATCAGGCGCTGCTCGGTGGCGTCGTAGCCGACCAGCTCCGGGCCGATCTGCTCGATCACGGCGAGGACGGCCTTCTCGACACCCTTGCCCTGGTAGCGGTTGGGGTCGCCGTCGCGGAGCTCGATGGCCTCGAAGGCGCCCGTGGAGGCGCCGGACGGGACGGCGGCACGACCCGTGCTGCCGTCGTCGAGGCCGACCTCGACCTCGACCGTGGGGTTGCCTCGGGAGTCCAGGATTTCCCGGGCTACGACGACGTCGATGGACGGCACGAGCATCTCCTTCATGGATGTGACGCGGCTACGGCAGTAGCGCGGTGGCTCTGCGAGACGAGCCTAACCGCCCGGGGCCGATCGGCCAGCCGGTCGCCCACCCCTTGAGCAGAACCGAGAGTAAATTGTTTCCGAACGGAACAAAAACCCGCACGAAAGCACGCGCGCACGCGCACGAAAGAACCCCGCCCCGGTGCGTACGGGGGAACACGCACCGAGGCGGGGAGACCGTGGGGACGGGGGCGGCCCCTCACGTGTCCTCCATGCTGGAGGACACGGCTGTCAGGGCGCTGTGGTCCGGCTACCGGCCCGCTGTCACTTGAGGTGCAGCTGCTGGCCCGGGTAGATCAGGTTGGCGTCCTGGACGATGTCCTTGTTCAGCTTGAACAGCTTCGACCAGCCGCCGGCCACGTGGTGCTTGGTGGCGATGGAGCTCAGGGTGTCGCCCTTGACGACCTTGTACTCGCCGTCGCCCTTCTTGACCTTCTTGCCGGTCGGGGTGGTGACGGTCTTCTGCGACTTCGCGGCCGGGCGCTCGGAGGAGCGGGAGGCGGCCTGCGACTCGGAGTGGGTGGTGGTGCTCGGCTTCGAGGCGGCGGCGCCGTTGTAGGCGGCGCCGGACAGGCCCGTGCCGCAGACCGGCCAGGCGCCCTTGCCCTGGGCGGCGAGAACCTTCTCGGCGACGGCTATCTGCTGCGCCTTGCTGGCCTGGTTGGCCTGCGGGGCGTAGGCGGTGCCGCCGTACGCGGCCCAGGTGGAGGCGGAGAACTGCAGACCGCCGTAGTAGCCGTTGCCGGTGTTGATGGACCAGTTGCCGCCCGACTCGCACTGGGCGACCTTGTCCCACTCGGAGGCGGTCGCGGCGGAGGCGTTGCCCGCTGCCATCAGCGGGGCGGCGATGGCGACACCGGTGAGGCCGGCGAACGCGGCGGCCCTGGTGGCCTTGGAAGGACGACGGTGCTTGCCCTGGCGGGAAAACAGCATGGTTGATCCCCTCACCGACGCCTGCGAGGTGAGCTGTCGGGTTCGGGCCGGTTGAGTTGCCCGGTCGTGCCTCGCTCTCGCTCGGCACGGCTACACCCCAAGCCGCCACCGGCAACTTCCCGGTGGGGCACTTACCTTGGGTCCCCCGCTCCTGCCTACGGCGCATGACGCGACGACTGTTCCCGTACGGCCGCTGGCAGGATTCGGCGTTGCGGCAGACGGGGCTCGTGTTGACGAGCGGTGTAGACCGTAGACACGCGATCCGCGGAAATTCAAAGACGATCAGGGCTTCTGAGACTCATCCCACACTTTCACCAAACCGGACATTCCGCGGCGAAATGTGACGTGAACTCCCGTTAATTTTCGCCCTATTCGCTACCGAGACGCAGGGTCTGACCGGCCGAGATCTGGTTCGGGTCGCTGCCGATGGCCTTCTTGTTCGCGTCGTAGAGCGCGCGCCATCCGCCGCGCACGTCACGGGAGTCGGCGATGGACGCGAGGGTGTCGCCGGCGCGGACGGTGTAGGTGCCGGCCGCGTGGCCGTCGGTCTCGGTCTCGTCGGCGCTCGCGCCGCGATGACGGCCGCTGCCGAGCGCACCGGTGTCGACCAGACTCCAAGAGCCCGCGGACTGCTGCGAGTTGTCCGAGTCGTCCGTCTTCGCCCGCTCGGTGGGGGAGCTTTCGCCCCCCTGCGAGGCGCTCGGGACGCGACGGGACGGGGAGTCGGACGGCGAGGCAGATGCAGTAGATTCGGCCGAGTTGTCCGTCTTGTCGGTGGAGGTCGAGGGGGACGGGCTGGAGGACGAGTCCAGGAGGGAACCGCCGGACGAATCCGACGAAGACGACTCACCGGAGGAGTCGGACGAGGAGTTGCCCGAGGAGTTGGACAGACCGAAGGAGCTGCCGGAGTCGCCGGAGTCGGACGAGTCACTGCCGCCGCCCAGCACCCCGGTGTCGATGTCCGCCGAGTCGGAGTCCTTGCTCAGCCCGGTGGTCAGGCCGCAGGTGCGGAACGCGCCCACGCCCTGGTCCGCCAGGACCTTCTGGGCGACGGCTATCTGCTGGTTGCGGCTGGCGAGGTCGGGCCGGGTCGCGTAGTCGAGACCGCCGTACTTGTCCCAGTCGTCCTGGCTCAGCTGCAGGCCGCCGTAGAGACCGTTGCCGCTGTCCTGGCTCCAGGCTCCGCCGGTCTCGCACTGCGCCACCTTGTCCCAGGTGCTGCCGCCGTCGGCGGCGCTCGCGCCGGATGCGGCGAGCAGCGGGATGGCGATCGCGGAGCCGGTCACCCCGGCCGCGACGATGATGGCGGGAGCCTGACGGGGGCGACGGTGTCGACCGTTCCCGGAGAGCATGCAGAGGCCTTTCGGAGACAGCATTGACCGGCGCGGCGCAGGATCTGGGCAGCGCACTGGTGGGTGAACGTATCGGCTGACGATCACTTGTCACAAGTTAATGCCGCGTAGATCACGTGAAGATCACATAGTTGAAGGCGTGTCATCTTTGACCGGTTCAAGGCGGCGGCGCGAGCGCCGGCCGGTCCCGATACCGTCGTGCCGTGAACGTCCCGAACTCCGCACCCGAACTCTTCACCTGGGAGTTCGCCTCGGACCCTTATCCGGCCTACGCCTGGCTGCGCGAGCACTCCCCCGTCCACCGGACGAAGCTGCCCAGCGGGGTCGAGGCGTGGCTGGTCACCCGCTACGCCGACGCACGTCAGGCGCTCGCCGACGGGCGGCTGTCGAAGAACCCCGACCACCACGCCGAGGACGCGCAGGGCAAGAGCCGGACCGGCATCCCGGGCGAGCGCAGCGCCAACCTGATGACGCATCTGCTCAACATCGACCCGCCGGACCACACCCGGCTGCGCCGTCTCGTCTCCAAGGCGTTCACCCCGCGCCGGGTGGCCGAGTTCACGCCCCGGGTGCAGGAGTTGACGGACGACCTCATCGACCGGTTCGCGGCGCGGGGCGAGGCCGACCTGATCCACGAGTTCGCCTTCCCCCTGCCCATCCACGCCATCTGCGACCTGCTCGGGGTGCCGCGCGAGGACCAGGACGACTTCCGGGACTGGGCGGGGATGATGATCCGGCACGGCGGCGGACCGCGCGGCGGGGTCGCCCGCTCGGTGAAGAAGATCCGCGGCTATCTCGCGGAGCTCATCCACCGCAAGCGCGGCGACCTCGGCGAGGACCTGATCTCCGGCCTCATCCGCGCCTCCGACCACGGCGAGCACCTCACCGAGAACGAGGCCGCCGCGATGTGCTTCGTGCTCCTGTTCGCCGGCTTCGAGACGACCATCAACCTCATCGGCAACGGCATGTACGCGCTGCTGCGCAACCCCGGGCAGCGGGCCCTGCTCCAGGAGTCCGTCGAGCGGGGCGAGACGGAACTGCTGGACACCGGCCTGGAGGAACTGCTCCGCTACGACGGCCCCGTGGAGCTGGCCACCTGGCGCTTCGCCACCGAACCCCTCACCATCGGCGGGCAGTCCATCGCCACCGGCGACCCCGTGCTGGTCGTCCTCGCGGCGGCGGACCGCGACCCGGCCCGCTTCACCGGGCCGGACACCCTCGACCTGGCCCGCCGCGACAACCAGCACCTCGGCTACGGCCACGGCATCCACTACTGCCTCGGCGCCCCCCTGGCCCGGCTGGAGGCCCGGACCGCGCTGGAGACGCTGCTGCGCCGCCTGCCCGACCTCGAACTCGCCGCCGACCCGGCCGACCTGCGCTGGCGCGGCGGGCTCATCATGCGAGGGCTGCGGGAGCTGCCCGTGCGCTTCACCCCTGGCTGACGGGCCCGTCCCGGCGGGCGCCGTCCTCGGTCCGCCTGATCGCGTCGCGGTAGGCGCGGGCCGCCGCGCGCAGTGCCGCCTCCGGGTCCACGCCCTCGGACTCGGCGCGGACCGCCAGGGCCAGCAGCTCGTAGCCGATGCCCTCGGACCGGGGCAGGGGGACGTCCAGGCCCGCCGTCCGGGTACGGGAGGCCAGCTTCGCGGCGAGGGCCAGGCCCGGCTGGCCCAGGGGGACGCCCTCGGTGACCGAGGTGCGCTGCTTCTCCACCGCCTTGGTGCGCAGCCAGTGCTCCTTGACCTCCTCGGGCGTCGAGGCGGTCTCGTCCCCGAAGACATGGGGGTGGCGGTGGATGAGCTTGGCGACGATGCCGGCGGCGACGTCGTCGACGGAGAAGGGCGCGTCCGGGTCCTCCTCGGCGATACGGGAGTGGAAGACCACCTGGAGCAGGACGTCGCCGAGCTCCTCGCGCAGTTCGTCGCGGTCGCCGTCCTCGATCGCCTCGACGAGTTCGTAGGCCTCCTCGATGCCGTACTTCGCCAGGCCCTTGTGGGTCTGGCGGGAGGACCACGGGCACTCGGCGCGGATGCGGTCCATGACCTGGACGAGGTCGAGCAGGCGGGCGCCCGGCAGGTCGTAGGAGGCGGGGAGCAGCTCCAGCTCCGGCATCCGCACGCGACCGGAGCCCGCGAGGCGCGCCAGGCCGTCGGTGAGCGCGGGCTCGCCCTCGCCCGTCGCCACGACCACGACCGTGTGCCCGCCCTCGCACGCGCCGACCAGCTCCTCGGCGGTGGGCGCGTCCTCGGCGACCGCTATGCCGGCCTCGCGCAGATACGGCAGCTGCGGATGCGCGCCGTCCGCGCACAGCACGCGGTCGGCGGCGTGCAGGGCCTGCCAGGCGGGCCAGGACAGCAGGCCGGGTGCGACTCGGTGGCTGGTGGTGAGCAGGACGATGCGGCCGGGAGACTCCGCGGAGCTGGTTGCGTGCACGATCCGAACGTAACCCACGCCACCGACCGCACCGCGGGTTGTCCACAGGCAGGGGGTTACGCCGGCTGCTGCTGCGTCCCGGTCGTCGTGACCTCGCGCACCCATGGCGTCTTGGCGTCGACGCGGCTGCTCTGCTGGACGTCCCAGGCGCCGTAGCGCGGGTTCAGGTCGACGTGCAGCTCCTTGGACGCCTTGGACAGGGCGTTCCAGAAGGGCGGCTTGCTGGTGTCGGTGCCAAGGCTCTGCGCGAGCTTCTGCGCCTCCAGCTGGAGGCGGAGGTTGTCGTCCAGGCGGCCGGGCGCGACGCCGTACTGCTGGAGCCAGGCCGTCTCGAGCGCCTTGGCGCCGCCGACCTGCTGTTCCAGGCCGGTGCGCATCTGCTGGATCTCCTTGGGCGTGACCGTGATGTCCGCGTCCTGGGCGGCCCGGTGCAGCACCCGGTCGAGCACCATGCTGTGCAGGGTGTCGCGGGTCAGGGAGCTGGTCTGCGAGACGGCCTGCTGGTACTGGGCGTCGTCCTTGACGGCCGCGCGCTGCGCCGTGCGCACCTCGTTCACCCGGTTCTCCAGCTGTGCCACGGTGATCCGCTGTCCGCCGACCACGGCGGCCGCGCCGGGATGCGCGTCGCTTCCGCATGCGGTGAGCAGGGGAGCCGCGGCGGCGATCGCGGCGGTGAGGACGAGCGCGGAGCGACGGCGGCGGTGCAAGGAAGCCTCCCGAGGAGATTGTGCGACGGTGCACAAAGTCTTGCGGTGATCGATGGTATGCAGCGGCCAGGCTCTGGCCAACCCATTCGACCAACGATTCACCGCGACTTCGGGCACCGTCCCCTCCCCCGACGCGTGCACGCGCGCGTGCGGGCGTCAGCCCGTGATGGCCACCGGCCCGTCCCAGGCGTCGCGGTCCACGGTGATCGTGTAGCCGTTGCGCGTCTCCTTGCTGTTGACCAGGTACTGGTGGCCGCGGCTGTGGTCCGTGAACTGGGTCGCGCCGAACGGCCAGTCCGCGGTCGTGGTGTTCTGCTTGTCCCACAGCGCGTACCAGAGGTTGCCCGGCAGGTCCGTCTTGTCGGTGGCGTTGGCGATCGCCTTGGCGCTGGAGCTGGTGAAGCCGTAGTAGCCCGCGCGGTACACCTTGACGCGCAGCTCCTTGTCGAAGGCGCGGACATAGGTGAGCACGGCGTTGTTGCACGACGTGTTCGTGATGTCGTACGACTCCATGTCCAGGTAGATCGGGCTGCCGGCCTTCATGCCGAGCGCCGAGGCCTTCGAGACGGCGTCGTCGGCGTCGCTCCTGCCCAGCGTGGAGGCCGTGGTGGCGGTGAGCTTCTCCGGGTTGGAGCCGGACTGGCAGGGCGGCTGCGCGCCGACGTAGATCGGGATGAGCTTCCAGCCGGCCGTGGCGACCGACTTCACCCAGGAGGCGGTGAGGTTGGGCTGCGAGCAGCCGCGGTTCTTCCCGCCGACGTAGACGGCGGCGGCGCCGTAGAGGCCGCCGTGCCACGCCTTCATGGCGGAGAGGGAGGGCGCGGCGCAGGTGTCGAAGGCGCGGCCGGTGTAGGTCTTCTGCGCGGGCCAGGTGGTGGCGGCCATGGAGGACTGCGCGGCGAGCCCGGCTCCGGCGACGACGGCGGCACCAGCGGCGCCCCACGTGATGTATCTGCGCTTCTTCGACTGCCGATGCCCGGCCATGAATACCCCACCCCTGGTTGTGCGTTGCGCGGCGAAAACGAACCGCAACCTATCCCGCGCCGGTCAAGCGTTCGGGAAACGCAAACCCCTGAAGATCACAAGAGTCCCCCAGGGAACGGCAAAACCTAGCCGCGCACCTGTCCCAGCCACTGCAGCGTCCGGCGGACCTCCACCGCGAGCGGGTGGCCGGGGCCGCGCAGTCGCTCCACGTCCATCAGCAGGCGGGCCAGGGTGTCGTGGGCGGCCGGGCGGTCGCCGAGGGCGAGCAGCAGCAGGCCGATGCGGCGGCGGACGTCGTGGGAGAGCTCGGGGTCGCCGGCCACGTACTGGTTCTCGTAGTACGGCAGCAGCGCGCGGTACTCGGCCAAAGCGGCCGCCGGTTCGCCCAGGGACTCCAGGCACTGGGCGGCCTCGTAGCGGAAGCGGAGCGACTGGGGGTCGGCCTGGCCGGCCTCGGCGGCGCGCTCGTCGGCGAGGCGGCGCAGCTCGGGCAGCGCGCGGCGGTACTGGCCGTCGTCCATGAGGGTCGCGGCGTACTGCTTGCGCAGCGTGCGGACCACCGGCGAGTGCTCGCCGTGCTGTTCGGCGGCGGCGGGCAGGATCGCGCCGAGGATGTCGACGGCCTGGGTGATGCGGCCCTCGCCCAGCAGGCGCTTGACCTCGTCGACGGCACGGGCGACGTCCGGCTTCTCGGCCTTCTCCACCGCCGGTGCGACCGGGGCGGGCTGGGGCGCGGGCGTGCGGGCGCGATCCGGCCAGGGTGCGTGCGGACGCAGGAAGGGACGCGTGGGGTCCAGCGGCGCGCCCGTGGGCGTCCCGCGCGCGGGCAGGAGCAGCTCCAGGTGCTCGTAGACCTCCTGCGCGGAGGCCGGGCGGTGCAGCGGGTCCTTGGCGAGCAGCCGCAGCACGAGCGCCTCGAGGGCCTCGGGCACCTCGGGGCGCAGCCGGCGCACGGGCACCGGCGGCTCGTACAGGTGCCGGTGCAGCACACCGAGCGCCGTCGAGCCCGCGAACGGGACGTCGCCGCTGAGGAGTTCGTGCAGCAGCACACCGAGCGCGTACAGGTCGGTGTACGGGCCGACCGCGCCGCCCATGGCCTGCTCGGGCGCCATGTAGGCGGGCGAGCCGATGGGCGAGCCGGTGTGGGTCAGGCGCGTGGTGTCGGTGTCCATCACCGAGGCGACGCCGAGGTCGAGAACCGTGACGGTGCCGTCCTGCTTCACCATCACGTTCCGCGGCTTGAGGTCGCGGTGGACGATCGGCACGGCGTGCACGGCGCTGAGCACCGCGCACAGCTGCGCGACGACCGCGACCGCCCACTGCCAGGGGTAGGGGTCGTGCTCGGCGAGGTGGTCGGAGAGGTCGGCGCCGTCGACGTACTGCATGACGAGGAACAGCTCCTCGCCCTCGCTGCCCGCGTCGTGCACCGTGACCAGGCCCGGGTGGTCGACCTGCGCGGTCACCCGGCACTCGCGCACGAAGCGGCGGCGCAGCTCGTCGGCCTCCTGGCCCGCCACCTTGTCGGGGCGCAGCAGCTTCACCGCCACGCGCCGGTCGAGCCGCTGGTCGTAGGCCGTCCACACCTGGCCCATGCCGCCCTGCCCGATGAGCGTGGACAGCGCATACCGGCCGGCGACGACACGCCCTGTCGTCACGCTCACCTTCCGCCCTCAGGGTTGCCGGGGTGCTTGCGCAAGTAGTCGCTGAGCTCGTCGAGTTCCGCGCGCACCTGGTCGATACGGGCGGGGGCGGGGCGCTGCGGCGGAGGGGGCGGCACGGGCGTGTGGGGCCCGGGGGCGGGCACGGGGCCGGCCGGCGTCTGCGGGACGGTGGCCGCGTACGGCGACGGGGGCTGCGGGTAGCCGTAGCCCATGCCGTGGGCCGGGGGCGCCGCGTAGCCGGCGGGGTAGGGCCGGAAGTGGCGTATGTCCGCGTACAGGTAGTAGCCCGCGCAGGCCGCGGCGTTGAGCAGCAGGATGATCATGCCCGCGTTGCCCTTGGGCGTGCTGAAGTCGTCGGTGTTGTCGGTGGCGAGCAGGCCGAAACTGACGCCGAGGACCGCCAGCGAACCGCCGAAGACCCACCAGTCGCCGCGCTTGCGGGTCACGATCGCGGCCCGCAGCGTGGCCACCCAGGACAGGAACCCGATGCTGAGGATCGCCACCGCCACGAAGATCACGCGCAGCAGGACCAGCACCCCGGTCGAGGGTCGACGCTGCGGCGGCGGGGCATAGCCGGGGCCCTGCATGGCTGCTCCTGGGGACCTGATGGGACGAACACAGATGCTGTGTCCGAGCGTATAGGCCGACAAGGACAACCGGTCACGGGTTGTACCGAACCGTTGTCCGGCTCAGTCCGGCGCGACCGTCCCGTCCGTCAGCCCGTCGTACATCCCGCGTACGAGCTGCTCCCCCAGCCGGCCCGCCTGTCTGAGGGCGCGCTCGAACTCGTCGAGGGCACGGAAGCGGGCGCCGTAGCGGCGCTGTTCGTCCAGCGGGAGCCGGGGCAGCTGGAGGCGGCGCACGTCGAGACGGGTGGCCGTGGACGCATAACTGCTGGCCTGGCGGTTGTTGGCGGTGCCGCGCAGGAAGCCGGCGAGGAACCAGGGGTCGAGCGCGGCGGGATCGGGACGCAGCAGCACGAGGTTGCGCCCCAGGGCGGCCCCGCCGGTCGCGTCGTCGATCACGCGCGCCACCGAGCCGCCGCCGAGCACCGGCACGACCACGTCGCCCGATTCGGTCAGCACGGCCTCGTCGTCGCTCTCGGGCAGCGCCCCGGAGGGTGCCGTGCCGGCGAGTACGTCGTGGTCGGTGAGCACGGGCACGCGCGCGTGGCCGCCGGTTCCGCCGGTGCGCATCACCAGGGCTCCCCCGCGCGCGAGTTCGCCGACCGTGGTCAGCGGCCAGCGCGCGGAGGCGGAGCCGGCGGGCGGCGGGGTGAGGTCGGCGGACAGCCGCAGGGTCTCACCGAGGCGTTCGCGTACGGCGGTGAGGGCGCCCGCGCCGTCGGCCGCCGCCGGGGGCGGCAGGTGCCGGGCCGGGGCGAGGTCGACGTCGTCGTCGAGCAGGTCGATGACAGGCAGGGAGCGGGCGAGCCCCGGCCGCTCCTTCAGCGTGCCCGTGCGGTCGTGGGCGCGCCAGGTGTCGAGGACGCTCTCGCGCACCGCCCGCCAGTCGGGCCCGCCGCGCCCCTCGGTGGCGTGCTGTCCGGTGTCCACGAGCAGCAACTCCGGCTGTGCGGGCGCCCGTTCGGGCCGCCGCAGCACCCACAGGTGCAGCGGGATGTTGTACGGCGGCGCCGCCCCGAGGGGCAGCGCGACGACGGCGCGCAGCGCGCCGCGGCGCAGCAGGTCGGCACGGATGCGGCGGCCGGAGCGGCGGGACGCCGCGGCGGGCGGCATGAGGAGCACGGCGGTGCCGCCGTCCCGCAGGCGGGCCAGGGCGTGCTGCACCCAGGCCAGTTCGGACTCGTTGCGGGCCGGGAAGCCGTACTCCCAGCGAGGGTCGTAGGCGAGTTCGTCGTGACCCCAGTTGCGTTCGTTGAACGGCGGATGGCACAGGACGGCGTCGGCGCGCAGGCCGGGGAAGGCGTCGGCGCGCAGCGTGTCGCCCGCGGCGGCGCGCACGGCGGCCGGGGTGTGCAGGGCGAGCCGGAGCGCGGTGAGCACGGCCAGTTCGGGGGCGCTGTCCTGGGCGTACAGCTCCTGGCCGGGGCGGGGGGCGACGGCGCGCAGCAGGGCGCCGGTGCCGCAGGCCGGGTCGAGGAGGGTACGGGCGGGCCCGGCGAGGTCGGCCATCAGACCCGCCAGGTCGGCGGGGGTCAGCGTGTACTGGCGCGGATTGGCGTCGAGGTGCCGGCCCAGCAGGAACTCGAAGGTCTGCCGCGCCCCCGTCTCGGCGGCGAGCTCGGCGACACCGCGCAGGAGGGGTACGGACGGCAGGAGCGGCACGGACGGCAGGAGCGGCACGGACGGCAGGAGCCGGGGCGCGGCCGGGGCATGAACGGCGGGCGGGGTGTTCACAGCGGGCTCCGATCCGAACCGCGGTGCGAGCACCTCCTCCAGCGCCTGGGGCAGCCGCGCGGCCAGCTGCTCGTCCGGGCCCGCGCTCACCTTCAGCCACGCGGTGGGCCGGGCGTGGATGAGCAGCAGGACGCAGGCGGCGTGGGTCAGTGCCGTGACGGGGCCCTCGGGGTGTCCGGCGAGCTGCTGCCAGACCCGCTCCCGCAGCGGGACCTCGGCGAGTTTGCCCTGCTCACGCAGCCACGCCTCCACCTCGGCCAGCGCGAAGGCCGGGCTGGTCTCGGTGCCGCCGACCGGCTTGGGGAAGTCGGCGTGCCGGCGGCGCCAGTTGCTGACGGCGGCGCGGCCGACCCCGGCGAGCCGCGCGATCCCGGCGGCGGTCACCTCTGTCGCGTTGTCCTGCACCGGCGGCTCCCCTCGTCGCCCTCCACCGTGTGTGAGGTGAGCATACCGACGTACGCAAGATCTACGGGTTCACGACCGTGTACATTCCCGAATCCGTGAATCGTGTTGACTCGGTTCACACGCTCTGCTGTTATTGACCCAGCGAACGAGCGGACGCCGAAGGGCGGCGGCCGCTGTCCGAGGGGGGACACAGCCATGGGCATGAAGGGCAAGATCGCGCTGGGCGCCGTCGTGGGGGTCGTGATCATCGGTGTCGCGTCGGCCAACGGCGGCGGGAACGGCGACGGCGGCTCCGGCAAGGACTCCTCGGCGTCCGCCCGGCACAGCACGGGTTCCGGCTCCGGCACGGGTTCCGGCAAGAAGGCGGCCGCCGCGAAGAAGGCCGCTTTCGCCGGCGACGGCGACTTCCGGGTGGGCACGGACGTCAAGCCCGGCACCTACCGCACCACCGGCAACAGCGACGGCATGTGCTACTGGGAGCGGGCCAAGGACGCCAAGGGCGAGATGGACTCGATCCTGGCCAACGACAATGTCAGCGGCACCAGTTACGTCACCGTGAAGGCCACCGACAAGCTCTTCAAGTCCACCGGCTGCAAGGACTGGGAGGCCGTCGGCCTCACGGCCAAGGCCAAGGGCACGCCCGCGGCCCGGATGGCCGGCGACGGCGGGATGTTCAGAGTCGGCTCGGACGTCGCGCCCGGCACCTACCGGTCGACCGGCAACGCGGACGGCTCCTGCTACTGGGAGCGGACCAAGGACGCCGGGCACTCGCTCGGTTCGATCATCGCGAACAACAACGTGACCGGTACGGCCGTCGTCACGATCAGCTCCTCGGACGCCTACTTCAAGACGACCGGCTGCCACGACTGGCAGAAGACCGGCTGACCTCCCACCTCACCTCACTTCGATCTCCACCAAGGAATTGCCATGCGTCGCACCGCACTTGCCGCCGTCTGCCTCGCCGCCGCGGCCACCACAGCTCTCGTCGGCTGCCAGTCCGGCCAGGACAAGGCCGACGGCAAGGCGTCCGCCACGGCCGCGTCGAGCAAGCCGAAGGAGCCGTTCGCCGGTCTGAGCGCCGACGAGATCGGCGACCGGGCCATGAAGGCCACCACCGGCGCCTCCTCGCTCCGGATGAAGGGCACCATCCAGGACGACGAGAGCGACGGCACCATCCGGATCGACATGGCCCTGAACAAGAAGAACGAGTGCGCCGGCACGCTCGGCATGGGCGCTCAGGGCAAGACCGACCTGATCAAGACCGGCGACACCGTCTACATGAAGTACGACGAGGCGTTCCTGCGCGAGCAGAGCAAGGGCGAGTCCAAGGCGGACGTCGACGCGGCCGTCTCCCTGCTCGCCGGGAAGTGGACCAAGATGTCCGCCAAGGGCTCCGACGCCAAGGACATCGCGAGCTTCTGCGACCTGAACACGGTGCTCGGCGGCGCCGAGGACGTCGGTTCGGACGGCTCCTCCGGCGGCACGGCCGACCCCACCGCGACCCGGGCCGGCACGGCGCAGGTCGACGGCGCGACCGCGGCCGTACTGAAGGTGAAGGACGGCAAGGACCGCTACACGATGTACGTCGCCACCGAGGGCAGGCCGTACCTGCTGCGCCTGGACAGCACCGCGAAGGACCCGGGCTCCATCACCTTCGGCGACTTCGAGAAGCCGGTTCCGGCGCAGAAGCCCGCCGGGAAGATCCTGGACCTGGACGCGCTGGGCGGCTGAACCGCCCACGCCCTCAAAGGGCGTGCCGCATCCACACATTGGGCTCGACGTACACGGCATAACCCCGCTCCGGCTCGCAGCGCACCGGCACCAGCGCACCGGGCACCTCGACGTCCCCCCGGACGTCGAAGGGCAGCCCGGTCCAGCCGCGCCACTCGGCCAGGGAGCCGGAGACGGTCATCGAGGCGGGGGCCACGCACTCGATGCGGGCTCCCGCGCGGGCGTGCACGCGCAGCCAGGGGTCGTGCGGCAGCCCGTCCGCCCGCACCCGGTGCGCGTACTCCTCGATCAGGGTGTGCGGTTCGAGGTGCTTGGCGCTCGGGCGCACCGGGGCGACGACCTCGCCGAAACCGAGGCTGCGGGCGTTGTCGCGCAGCGCGGAGAGCATCCGCGCGGACAGGCCACGCCCCTGGACGTGCGGAGCGACGACGATCGCGATGGCGCTGACGGTGTCGGGGCGGGCCGAGCCGCGCAGGTCCTCGAAGGCCCACCCGAGCACCTGGTCCCAGCCACGGGCCGGCAGGGCGCCGCGGCCCTCGGCGGCGAGGACGAAGGGCACGCTGTAGGCGTGGGCGAGGACCTGGTCCCGCTCGTCCACGGCGAACAGGACGTACTCCGGCAGTTCGGCGGCGATCCGTCCGTAGTGGGCGTCGCCGACGGGGTCGTGCTTCACGAACTCGGGCCAGCTGTTGTCCATCCGCACGACCGGCCCGAACATCTCGGGACGTTCGGCGAGGCTCGACACCTTCAGCTCCATGCGGTCACCGTAGGCGGGCACGGCACGACGGGACACCGCGTTTTCGCGCCGCGCCGCCCCGCGACGATGCGCCGCGGCCGGCTCCGGTTCGCGTCAGTTCGCGCGGAAGCGGCTCGGCGCCTTCGTCGGATTGCCGCCGGAGGGCAGCTTCTGCCCCGGGCACGTCCTGAGGACCTTCTCCATCGCGGCCTTCTCCGCGCCGGTCACCCACAGCCCGTACTTCTTCTTCACGGCGACCTGAGCCGCGACGTACGTGCACCGGAAGGACTTGTTGGGCGGCACCCAGGTCGCGGTGTCGCCGTCGCCCTTGGAGCGGTTGGTGCTGGCGTCGACGGCGAGGAGGTTCAGCGGGTCGTTGGCCAGGGCTATGCGCTTGCTGGCGTCCCAGTACTTCGCGCCCTTCTGCCAGGCGTCGGAGAGGGCGACCATGTGGTCGATGTCGACCTGGCTGCGGCCGCGCTTGTAGGTGACGTGCTTGCCCGAGTACGGGTCCGACGCCAGGACGCCGTAGGACACCTTGCAGCCGCCGCCGGTGAACCTCACGTCCTCCAGGTCGCGCTTGAGGATGTCGTCCCGGGTGTCGCAGCTGTTGGAGTCGGTGTCCGCCCAGGCGGTGCCGAACCTCTCGCGGCTGTAGCCCGTCTTCGGCGCCCGGCCCTTCACGGTCAGCGACTCCGCGGCCGTCAGGGCGGCGCCGCCGCCCCCGGTCTGCTCCGGCCCGCCGGAACCCGTCTTCGTCTCCGCCTTGCAACCGGCCACGGCGAACACCAGCACGACTGCTGCCGCGGTCCCGCCCCTCAGACGCCTCACGGTGCGCCCCTCCCCTTGCCACCCAAGTCCCCCCTGCAGGGGGCGTCTTCCCGTCCACGGCTTCGCGCACACCGTAGCGGCAGGGCGCACGGAGTCGTTCACGAGGTCCAGACCAATTCGGACTCAAGTGGTCGATCCACGCAATACGGACGTAATGTCGAGAGTGAGTAACTCCGGAAGGAGCTCTGGATGGGCATCTTCGACAGGTTCAAGAGCAACCGCCAGATGCAGGACAAGGCCAAGCAAGGCTCCGACATGGCGGAGAAGAAGGTCAACGAGAGGACCGGCAACAAGTACGAGAGCCAGGTCGACGACGCGCAGCAGAAGATCGAGGGCCAGATGGGCATGGACCGGGACAGGCCGGAGCAGCCGTAGTGCCCGGGGGCTCGGAAGCTCTCCCCCGAACCTGAGAACGGAAGCCGTCCGCGGAGCCCTGGCTCACGCGGACGGCCTCTCGGGGTCCGGCCGCCGCCCCGGGGTCTACGACCCCAGGATCGACGTCAGGAACTCGCCGACCCAGCCCAGCAGTTCGCGTCCGACCAGGGGCTTGCCGCCTACCTTCGCGGTCTTCGGGCGCGGCACGAGCACCTGGTGGACCGCCGGCTTGACGACGACGCCCGGGTAGAGCCGCTTGACGCGCAGTTCCTGGGACTCCCTCAACTCCACCGGTGCGAAGCGGATGTTGTTGCCCTGCAGGACGACCTCGCCGACCCCGCAGGCGCGGGCGAGCATGCGCAGCCCGGCGACCAGCAGCAGGTTCTCCACCGGCTCGGGCAACTTGCCGTAGCGGTCGACGAGTTCCTCGCGCACCGACTTGATGTCCTCCTCCGTGTTGGCGGAGGCGATGGCGCGGTAGGCCTGCAGGCGCAGGCGCTCGCCGGGGGCGTAGTCGTGCGGGACGTGCGCGTCGACGGGGAGCTCGATCTTGACCTCGAGCGGCGGCTCCTCCTCGACGCCGCCCTCCAGCGCGGCCCGGTAGTCGGCCACGGCCTCGCCGACCATCCGCACGTACAGGTCGAAGCCGACGCCCGCGATGTGCCCGGACTGCTCGCCGCCCAGTAGGTTGCCGGCGCCGCGGATCTCCAGGTCCTTCATCGCCACGTACATGCCCGCGCCCATCTCGGTGTGCTGGGCGATGGTGGCCAGGCGCTCGTGGGCCGTCTCCGTCAGCGGCTTCTCCGGCGGGTAGAGGAAGTAGGCGTAGCCGCGCTCGCGGCCACGGCCGACGCGGCCGCGCAGCTGGTGCAGCTGGGAGAGGCCGAAGTTGTCGCCGCGCTCCACGATCAGGGTGTTGGCGTTGGAGATGTCGATGCCGGACTCGACGATCGTGGTCGACACGAGGACGTCGTACTTCTTCTCCCAGAAGTCGACGACGACCTGCTCCAGCGTCGACTCCGACATCTGGCCGTGCGCGGTCGCGATGCGGGCCTCGGGGACGATCTCGCGCAGCCGGGAGGCCGCGCGGTCGATGGACTCGACCCGGTTGTGGATGTAGAAGACCTGGCCCTCGCGCAGGAGTTCACGGCGGATGGCCGCGCCGATCTGCCGCTCCTCGTAGGGGCCGACGAAGGTGAGGACCGGGTGGCGCTCCTCCGGCGGGGTGGTGATGGTCGACATCTCGCGGATGCCGGTGACCGCCATCTCCAGGGTGCGCGGGATCGGGGTCGCGGACATCGTCAGCACGTCGACGTTGGCGCGCAGCTTCTTCAGCTGCTCCTTGTGCTCGACGCCGAAGCGCTGCTCCTCGTCGACGATGACCAGGCCCAGGTCCTTGAACTTGGTCTCCGAGGAGAACAGGCGGTGGGTGCCGATGACGACGTCCACCGAGCCGTCGCGCAGCCCCTCCAGGACGGCCTTCGCCTCGGTGTCGGTCTGGAAGCGGCTCAACGCCCGTACGTTCACCGGGAACTGGGAGTAGCGCTCGCTGAACGTGCCGAAGTGCTGCTGCACCAGCAGGGTCGTCGGCACGAGGACCGCGACCTGCTTGCCGTCCTGGACGGCCTTGAAGGCGGCGCGGACCGCGATCTCCGTCTTGCCGTAGCCGACGTCGCCGCAGATCAGGCGGTCCATCGGGACCGTCTTCTCCATGTCGTCCTTGACCTCGGCGATGGTGGTGAGCTGGTCGGGCGTCTCCGCGTACGGGAAGGCGTCCTCCAGCTCGCGCTGCCACGGGGTGTCCGTGCCGAACGCGTGTCCGGGGGCCGCCATGCGCGCGCTGTAGAGCTTGATCAGGTCGGCCGCGATCTCCTTGACGGCCTTCTTGGCGCGCGCCTTGGTCTTGGTCCAGTCGGCGCCGCCCAGGCGGTGCAGGGTCGGTGCCTCCCCGCCGACGTACTTGGTGATCTGCTCCAGCTGGTCGGTGGGGATGTAGAGGCGGTCGCCGGGCTGGCCGCGCTTGGCGGGGGCGTACTCGACGACCAGGTACTCGCGGGTGGCGCCCTGGACCGTGCGCTGCACCATCTCGATGTAGCGGCCCACGCCGTGCTGCTCGTGGACGATGTAGTCGCCCGCCTCCAGGGTGAGCGGGTCGATGGTCTTGCGGCGGCGGGCCGGCATCCGGGCGCCGTCCTTGCCGGCCGCCTTCTGGCCGGACAGGTCGGTCTCGGTCAGCACCGCCAGCTTCAGGGCCGGGTCCACGAAGCCGTAGTCGATCGAGCCGCACGCCACGTGCACGACGGACGGGGAGATCTCTCCGAGCTCGGCGTCCAGGCGGGCCGCGATGCCCTCGCCGCCCAGCACCTCGACGGTGCGGGAGGCGGGGCCGTGGCCCTCGGTGACGAAGACCGTGCGCCAGCCGTCGGCGAGCCAGCCCTTGGTGTCGGCGAGCGCCTTGGCGGTGTCGCCGCGGTAGGTCTCGGGGGCGTGCATGCCGAGCTTGAGCGTGTCCGCGTCCAGCTCCTCGTCCGCCGCGAACGGCGACACCGACCACCACATCATGTCCAGCTCGCGCGCCCGGTCCCGGACGTCCGCGATGGACCACAGGGAGGCCGCGCCCACGTCGATGGGCGCCTCGCCGCCGCCCGCGGTGGCGGCCCAGGACGCCTGCAGGAACTCCTGGCTGGTGGCCACGAGGTCGGCGGCGCGCGTGCGGACCCGCTCCGGGTCGCAGACGAAGGTCATGGCGCCCTCGGGCAGCACGTCGAGCAGCAGCTCCATGTCGTCCACCAGGACGGGCGCCAGCGACTCCATGCCGTCCACCGCGATGCCCTCGGCGATCCTGCCCAGCAGCTCGCCCAGCTCCGGGTGCTGCTCCGCGAGGACACGCGCGCGCTCGCGCACGTCGTCCGTCAGCAGCAGCTCGCGGCAGGGCGGCGCCCACAGGCCGTGCGCTGCGACCTCGAGGGAGCGCTGGTCGGCGACCTTGAAGTAGCGGATCTCCTCGACGTCGTCACCCCAGAACTCCACCCGCAGGGGGTGCTCCTCGGTGGGCGGGAAGACGTCGAGGATGCCGCCGCGCACGGCGAACTCGCCGCGCTTCTCGACGAGCTCAACGCGTGCGTACGCGGCGGCGGCGAGGGCTTCCACCACCTCGTTCAGGTCGGCGGTGCTGCCCGTCCTCAGGGCGACGGGCTCCAGGTCGCCGAGGCCCTTGACCTGCGGCTGGAGCACGGAGCGCACGGGCGCGACGACGACGGAGACCGGGCCGGTCTCGGGGTCGTCGGGCCTCGGGTGGGCGAGGCGGCGCAGCACGGCGAGCCGGCGGCCCACGGTGTCGCTGCGCGGGCTCAGGCGCTCGTGCGGGAGCGTCTCCCAGGAGGGGTACTCCACGACGCCGTCGGACGGCAGCAGGGACCTGAGGGCGGCGGCCAGGTCCTCGGCCTCGCGGCCGGTCGCCGTCACCGCCAGCACGGTGCGGCCGGTCTCGCGGGCCAGCGCGGCCACCGCGAAGGGGCGGGCCGCCGGCGGGCCGACCAGGTCGACGTGCATACGGCCCGCGCCCGCTGCGGCCTTGACGGCTTCCGCGAGGGCGGTGTCCTTGACGACGGCGTCGAGCAGACCGTGCAGGCTCATTCGGGGCGGCTTTCGTCCGGGGGTGGGCAACGCGAATCGCCCGACGCGCGCTGCGGGCCGGGGGTCTCTCCAGCGTACGTCGCGCTTCGCGAGGGTGCGGCCGCCCTGTGGACAACGGCGATCACCGGTGCCCGGGGCTGCCGCGCCCCCCGGCACCGCACACAGCAGAACCCGGCGCCGAGGAGTCCCCCAAGACTCCTCGGCGCCGGGCGCTCCCCCGCAACCCCCGTATGCGGTGGCCGTACCCCCCTGCCCTTCTCCCCTATTCGGTGGCGATGGCGTTCAGGACGTTCATCCGGCCCGCGCGGAACGCCGGGATCAGGGCCGCGATCAGGCCCACGAGGGCCGAGCCGAGGAAGACGGCGATCAGGGTCGGCCAGGGGATCTCCAGAACCTTCAGGCCCTCCAGGGCGAGCAACTTCTGGGCCGTGGCTCCCCAGCCCATGCCCAGGCCGAGGCCGAGCAGGGCGCCGAAGAGGGCGATGACCACTGACTCCATGCGGATCATGCGGCGCAGCTGGCGGCGGGAGAGGCCGATCGCACGCATCAGACCGATCTCACGGGTCCGCTCGACCACCGAGAGGGCCAGGGTGTTCACGACACCCAGGATCGCGACGATGATCGCCAGGGCCAGCAGACCGTAGATCATGTTCAGCAGCTGCCCGATCTGGTCCTTCAGCGCCTGCTTGTAGTCGGTCTGGTCGCGCACCTTGTACTGCGGGTAGTCGTGCAGCGCGGACTTCAGCGACTTGTACGCGGCGGCCTGCTGCCCGTCCTTGGCGGTGGCGAAGACCAGCTGGTCCAGCGGCATCTTGTCGGCCGGCACGTACTTGGCCAGCGTGGCGATGGACGTGTACTTCGAGCCCGCGTCGATCAGGCCGTCGCTGCTGGTGATGGCCCGGACGGTCAGCTCGGCCGTCCGCCCGTCCTTGAAGGCGATCCTGATCTTCGAGCCGAGGTGGACGTCGTGCGCCTTGGCGAACTTCTCGTGGACCGACATCGAGTCCGGCAGGTAGGCGTCCTTGAGGTTGCCCGCGACCGTCTTGGTGCGCAGGTCCGTCGCGTACGTCGGGTCCGCCGCCGTGATGTCGGTGTTCTTGAGCGTCTTGCCGTCGGGGGTGGTGTAGTCGGCCTCGGTCATGCGGTACTCGGTGACCCGCTGCATGCCAGGCGTCGACTTCACGGCCCTGACCGCCTGCGGCGTGATCAGCTGCCCGCTGTCGGACTGGACGATGAAGTCCGTGCCGACGGTCTTGTCGAGCTGGTCGGTGGCGGAGGCGACCATGGAGGAGCCGACCACCGAGAGGCAGGCGACCAGCGCGAGCCCGATCATCAGGGCGGCGCCCGTGGCACCGGTGCGGCGCGGGTTGCGCAGCGCGTTGCGCTCGGCCATGCGGCCGACCGGGCCGAAGATCCGCAGGATCACGGCGCCCAGGACGCGCACCACGCCGCCCGCGAGCAGCGGGCCGATGACGACGAACCCGATCAGCGTCAGGACCACGCCGAGGCCGAGCCACAGCGAGCCGTCCTTCGCCTTGTCCACGCCCGCGGCCAGGTAGAGGCTGTAGCCGCCGGCGCCGGTGAGGACCAGGCCCACCAGGGCGCGGATCCGCCCGGACCGCGCGTCGGCGGGGGCTCCCGCGTCGCGCAGCGCGGCCATCGGGGAGACCTTGCCGGCCCGGCGGGCGGGCAGGTAGGCGGCGAGGACGGTGACGACGACGCCGAGCAGCAGGCCCACCACCGGGGTGGTCCACACGACCGTCAGGTCGCTGGTCGACAGATGCATGCCCATCTTGCCCATGAGCTTCATCAGGCCGACGGCGAGGCCGACACCCGCGCCGACCCCCAGCACCGAGCCGAAGAAGCCGAGCAGCAGCGCCTCGACCAGCACGGAGCGGTTGACCTGCTTGCGGGAGGAACCGATGGCCCGCATCAGACCGATCTCGCGGGTGCGCTGGGCGACCAGCATCGAGAAGGTGTTGATGATCAGGAAGATGCCGACGAGGAAGGCGATCCCGGCGAAGCCGAGCATCGCGTACTTCATGACGTTCATGAAGCCCTCGACGTCCTTCTGGTTGGCGTCGGCGGTCTCCTTGGCGGTCTGCACCTTGTAGCCGGTGCCGAGCGCCGCGCGCACGTTGTTCTTCAGCTGCGGGTCGCTGACGCCGGAGGCGGCCGTGACGTTGACGTTGGTGTAGACACCGGTCCTGCCGACCAGCGTCTGCTGGGCGGTCCTGGTGTCCAGGTAGAAGATCGCGGCACCGGGGTTGGTGACCTGGAAGTCGGCGATGCCGGAGATCCGCGCGTGGTGCGTGCCGACCGCGCTGATCACACCGAGCTCGTCACCGAGCCGCAGGTGGTGCTTGTCGGCGGTGTCGGCGTCGACCATCACCTGGTCCGGGCCCTTGGGCGCCGTACCGGAGGAGATCTTCATGGTGCGGGCGTCGTTGCCGTTCCAGCTGCCGACGATGGTCGGGGCGCCGCTGGAGGGCGACAGGTTGTCCTTCTTGCCGTCGACGACCGTGACGGAGGTCGAGAAGACGGTCCCCTCCGCCGACTTCACGCCCTGCGCCGAGCGCACCTTGCCGAGCACGGAGGCCGGCATGACCGGCGGCCGGCCGTTGTTGGAGGTCGTCTCGCCGCTGTCGGAGGCGCCCTTGGCGCTCACCGTCACGTCGGAGGAGGTCGCCTGGAACAGCTTGTCGAAGGTGGTGTTCATGGTGTCGGTGAACACCAGCGTCCCGCAGACGAAGGCCACCGACAGCAGCACGGCGATCGCCGAGAGGGCCATGCGTCCCTTGTGCGCGAAGAAGTTGCGCATGGATGTCTTCAGGACGGTCATGACGTACGCCCCCGGGCGTCGAAGTCCTTCATACGGTCGAGGACGGCGTCCGCGGTCGGCCTCAGCATCTCGTCGACGATGCGGCCGTCGGCGAGGTACAGCACCCGGTCCGCGTACGAGGCGGCGACGGGGTCGTGCGTGACCATCACGATGGTCTGCCCGAGCTCGTCGACGGAGCGGCGCAGGAAGCCCAGCACCTCGGCGCCCGCACGGGAGTCCAGGTTTCCGGTGGGCTCGTCGCCGAAGATGATCTCGGGCCGGGCGGCCAGCGCCCTTGCCACGGCGACGCGCTGCTGCTGGCCGCCGGAGAGCTGGGTGGGCCGGTGCCGCAGCCGGTCGGAGAGCCCGACCGTGTCGACGACGCGCGTGAGCCACTCCTTGTCGGGCTTGCGCCCGGCGATGTCCATCGGCAGCGTGATGTTCTCGATCGCGTTGAGCGTCGGCAGCAGGTTGAACGCCTGGAAGATGAACCCGATCCGGTCCCGGCGCAGCTTGGTGAGCTTCTTGTCCTTGAGCCCGGTGATCTCGGTCTCGTCCAGGTAGATCTGACCGGAGGTCACGGTGTCGAGGCCGGCGAGGCAGTGCATCAGCGTGGACTTGCCGGAGCCCGAGGGGCCCATGATCGCGGTGAACTGGCCGCGGGCGATGTCCACGTCGACATGGTCGAGGGCGACGACGCGGGTCTCCCCGGACCCGTACGCCTTGACGACCTGCCGCGCCCGCGCGGCAACGGCCGTACGCCCTCCAGTACCCCCGTGCCTGGGAATGGTTACGGCCGAAGTCATGGTAAGTCTCCTATGTCGGGCGGCAGATGGGCCTGCCGGCCTGCGGATGAGCTGTGCGGATGAACGGTGAGGCGCTACGTCGATGAGTCTGTCGCCGAAGAGGGGTGCCGCGCGCTGGTGCCCAGCACCCTCTTCTACGGGGGAAAACCCCACCCCCGCCGGTTCGGTCAACCGCCCCCCAGCGGCATAAAGCCAGGTTAAGGACGCCCTGTGGCCGTCTCGTCCTCCGGCGGGACGAACCCTCCCCGAGCCGTAGTACGGAGGAACCCCTAAGGGAGCTCCACCGACGGGTGGAGCCGCTCTAGGGGTTCGGTCCACCCACCGGCCCACTCACCTTCCACCCTGCCGCGACGTGAGGGTCAAGTGGCAGAGTGGTCGCGGCAGATAGATGCAAGGGGAAGGAATCCCGTGGACCAGGGGGACACAGAGATACGGGCCGCCAGGACGGACGAGCCCACGAAGGACACGCACCGGCGCGGAGCGGTGGTCGCCGCTCTGATGCTGGCGATGGCGCTCGCCGCCCTGGACGCCACCATCGTCTCCACGGCCGTCCCCCAGATCGTCGGCGACCTCGGCGGTTTCTCCGTCTTCTCCTGGCTCTTCTCCGGCTATCTGCTCGCCGTGACGGTGACCCTGCCCGTCTACGGCAAGCTCTCCGACACCTTCGGCCGCAAGCCGGTCCTGGTCGCGGGCGCCGCCGTCTTCCTGCTCGGCTCGCTGCTGTGCGCCGCGGCCTGGAACATGGGGGCGCTGATCGCCTTCCGCATCGTGCAGGGCCTGGGCGGCGGGGCGCTGCAGGGCACGGTGCAGACCCTGGCCGCCGACCTGTACCCGCTGAAGGAACGGCCCCGGATCCAGTCCAAGCTCTCCACGGTCTGGGCGGTGTCGGCGGTGGCCGGCCCCGGAATCGGCGGCATCCTGGCGGCGTACGCCGACTGGCGCTGGATCTTCCTGGTCAACCTCCCCATCGGCGCGGTGGCGCTGTGGCTGGTGGTCCGCCATCTCCACGAACCCCGGCGGCAGCGGACCGGGCGGCCGCGCATCGACTGGGCGGGCGCGCTGGCGGTGTTCGCGTGCGGGGGCGTGCTGCTGACGGCGCTGGTGCAGGGCGGGGTGGCCTGGCCCTGGCTGTCGGCTCCGTCGATCGCCTTCTTCGGTACGGGACTCGCCCTCGTCGCGCTCGTGGTGGTGGTCGAGCGGCGGGCGGCCGAGCCGATCATCCCCGGCTGGGTGTGGCGCCGCCGCACGATCGCCGCGGTGAACCTGGCGCTGGGCGCGCTCGGCTTCCTCATGGTGGCCCCCAGCGTGTTCCTGCCGACGTACGCGCAGTCGGTGCTGGGGCTGGCGCCGGTGGCGGCCGGATTCGTGCTGTCCGTATGGACGCTGAGCTGGCCGGTGTCGGCCGCGCTGAGCCAGCACGTGTACCGCAGGATCGGCTTTCGCAACACGGCGATGCTCGGCATCGGGACGGCGGCGCTGATCCTCTTCGCGTTCCCGTTCCTGCCCTACCCGGGCTCGGCCTGGCAGCCCACGCTGCTGATGCTCCTGCTCGGCGCCGCCCTCGGCCTGTTCCAGCTGCCGCTGATCGTGGGCGTGCAGTCGACGGTGGGCTGGGCGGAGCGCGGCACCACGACGGCGTCCGTCCTCTTCTGCCGCCAGACCGGGCAGACGATCGGCGCCTCGGTCTTCGGCGCGGTCGCCAACGGCGTGCTCGCCGCCCGCCTCGGCGGCGTGGGCGACCTGGACGTGGTGACGCGTGGCCTGGACTCGGGAGCGGTCGCGGAGGCGACCCGGCGGGCGATCGCGGACGCGGTGCACGCGGTGTACATCGGGGCGGGATGTGCGGCCGCCGCGGCCTTCCTGGTGCTGCTGTTCCTGGCACCGCGGCGCTTCCCGGTGCTCGACGACTGACGTCCGAGGCGTACACGCAGGCCGGTTCTGTAGCGGGTTCGGCCCGCCAAAGATCTGAGTTAATCGCGGTAACACCCGAGGTCAGCGATGTAAGCGCGTACCGACCAATCAGTTTGGTGAAAACTCCCCACAGGCTTGAACCGGCCGGTAACGTGCGGGGACCACACGCCCCCCACCTCCCTGCGGTCCTCCGCCAAGGACCCGAGCCACGCAAGGAGCACCGGGATGTCCTACGAACCGTCCCCGCGCTATCCGCACCGTCCGCCGCACGACCCCTCCCCGGGGTACGACACCACCTATCCCTGGCAGCCACCCGTCAGAGCGCCCGAGCCACCACCGCGGCACCGCACGCCCGAGCCCGCCCTCGGGCACCACAGCGATCTGCGGATCCTGCGCGGCGCCTACCGCTGGCAGCGCCGCACCGCCACCCTCACCGCCCTCGGCTACTTCACGCTGTTCCTGATCCTGTCGGCGTTCGCGCCGTCGTTCATGACGAGCGAGATCGCCGACGGCCTGCCGACCGGGCTGGTCCTCGCACTGGCCCAGATCCCGGTCACCTGGCTGGCGATCGGGCTCTACGAGCACACCGCCCGCCGCCACGTCGACCCGATCGCGGCCCGTATCCGCAAGCAGTCCGAGGTGGACGCCAAGCGGGAGGCGGCACGGTGACCGGATTCAGCGGCAACGCCCAGGCCATGTCCCTGGTCGCCTTCTCCGCGATCGCCACGATCACGCTGCTGCTGTGCGTGATGACCGGCCCGGACGGTGACGACCTCGACGAGTTCTACACCGGCTACGGCTCCCTCTCCCCCATGCGCAACGGGCTCGCCATCGCCGGCGACTACATCTCCGCGGCGAGCGTGCTGGGCACCGGCGGCGTCATCGCCCTGTGCGGCTACGACGGCATCGCACTGGCTCTGAGCACCGCCCTGTCGCTGATGCTGCTGATGTTCCTGCTGGCCGAACCCCTGCGCAACGCGGGCCGGTTCACCATGGGCGACGCACTGGCGCGGCGCATGCCGGGCCGCGCCGTGCGCATCACCGCGTGCCTGGTCACCATCGCCGCACTGCTGCCGCTGATGCTGGTCCAGCTGGCGGGCACCGGGCAGCTGCTGGCCTTCATCCTGGGCTTCTCCGGCGACTCGCTGAAGACCGGCTGCATCATCGGCCTGGGCGCCCTGATGATCAGCTACGCGGCGATCGGCGGCATGAAGGGCACCGCCCTCATCCAGATCCTGAAGATCGTGATGCTCCTCGGCTCGGGCGCCGTCGTCGCGGTCCTGATGCTGAAGCGGTTCGACTGGGACCCGGGCGCCCTGTTCAGCACGGCCGCCGCGCAGAGCGGGGTCGGTTCCCGCTTCCTGCACTCCGGCGTGGAGTTCGCGGGCAGCTCCTCCCCCCGCCTGGACATGATCGTCTCGCAGCTCACGGTGGTCATCGGCGGCGCCTGCCTGCCGCACGTCACCATGCGCATGTACACCGCGCGCAGCGCCCGCCAGGTGCGCCGCTCGATGTCCTGGGCGGTGTCGTCGGTGGTGCTGTTCGTCCTGATCATGACCGTGGTCGGCTTCGGCGCGACCGCGCTGATCGGGCGGGCGGTGATCGCGCAGGCGGACCCGCAGGGCAACACGGCCTATCTGCTGGGCTCCCGCGCGGCCTTCGGTGCGCAGGTCTCCACCGCGGAGACGTTCCTGTTCACGACGGTGACGACGGCGATCTTCCTGACGCTGCTCGCCTCCGTCGCCGGCATGATCCTCGCCTGCGCCAACTCCCTCGCCCACGACGTCTTCGCCGGGCGCGTGGAGGAGATGTCGGAGCGCCGGGAGATGACGCTGGCCCGGGTCTCGGCCCTCGCCGTGGGCGTTCCCGCGATCCTGCTCGCCACGCTGGTCCAGCACCACAGCCTGCAGCCCCTGGTGACGCTCTCCTTCTGCCTCGGCGCCTCCGCCATCGCCCCGGCCCTGGTCTACAGCCTCTTCTGGCGCCGCTACACCCGTACGGGCCTGCTGTGGACGCTGATCGGCGGATCGATCGCGGTCCTGCTCGTGATGCCGGGCACCAACCTGGTCTCGGGCTCCCCCACCGCGGCCTTCCCGCACGCCGACTTCAACTGGTTCCCCTTCACCACGACCGGCCTGCTGACGATCCCGCTGGGCTTCGCCTTCGGCTGGCTCGGCACGGTGGTCTCCGGCCGCCGGGCGTCGGAGGAGCAGCGCCGGCAGTACGAGGCGGTCGAGGGGTGGATCCTGGCGGGCGCGGTGCGCCGGACCGGCTGAGCGCCGGGAAGCCGCGGCCGGGGTCCGCTCGCCCCGGCCGCGGCTCCCCGCGCCGCGTCACTCCCCCGGCGCCGAACCCGTCAGCGCCGTGAGACTGTTGCGTACGACGTCCATCTCCGTCTGCACGTCCCCGGACCGCTCCTGGTGCTCGTGCAGCACCTGCTCCGTCTCCCGGGCGATCTGCTCCTCGCGCAGCCGCGCCCCGGCGAGAATCTCGGCGGCACGCTCGCGCGCCTCGTCCTGGCAGCGGCGGTCGTTCTCCTGCGCCTCGGCGAACAGCCGCTCCGCCTCGGCCAGTTCCGCCTCCGCGCGGGCCGTGCGCTCGGCGCCGCGGGCGTCGCGCCCGGCCATCCGGTCGGACTCCAGCTGCTCCACCTCGGCCCACCGATCGGCGCACTCCTTGGCCTGCTCGGTGAGCATGGCGGCGGTGCGCCGGCGCACCTCCCGCAGCGCGGACAGCGCCTCGCCGCGGCCCTCCTTCACCGCGCGCCGGGCGCCGACGCGGATCTCGTCGGCCTCGGCCTGCGCGGCGAGCAGCCGGTGGCGGGCCCGGTCCTCGGCGTCGGCGCGCACGGCGTCGGCGTGCGCCTGCGCGGCGTCCCGCACGCCGTTCGCGTGCTCCTCGGCCGCCTCCCGGTACCGCCGGGCCTCCTGCCGCGCCCGCTCCCGGACGGCCTCCGCCTCCTCCAGCACGTACTGGAACAGGCGCCGCGCGCCCTCCCCGAGCGTCTCGTAGGACTGCGGGGCCAGGTGCGCCACCGACTCCTGCAGCAGCTCGGCCTCCACCTCCATGTCCCGGGCGAGCACGGTGAGCCGGGCCGCCCGCTCCCAGGCGGCGTCCCGGTCCCGGGAGAGCGCGTCGGCGAAGGCCTCGACCTGTTCGGGACAGTAACCACGCCCTCGTACGACTCCGAAGCCATGGGGCGAGACCCGTGTGCCGCTCATCCTGGAACCCCTCTCCGCCGAACTGTCCGCCGAACGGGCGCGAAATGATGATTTCGCGCACATCTTGATATATCGGACGGAAGTGTTCATAACGCGACACTCCGAGCGCCACTCGCGGTCGCACGCGGTCGCACGCGGTCGCACGCGAAAGGGCCGGGCCGGTCGGAAGACCGGCCCGGCCCCTCGGGGTCGGATCAGACGCAGTCAGCGCGGGCGGATCACAGCAGCCCGTCCCACATCTGCTCCAGCAGCACGGACCACCAGCTCTCCGGCGAGCCGAGCGCCGCCGGATCGAGGGAGGCCAGCTGGGCCTGGAAGTCGACGGTCCAGCGGCCCGCCTGCTCCGGGTTCAGCCCGAACCGCAGCCGCCACATCCGGCCCAGCAGCGCCAGGCACCGCTGGAACTCGGGCAGCCCCGTGTTCACGAACTGCGGCGGCACGGGCGCCCCGCCGGGCCCCGCCTCCACCGGCACGGCCACGATGTTCGCGGTGCCGTACTGCACACAGATCGCCCGGCCGAAGTCACTGCCCATGACGAGGTACGAGCCCGCGTCCGCGGACGGCTGCACCCCGCGCTCCTGCGCCAGTTCGGCGAGCGTCGGCACCGGCCGGCCAGGCTGGGCCTGCGCCCAGAAGAACGGGCTCATGTCCGCCGGCAGACCGGCCACCACCAGCGAGTGCGCCACCACCGGCGGCACGCCCTGCCGGGAGACGGCCGCCTGCTCGAACCGGAAGATCCCCGGCCCGAACGCGCCCGCCAGCTCCTGGGCGATGCCCTCCGGCGGCAACGGCGGCGCCGCCTGCACCGGCGGCAGCGGCGCACGCACCGGCGCCGGGCGCGCGGGACCGTCCGCCACCTGGTGCAACTCGCCCTGGTGCGCGATCAGTTGCTGCATGCCCTGCTGCCGGCTCGCGTGGTCCGTGCCGTACGGCGCGATGGACGCGAGCCGCGCCTGCGGCCACTGCTCACGGATCATCCGCGCGCAGTAGGCGCCCGGCAGCTCGCACGACTCCAGCTCCGTGTGCAGCTCCAGCACCTGGTCCGGCGGCACGTTCATGCCGCGCAGCTCGTGGAAGATCTGCCACTCCGGATGCGGCGTGCCCGGCGCCGAACGCCGGATCAGCTGCTGCTCGGAACCGTCCTGCGCGCGGTAGCGGAGCACGGCCTGGTAGCCGGGCCCGACCGTCGGCTGCCCCTGCGGCGGCGGATAGCCGTACGAGGGCTGCTGTCCGGGGGGTGCCATCGCGCCGGGCGGCATCGGCGGCTGGGCTCCGGGCGGCATGCCGGGGGCACCGGGCACCCCGGGGGCCTGCGGCGGCGGAGGCGTGCCGGGAGGACCCACCGGAGGAGCACCGGGCCCGCCGACGGGCGGCGCGGCCAGCACGGTCTCCGCATGGTGGACGGTCCCACCGCGCCCGCCCGCCGACGCACCCTGCGCACCGGGCGCGGGGGGCATCCCGGGGGCACCGGGGGGCTGGGGAGCGCCGGGAGCGCCAGGCGCTCCGGGGGCGTGCGGGGCACCCGGAGGCTGCGGCGGGCCGCCGGCCGGACCACGGCCCGGGTCGGCGAGCATCGTCGCGGCGTGGTGGACACCGCCGGGGGGCGGCGTACCGCCAGGCGGGTTCGGGGCGCCGGGCGGAGCCTGCGGGGCTCCCGGGCCGGACGCGCCCTCCGGCCCGTCCGGACCGAGCGACGACACCATCTGCGTCGGCACGTACGCGCCGCCCGCACCGGGTGCCGGCGGAGGCGGAGGCGTGCTCGCCGGCCGCGCGCCCGGAGCGCCGGGGGCGCTCGGCGGAGGCGGCGTGGTCGAGGCGCGGCGCGGCGGAGGCGCGGCCTTGCTCGTCGCGGCGTCGGCGATGTCCCCGGCGTTCGGCGGCATCGGACGGCCCGGAGCGGCCGGCGGCTGCGGCGCACCCGGCGCCCCTCCGGGCCCCTGCGGATAGCCGTACGTCGACGGCGGAGGAGGCGGCGGCGGGGTGGCACCCGGCGCGGGCGCACCCGGCGGATATCCGTACGTCGAGGGCGGCGGGGGTGGCGTGGCACCGGGCACGGGAGCACCCGGCGGCGGCGTACCCGGAGCGGGCGCACCCGGCCGAACCGGCGCCGCGGGGCCGTCCAGCGACGGCGACACCGTCGTCCGCGGCAGCTGGCTGCCGCCCGACATCAGCGCCGTCTTGGCGTCCGGCGGCGTGTCCGGCTCTTCGTCGCCCTCCCGCAGCTGCGGCGCGAACACGGTCGCGGGCAGCGGTACGGAACCCTCCTCGCCGGAGTCCGCGTTGGTGTCGGTCCCGGCCCAGGGAGTCCCCCCGGCGGGCCCGGCACCGCCCGCTCCCGCCTCCGGCCAGCCGGCGCCACCGCTCTGCGCCGCGGGCGCCGCCGGCCGGGCGGGCGGCCCGGCCTGCGTCTGCGCCAGCTCTCCGTCACCGGAGGAGGCCGCGGACGGTGCGGAAGCTGCCGAGGGTGCTGAAGCCGCAGAGGGGGCGGAAACCGCAGAAGGTGCGGCGGCGGGCGACGCCGCGGCCGCGCCCTGGTCACCACGCCGGTCCGGGATGCCCAGCTTGTCCGCCGCCTCCTGCAGCCACTCCGGCGGACTCAGCAGGAAGGACGTCTGGTTGAGATCCACCCGCGCCGAGGCGGCCGGCGCCGGCTCCGGGTCCTCGTCCGGGCGGCCGTACTCCTCCTCGTAGCGGCGCACGACCTCGCCCACCGGCAGCGCGGGCCACAAGGTCGCCTCGCCGCTGTCCCGGGCGATCACCAGCCGCTGGCCGCCGCCGTCCGAACGCGGCCCGTCGGCCCGGTCCTCGGCCCAGACCACGAACCCGAGCTCGAACTCCCGCACCCGCACCTCGCGGTGCTGGTACGACGGCAGGTCACCGTTGATCCACTCCTCGGCGCGCTCCTGCGCCTGCGCGAAGGTCACCATCGGTCGCTCACTCCCCCACCGAAGAGTCGGAAGACACCGCAACAGCACGCGCGAACCCGCCGTCGACCATCAGGTTCGCCACCGTCTCCAGCTCCGGCGGATTGCCCGCGAGCCGCGACAGGAACCGGTCGAAGTCCTCACCGCACGGCAGCAGCAGCCGCTCCACGCGGTCCGCCGGCACCCACGAGGGATCGGCGTCGCGGGCGTCGTCGTAGGCGCAGAACCACACCGAGCCGACCCGCTCGCCCTTCACCTTCACGGCGAGCAGACCGCCCTGGACGAAACCCACGCCCAGATAGTCCTTGGTCAGATGGTCGCGCAGGCACTTGTTGACGTAGACGAGGTCGTTGACGGCCGCCTCGTCCCGCACCGTGAAGAACGGCTGGTCGATCAGGAGCCCCAGCTCCGCGTCGAGCGCCGCGCCCACCGGGGCGCAGCCGCCCGCCGCCTTCAGGAACGAGCGGTAGGCACCGGGCAACCGGTAGCCGAGGTCCTCCTCGACCTGCTGCACCTGGGCCTCGGTCACCGCCACCCCGGACTTCGGCAGACCGAAGTGCGCCGGCCGCGTCTCCTGCAACGGCCGCGTGCCCCGCTTGTTCTGGTCCACGTGCGAGGTCGCTATCCCACCGTGGTGGCGCAGCAGCGCCTTCACCTCGACCGGCACCAGCTCGAGCCGGCGCGAACCCGCCACGTGATGCCACGTCCAGCCGTGCGGCGTCGCCACCGCGGGCACCGTGTCCCACAACTCGTGCCCGGTCGCCGCCAGCGCCGCGTTCGCCGACACGTAGTCCGTCAGCCGCAGTTCGTCGACCCCGAACCCCTCCGGCGGTTCCGCGATCTCCGCAGCCGCACGCGCGTAGGCCGAGAAGGAGGGATAGCCGCGCTCGTCGACGCGTACCCCTCTCGGGTGACGTGCGGCCCGTACCGGATCCGGGAAATGCACGACCTGCCCGGCATAGGCCGCGTTCGGCGGCGCGGCCTCCTGCCCGAGCCGACCTGTCGTCATGGCGGTTGCCCCCTGCGGCACTCTGGTACGGCGCCCAGCGGCCGGCTCCACGCCGTCCACCGCGCCCGTATCGACTGTCTCGTCCGTCTCGACTTGGCGTCTCGACCGTCACCGCGCCTGTCACCACGCGCCACCGCGTGGATCACCACGCACCGACCGCATGGACCGCGGTGCCGACAGCCTATGCGGTACGACCGCACCGGTCACCGGGCACCGGTCAGCCGCCTTCCGCTTCCGTGACCTGCCGTCACCCCACCGTGACAGCCTGCCCAAACCCTGGCGTGTCGCGCCGCCCCAGCTTCCGCACCAGCCACGGGATTTGGCACTCTGTGACGTCCGGGGGAAGCTCGGGAGGGGATGACGATCATGAACGTGACGCAGACGGGACCGGACACCGCACCGCACACCGGTACCTCCGGCGACCCCCGCGGTACCTCCGGCGACCCCCGCATCGGCTGGAGCGCCACCGAGACCCCGCACGCCCCGGCCCTGCGCCACAGACGCGACGGCATACTCCCCACCGTCGCCGCCGCCCTCTCCGTGCGCGGCGCCACCCTCACCGGCACCGCCGCCCGCGGCGACCAGCCACCGCCCCTGCACCCCCTCGTCCAGGACTTCCTGGACACCCTCACCAGCGCCCAGCGCGACCGCTTCACCGGCCGCTGCGCCGAGACGATCCTCATCTCCCGCCACATAGCCTCCGCCGACGCCGCCCGCAGCAAGCGCGCCGCCCGCAAGCCCATGACCAACGGCGAGGCCCGCAAGGCGCTCAAGCAGGCCAAACTCACCACCCGCCGGATCCGCGAGGACGGCGACCCCCTGCACGGCGGCTTCGCCGCCCCCTGCCGCGCCTGCACCGCGCTCAGCGCCCACTTCGGCGTCCGCGTCGTCGATCCGACGGCGCCGGAGGACTGATCCCCCCTGACACGAGCCATCAGGACGGCCCCCGGGCCGGGCACGACCTCAGCACCTCGACGATCGAAGGGCAGATGCACCCCGACCGCACCTCCACCACGCGCTTTCCCGTACCCGTCGACGCCGCCCTGCGCGCCGCCGGCTGGCAGCCCGGGCGCTGGGACATAAAGCAGGCCGAGATCTGGGCGGACACCCTGCGCGAGCACGCCTCACCCGGGGGCCACCGGCACGCCGTCTTCCCCGCCGCCGTCGAGGCCTGGGCCGAGTTCGGCGGCCTGCACATCGCACCCACCGGGCCCGGCCGCCAGGTCGCCCCCACCGCCCTGCACGTCGACCCCCTGCACGGGCTCCACATGGCCCGCACCCTCGCCGACCTCGGCCGCGCCCTCGACACCGAGGTCAGCCCCCTCGGCACCGAGACCGACCACCAGTCCCTCGTCGCCGTCGACGCCGAAGGCCGCGTCTACGCCCTCGATCACACGGGCGACTGGTACCTGGGCCCCGACATCGACCAGGCCCTCGCGGCCCTCGTCTCCGGCGTAGAACCGGTCCGCCTCACCGCAGGCTGAACCACCGACGCCCCAAAGGGGCGCAAGGAACTGCGCGACAAGCCACGACGCAGCAGCACCCGACGAACAAGCCGCCAACACAGCGCACGGCACCCCGCTGAACCGGCGGAGCCTCACGCCGTGGCGGGAATCACCGCCGACACCCGAAAACCCCCCGCGTCCGTCGGCCCCGACACGAACACCCCGCCCAGCGCGGTGACCCGCTCCCTCATCCCCACCAGGCCGTTGCCCCCCGACGGCAGCCGCGCCGAGGACGCCGACGACACCTCGGGCGGCGGCTCGTTCTCCACCTGCATCGCGATCTCCGACACCCGGTGCGCCAGCCGCACGTACGTCTTCGCCCCCGCCGCATGCTTGTGGACGTTGGTCAGCGCCTCCTGCACCACCCGGTACGCCGTCTGCTCGATCTCCGCCGCATACAGCCGGGTGTCTCCCTCGACCGACAGGTCCACGACCATCCCCGCGGCCGCCGACTGCCCGATCAGCTCCTCCAGTTCGGACAGGCACGGCCCGTCCCCCTCGTCGGCGGCCCGCTCCGCCGCCACCGCCGCCGCGACCCCCACCGCCACCAGCGGCACCGCCTGCTCGGCCCGGCGCGCCTGGTCACCGCTGCGCAGCACCCCCAGCATCTCCCGCAGCTCGGTCAGCGCCTGCCGCCCCATGTCCCCGACCAGAGCGGCGTTCTTCACGGCCTTCTCCGGATCCTTGCGGGCGACGGCCTGCAGCGCGGCCGCGTGCACCACCATCAGACTCACCCGGTGCGCCACCACGTCGTGCATCTCGCGCGCGATCCGTGTCCGCTCCTCGCCCCGCGCCCACTCGGCCCGCTCCTCCGCGCGCTCGGCCAGCAGCTGCAACTCCCGCTCCAGGCTGTCCGCCCGCTCCCGCAGGCTCTCCATCAGCCGGCGCCGCGCACCCACGTACAGGCCGAGCAGCAGGGGCGGCGCGGTCATGCCGATGGCGGTGGTGATGGCCGCGAACGGCACGAACCAGTCACCGAGGTCCCAGGTCCCCCGCGCCATGTCCTGCCGCACCCGCACGAACATCACGATCAGCATGCCGACGAGCGACATCCCCGCCAGCGAGGCGATGATCCGGCGCGGCATCTCGGAGGCGGCGAGCGTGTACAGGCCGACGATGCCCATCAGATAGCCCATCTGGGCCGGGGTGATGGCGATCGAGACGAGCACGACGGCGATCGGCCACTGCCGCCGGACGACCAGCGCCGAGCCGGCGAGCACCCCGAAGACGATGCCCGCGGCCACGGGGACGCCCGCGTCCCGCGCGAACCGGACCCCTTCGAAGGCGCACTCCACCGCGGACGCCACCGCAAGACCGACGTCCAGTGCCGCGCTACGCCACCTGGCCCACCACCACGGCCCCTTCCGGCCCGCGGCGTGCTCTTCCCCCGTCGTGGTCATGCCTCCAGCCTACGGGCGCCGGCGCCCGGTTTTCCGGCGAGTTTTCGCGACTGGCCTACACCACACTGCGTAACGAACCGTGCACGAAAAGCCCCCCTTTCCCTCGAACTGCTGATTCGCACACCGTCCACCCCCGGAAGATCACATTCCGCCCGGGCGGTATGCCCATGGCACATTCACCGAGCAAGTACGCCGACTTCGCGGCACTACGGGAGCAAGCGGTCACCCTCCGCCGGTCAGGCCTCAGCCGCCGCCGGATCCGCGACCGCCTCCACATCGACAACAACGACATCCTCAACCGCCTCCTGGAGGGCGAGCCCCCTCCGGAATGGACCAGGCGCCCCAACGCCAAGGACGACCTGCGGGACCGGGCCCGGGAGCTACGCCTGCAGGGCTGGACGTACGACCGCATCCAACTCGAACTGGGCTGCTCGAAGAGCTCGATCTCACCATGGGTACGGGACCTGCCGAAGCCGGAACACAAGCGCACCCCGGACGAGGCGGCGGCGATCTCCAGGCGGGGGTGGGAGGCGACGCTGCAAATCCGCGAGGACCAACGCCGCCGGACGAAGGAAGAGGCCAGGCGCACGGTGGGCGACCTGCCCGATCGGGAGGTCTTCCTCGCGGGCGTCGCCCTCCACTGGGCGGAAGGCGCGAAGGACAAGTCTTACAGCCGCCGCGAGAGGCTGCAGTTCATCAACAGCGACCCCGACGTCATCAGCCTCTTCCTGCGCCGGCTCGAGGTACTCGGCGTCGAGCGCGAGCGGCGGCGCTTCCGCGTCAGCATCCACGAGTCGGCCGACGCGAAGGGGGCCGAGGAGTTCTGGGCTCGCCTGGTGGGCGTGGAGCGGTGCGCATTCCAGAAGGCCGGGCTCAAGAAGCACAATCCGCGGACGAGCCGTAAGAACACCTCTGCGGATTACCGCGGTTGCCTGGTCGTCTACGTCCTCGGCAGTGCCGACTTGTATCGTCGCGTGGAAGGCGCCTGGTACGGCATAGTAGGAGGCGCCGCTCGACGGACGGGCTAAATGTCCGATTAAGTCGAGAATGTTCCCCCGTGGTGTAATTGGCAGCACTGTGGCTTTTGGTGCCATCTGTCCGGGTTCGAGTCCTGGCGGGGGAGCTCACCTAGGTTTCGGGTCCTGACCGGTGCCAGCACTGTCAGGGCCCACTCTCATGTCCCCCACGAAACGCCCCGGTATCCTGCGGATGTCCCCACCCGTCCAAAGCCGAAGGGCAACCCCGTGAGCGCCATTCGCCCGGCAGCCGTCGTCGTTCTCGCAGCGGGTGAGGGCACCCGTATGAAATCGGCCACACCCAAGGTCCTCCACGAGCTCTGCGGACGCAGCCTGGTGGGTCATGTGCTCGCCGCCGCACGCGAGTTGAAGCCCGAGAACCTCGTCGTCGTGGTCGGGCACGCGCGCGAGAAGGTCGGCGCACACCTCGCCGAGATCGACCCGGCCGTGCGCACCGCCGTGCAGGCGGAGCAGAACGGCACCGGTCACGCCGTACGGATCGCGCTCGACGAACTCGGCGGCGGCGTCGACGGAACCGTCGTGGTCGTGTGCGGCGACACCCCCCTGCTGACCGGCGACACCCTGCGGCAGCTCGCGGCCACCCACTCCGCCGAGGGCAACGCCGTCACCGTGCTGAGTGCCGAGGTCCCCGACGCCACCGGCTACGGCCGGATCCTGCGCGACGAGAACACCGGTGCCGTCACCGAGATCGTCGAGCACAAGGACGCCACCGAGACGCAGCGCGCCATCCGCGAGATCAACTCCGGTGTCTTCGCCTTCGACGGGCAGTTGCTCGCCGACGCCCTCAAGAAGGTGCGGACGGACAACAGCCAGGGCGAGGAGTACCTCACGGACGTGCTCGGCATCCTGCGCGAGGCGGGTCACCGCGTCGGCGCGTCCGTCGCCGGCGACCACCGTGAGATCGCCGGGATCAACAACCGGGTGCAGCTGAGCGAGGCGCGGCGGATCCTGAACGACCGGCTGCTCACCCGCGCGATGCTCGACGGCGTCACGGTCGTGGACCCGGCGACCACGTGGATCGACGTCACGGTGACGTTCGAGCAGGACGCGGTCGTCCACCCCGGCACCCAGCTGCAGGGCGCGACGCACCTGGGCGAGGGCGCGGAGGTCGGCCCCAACAGCCGGCTGAAGGACACCCGGGTCGAGGCGGGTGCCCGGGTGGACAACACGGTGGCGGACGGCGCCCATGTGGGCCCGGCGGCGACGGTGGGTCCGTACGCCT
Source organism: Streptomyces sp. NPDC057616 (assembly GCF_042800575.1). Lineage (NCBI taxonomy): Bacteria > Bacillati > Actinomycetota > Actinomycetes > Kitasatosporales > Streptomycetaceae > Streptomyces > Streptomyces sp. NPDC057616. The sequence continues at coordinate 81,534 of NZ_JBHVGU010000030.1, forward strand.
ATCTCCGGCCCGGTACGCGGCTCGGCGCGAAGTCGAAGGTGGGCACGTACGTCGAGACGAAGAACGCCGCGATCGGCGAGGGGACGAAGGTCCCGCACCTGTCCTACGTCGGCGACGCGACGATCGGCGAGTACACCAACATCGGTGCCGCCAGCGTGTTCGTGAACTACGACGGCCAGGAGAAGCACCACACCACGGTGGGGTCGCATTGCCGTACGGGTTCGGACAACATGTTTGTGGCTCCTGTCACGGTCGGGGACGGGTCGTACACCGCCGCCGGGTCCGTGATCACGAAGGACGTGCCGCCCGGTTCGCTGGCCGTGGCCCGTGGTCAGCAACGGAATATCGAGGGTTGGGTGGCTCGTAAGCGCCCGGGGAGCGCCGCGGCGAAGGCCGCCGAGGCGGCGTCCCGGCAGGACGAGAGCGAAGACTGACCGGATTCGGGTGCGTCAAACACGGCGTACCGTGATATCTGCACACACCCGTACCGCCACCAGCTGAGACACCTCGAACCGCCCCCAGCTGAAAACCTCTGAGGAGACAGTGCTGTGACCGGGATCAAGACGACCGGCGAGAAGAAGATGATGTTCTTCTCCGGCCGCGCCCACCCCGAGCTTGCCGAGGAGGTCGCCCAGCAGCTGGGTGTCGGGGTCGTCCCGACGAAGGCCTTCGACTTCGCCAACGGTGAGATCTATGTGCGTTATCAGGAGTCGGCGCGTGGTGCGGACTGCTTCCTGATCCAGAGCCACACCGCTCCGATCAACAAGTGGATCATGGAGCAGCTCATCATGATCGACGCGCTGAAGCGCGCGTCGGCCCGCTCCATCACGGTCATCGTGCCGTTCTACGGTTACGCGCGGCAGGACAAGAAGCACCGCGGCCGTGAACCGATCTCGGCGCGTCTGGTCGCGGACCTGATGAAGTGCGCGGGCGCGGACCGGATCCTGACGGTGGATCTGCACACGGACCAGATCCAGGGCTTCTTCGACGGTCCGGTGGACCACCTCTTCGCGCTGCCGCTGCTGGCGGACTACGTGGGGGCGAAGGTCGACCGGAACAAGCTGACGGTGGTCTCGCCGGACGCGGGCCGGGTGCGGGTCGCGGACCGCTGGTGCGACCGTCTGGGCGCGCCGCTGGCGATCGTGCACAAGCGCCGGGACAAGGACGTCGCCAACCAGGTCACCGTGCACGAGGTGGTCGGTGAGGTGAAGGGCCGGGTGTGTGTCCTGGTCGACGACATGATCGACACGGGCGGCACGATCTGCGCGGCGGCCGACGCCCTGTTCGCGCACGGCGCGGAGGACGTCATCGTGACGGCGACGCACGGTGTGCTGTCGGGTCCGGCGGCGGACCGGCTGAAGAACTCGAAGGTGAGCGAGTTCGTGTTCACGAACACGCTGCCGACGCCGAGCGAGCTGGAGCTGGACAAGATCACGGTGCTGTCGATCGCGCCGACGATCGCGAGCGCGGTGCGCGAGGTGTTCGAGGACGGTTCGGTGACGAGCCTGTTCGACGAGCAGTGAGCCGTTCCCGCGGTTGAACGCTTCTGCATGATCGATTTTTCTGCGGCCTCCCGCGCCGAGTAGACTGCTCCAGTTGCTCGGCGAGGGAGGCCGTACTCGTTTCCGCGAGGTACGGCGGTCCGTTATCGACGCGCTCTTCGTAGCAGGCCGTTCGTGGCCGGGTGACCACGTCCGTTCCTGATTTTCTACGAGGAGTGATCATGTCCGAGGTGAAGCTCACCGCCGAGACGCGCACCGAGTTCGGCAAGGGTGCCGCCCGTCGTATCCGCCGTGACAACAAGGTCCCCGGTGTCCTGTACGGCCACGGTTCCGACCCGCTGCACCTGACCCTTCCGGGCCACGACCTGCTGCTGGCGCTGCGTACGCCGAACGTCCTGATCTCCCTGGACATCGACGGCAAGGCCAACGAGCTGGCGATCCCGAAGTCCGTGCAGCGTGACCCGATCAAGGGCTTCCTGGAGCACGTCGACCTGCTGCTGGTCAAGCGCGGCGAGAAGGTCACGGTGGAGATCCCGGTCCACACCGAGGGCGAGCTGGCCCCCGGCGGCTACCTGCTCGAGCACGTCCTGAACGCGCTGCCGGTCGAGGCCGAGGCCACCCACATCCCCGAGTCCGTCACGGTCTCCGTCGAGGGCCTGGAGGCCGGTGCCTCCATCCACGCCAAGGACATCACCCTGCCCTCCGGCGCGACCCTGGCCGTCGACGAGGACGCCGTCGTCCTGCAGGTCCTGGCCGCGCAGGCCGAGGAGGCCGCGGAGGGCGAGGAAGGCGAAGAGGCCGACGAGGCCGTCGCCGAGGCCTGATCCTCACCGTTTCATCGTCGGTCAGCCGCTGTTCCCGGTCGTTCACGGCCGGGAACAGCGGCTGGCTGCTTGGGGGTCCGGGGGTCCGCCCCCGGAAAGGCACAGCAAGGAGACATGGACGTGAGCACCCCCGTGGGCGGCCCCTGGCTGGTCGTCGGTCTGGGCAATCCCGGGCCCGAGTACGCCGCGAACCGGCACAACGTCGGGTTCATGGTGGCCGATCTGCTGGCCGAGCGGATCGGGGGGAGGTTCAAGCGGGCGGGCAAGGCGCAGGCGCAGGTCGTCGAGGGCCGGATCGGGCCGCCCGGGCCGGCGAACCGGCGGGTGATCCTCGCCAAGCCGATGTCGTACATGAACCTGTCGGGCGGGCCGGTGAACGCGCTGCGGGAGTTCTACAAGGTCCCGGTGGCGAACATCGTGGCGGTCCACGACGAGCTGGACATCGACTACGGCACGCTGCGGCTGAAGCTGGGCGGCGGGGACAACGGGCACAACGGCCTGAAGTCGATGACGAAGGCGATGGGCGCCGACTACCACCGGGTGCGGTTCGGGATCGGGCGTCCGCCGGGGCGGATGCAGGTGGCGGACTTCGTGCTGAAGGACTTCTCCTCCGCCGAGCGCAAGGAGCTGGACTACTTCGTGGACCGGGCGGCGGACGCCGTGGAGTGTCTGGTCATCGAGGGCCTGGAGCGGGCGCAAAGCACGTACAACTCCTGACTTGTCACCCACCTGAGTTGACCGTTCGCAGGGGTATGGCCAATGATCCCGGCCATGCCCGCCACCGCCAGCTCCTCCCGTCAGGCCTCGGTCGCCGCCCTGCGGTTCGGGCGGATCGCGGCGATGGGGACGGTCGCGGTGCTGATCCTGATCGCGGGCGTGTGGGCGTCGTGGCGGACCGCTCCGTACGTGATGCTCACCAAGGGCCGGGAGCACGGCACGATCGAGGTGACGCGGTGCGGGGACGACACCTGCACCGGCCCCTTCACACCCGCCTCGGCGGGCTCGCCCGGACCGGACCGGGTCGTGATCGAGAAGTCCGTCGCGGTGCGCAAGGGGCAGACGTACGCGGTGGTGGTGAAGCCGGGCGGCGACGAGGTGCTGCGCTCGGGCCCGGCCGGAGTGCTGTACGCGTGGGTGCCGATGGGCGGGGCGCTGCTGCTCGCGTCGGTGGTCGTGGCGGGCGGGCTGCGCCGGACGCGGCCGGCGTGGGTGCTGGCGCTCGCGGGCGCGGCGCTGCTGACGGCGGCTTTTGCGGCCCTGTGACGGCATTCGTCCGACCGGTCTCCTGTGCGTGAACAGAGCGTTGTCTGTTCGTGATTGACCCTGGGTCAGTGGTGGCTGGATGCTGAGCCGCCCCCTCCACATCTTCCCGTCCGCAACTCGAAGATGGAACTGCCCCATGCGTACCCTCATCCGCGCCGGCGCACTGTCCGCCGTCGCCGCGGCCGCGCTGCTCTGCGCCCCGGTCGCCGCTCACGCCACCGCCCCCGGTGACAACGGGACGGTGAAGATCCACGACGCGAAGACCGGCGACGAGCTGCGGCGCAACGAGCCGCACGTCTGCACGTTCTATCTGGACGCCTTCGGCTTCGACGGTGTCCAGCAGGTCGACTGGCACATCGAGGCCTGGGCCCCGACCGCCCACACCAAGGGCGAGACGGTGAAGACCGGCGCCATCAACCTCGGCACCGAGGGCAACGGCCGCACTGAGGACATGTCGCTGCCCGACGGTCACTACAAGCTGTTCTGGAACTTCGACGGCGAGAAGGGCGCCGCCAAGCACAAGGTGTTCTGGACGGACTGCGGTGACACGCAGGGCGGCGGCGGCACGACGGCCACACCGTCGGCGTCCGGGTCGTCGGCGCCGGGCTCCGAGTCGTCCTCGCCGGCCGCGGACACCTCCTCCGCCGCCGCCTCCCCGAGCGAGTCGTCCGGTGCGGCGCCCGCCGCGTCCTCGTCCCCGTCCGCCCAGGGCGGCAGCGGTTCGGGCGATCTCGCCGAGACGGGCAACGGCGTGCCGGTGGCCCTGCTCTCCGGTCTGGCGGCCACGCTGGTGGCGGGCGGCGGCTACCTGGTGGCGCGCCGGCGCCGGGCCTGACGCCGGCAGGCCGTACACACGGAAAAGGGGTGCCCCCGAGCTCGAACGGAGCTCGGGGGCACCCCTTCGTGCCGGGAGGCGTCAGCCGGTGTTGCGCAGGCCCGCCGCCACGCCGTTGACCGTCAGGAGCAGGGCGCGGGAGAGCAGCGGGTCGGGCTCCTCGCCCGCGGCCGCGGCGTCGCGCTGGCGCCTGAGCAGCGTCACCTGGAGGTAGGAGATCGGGTCCAGGTAGGCGTCGCGGATGCCGAAGGTCTGCTTCAGCACCGGCTGGGCGTCGAGCAGCTCGTCCTCCCCGGTCACCCGCAGCACCTCGCGCACGGTCAGCTCGTGCTCGGCCTTGATGGTGTCGAAGACGTGCTTGAGCTCGTCCGGCACGAGGGTGTCGACGTAGTGGGCGGCGATCCGCAGGTCGGTCTTGGCGAGCGTCATCTCGACGTTGGAGATGAAGTTGCGGAAGAAGTGCCACTGCTCGTGCATCTCGTCGAGCACGGTGTCCAGGCCCGCCTCGCGCAGCGCCTTCAGGCCGGAGCCGACGCCGAACCAGCCGGGCACGATCTGCCGGGACTGGGTCCAGCCGAACACCCACGGGATGGCGCGCAGTCCGTCGAGCGAGACGCCCGAGCCGGGGCGGCGGGAGGGCCGCGAGCCCAGGTGCAGGTCGGCGAGCTGGTCGACCGGCGTGGAGGCGAGGAAGTAGTTCGGCAGGTCGGGGTCCTCGACGAGCCTGCGGTAGGCGGAGTGGGCGGCGTCGGAGACGACGTCCATGGCGGCGTCCCAGCGGGCGAGGGCCTCGACGGACTGGCGCGGGGCGGTGTGCAGCGCGGAGGCCTGCAGGGTCGCCGCGACGGTCAGCTCCAGGTTCTCGCGGGCCAGGGACGGCACGAGGTACTTGTCGGAGATGACCTCGCCCTGCTCGGTGACCTTGATCTCGCCCTCCAGGGTGCCCCAGGGCTGGGCGAGGATCGCGTCGTGGGAGGGGCCGCCGCCGCGGCCGACGGTGCCGCCGCGGCCGTGGAAGAGGCGCAGCCGGACGCCGTAGCGGTGCGCGACGTCACGCAGCCGGCGCTGGGCGCGGTGGATCTCCCACTGGCTGGTGGTGATGCCGCCGAACTTGGAGGAGTCGGAGTAGCCGAGCATGACCTCCTGGACGTCGCCCCGGAGCGCGACGAGGCGCCGGTAGGACGGGTCGGAGAGCATGTCCTCCAGGATCGTGTCGGCGGCCTTGAGCTCGTCGGTGGTCTCCAGCAGCGGCACGATGCCGATCTTGGCCCAGCCGGCGTGCAGGTCCAGCAGGCCCGCCTCGCGGGCGAGGACGGCGGCGGCGAACACGTCGTCGGCGCCCTGGCACATGGAGATGATGTACGACTCCACGACCTCGGGCCCGAAGACCTCCAGGGCCCGCTTCACGGTCTGGAAGACGCCGAGGGTCTTCTCGCCGGCCGCGTCCACGGGCGCCGGGGTGGGCGCGAGCGGCCGGCGGGAGCGCAGCTCCTTGGCGAGGAGCTTGGCCCGGTACTCGCGGGGCATGTCGGCGTAGCGCCAGGACTCCTCGCCGAGCCGGTCGAAGAGCTGGCCGAGGGCGTGGTGGTGGGCGTCCGCGTGCTCGCGTACGTCCATGGTGGCGAGCTGGAGGCCGAAGGCGGCCAGGGTGCGGATGGTGCGGTTCATGCGGCCGTCGGCGAAGAGCCCGCCCCGGTGCTCGCGCAGGGAGCTCTGGATCAGGGTGAGGTCCTGCAGCAGCTCGCCGGTGCCGAGGTAGTCGCGGCCGGCCTGGTGCGGGGTGCCCTTGGCCAGGCGCTGCTTGGTGTTCTCCAGCTTCTGCCGGATGCAGGTGGCCTTGAGCCGGTAGGGCTCCTCGGCGTTCAGGCGCTTGTAGCGGGGGCTGATCTCGGGCAGCCGGTCGAGGTCGGCCGTGAGGGAGTCCAGGAGTTCCTGGGTGGCGCCCGTGTAGCGGATGGAGTTCGACAGGAAGTGCCGGAGCTCGTCGATCAGGTCCAGGGCGTCGTTGATGCCGTGCTCGTGCTGGAGGATCAGCACGTCCCAGGTGACCTGGGGGGTGACGTTCGGGTTGCCGTCGCGGTCGCCGCCGATCCAGGTGCCGAAGGTCAGCGGGCGGGTGTCGTCGGGGAGCTGGACGCCGACGCGCTCCAGCTCGGCGGTGAGGTCCTCCAGGACGTCGCCGACGGCGCCGGCGTGCAGCTCGTCGAGGTAGTAGATGGCGTTGCGGGCCTCGTCGGCGGGCTCGGGGCGCACGACGCGCAGCTCGTCGGTCTGCCAGACGAGGTCGATGTTCTCGGCCAGCCGGGTGTCGTGGCGGCGGCGGTCGGCCTCGATGACCGGCGTCTCCAGGAGCGCGGCGATGCGCCGGAGCTTGTTGAGGACCGAGCGGCGCGCGGCCTCGGTGGGGTGCGCCGTGAAGACGGGCCGGACGTTGAGGTGCCGGACGGTCTGGCGCAGGTGCTCCGGGTCGGCGTCCTTGAGCCGGTCGGCGGTGCGGGCCAGCAGCCCGCCCTCGGCGGCGCGGCGCTCGCGCAGCTCGCGGCCGCGGTGCACCTGCTCGGTGACGTTGGCCAGGTGGAAGTAGGTGGAGAAGGCGCGGACCAGCTTGGCCGCGGTCTGCAGTTCGGTGCCGCGCAGCAGCTCGGCGGCGGCCTCTCCGTCCTCGCGGGTGAGGCGGCGGACCTTCTCGACCAGGTCGAGGAGCTCGGGACCCTCCTGGCGTACGAGGGTCTCGCCGAGGAGATCTCCGAGCCGGCGGATGTCGGCGCGCAGCTCGCTGGTCGTCGTGGTCTGGTCGTCGGCACTGCTCACAGGTGCGGCTCCTTGCAGTGTTGAAGCTCGTCCAGGGGGGAACCCGGCGCCGGGGGGCCGCGCGGCCATCGCCGCATACGGCCCTGACATCCGGGAAGGAATCAGAGCGGACCGCGCTGTCCGACCGACTCCAAGGATAGGTGTCCATGCGGACGCGCAGTATTGCGGGCTCTTGCCGCCCGGCGACTCGCTGCCATACTTACGACGCCGTAGGTTACGGAACCGTAGGAACCGATGTAACGGAACCTGGGCACGGTTCCCACAGCCGACCCGGCACCTGCCTCAACCCTCGACCCCACAGGGGACGCCCATGACCACGAGCTCCGATGTGATCGACGACGCCCCGAAGGCGACCGACACCCCGCCATCATCCGCCACGCTCGGCGGCGAGAAGAAGCGGTCGATCGAGCAGATCGCGCTGCTGCTGTTCATCGTCGTCCCGTTCCTGGCACTCGTCGCCGCGGTACCGCTGGCCTGGGGCTGGGGTGTGAGCTGGCTGGATCTGGGCCTGCTGGTCCTCTTCTATTACATCGGCTGCCACGGCATCACGATCGGCTTCCACCGCTACTTCACCCACGGCTCGTTCAAGGCGAGGCGGCCGCTGCGCATCGCGCTGGCCATCGCGGGCTCGCTGGCCGTGGAGGGCCCGATCGTGCGGTGGGTGGCCGACCACCGCAAGCACCACAAGTTCTCCGACGCCGAGGGCGACCCGCACTCCCCGTGGCGTTTCGGCGAGACGCTCCCGGCCCTGATGAAGGGCCTGTGGTGGGCGCACATCGGCTGGATGTTCGACGAGGAGCAGACGCCGCAGGAGAAGTACGCCCCGGACCTGATCAAGGACCCGGCGATCCGTGCGATCTCCCGCCAGTTCGTCTACTGGACGATCCTGTCGCTCGCCCTGCCCGCCGTGATCGGCGGTCTGGCGACCTGGTCCTGGTGGGGCGCGTTCACGGGGTTCTTCTGGGGTTCGCTCGTCCGGGTGGCTCTGCTGCACCATGTGACCTGGTCGATCAACTCGATCTGCCACGCGGTCGGCAAGCGCCCCTTCAAGTCGCGGGACCGCTCGGGCAACGTGTGGTGGCTGGCCGTGCTCTCCTGCGGCGAGTCCTGGCACAACCTGCACCACGCCGACCCGACCTCGGCGCGGCACGGCGTGGAGCGCGGGCAGCTGGACTCCTCGGCGCGCATCATCCGCTGGTGCGAGCAGCTCGGCTGGGCGTACGACGTTCGCTGGCCGTCACGCTCACGTATCGATTCACGCCGTAACACCGGCGAAGACGACTCCGGGCGCCGGAAGGAGACGGCCGAGGCGGCATGATTGACGCCGTGGCGACCGATCCGAGCAGCACCCCGAGCAATGAGAAGCCGCGGCGGGCGCGCCGCACCCGGATGACGGGGGCCGAGCGCCGCCAGCAGCTTCTGGAGATCGGCCGCACCCTGTTCGCCGCCAAGGGCTTCGAGGGCACGTCGGTGGAGGAGATCGCCGCGAAGGCCGGGGTCTCCAAGCCGGTGGTCTACGAGCACTTCGGCGGCAAGGAAGGGCTGTACGCGGTGGTGGTGGACCGCGAGATGCGGCGGCTGCTGGACATGGTGACCGGCTCGCTGACGGCCGGCCATCCCCGTGAGCTGTGCGAGCAGGCGGCCTTCGCGCTCCTGGACTACATCGAGGAGTACACGGACGGCTTCCGCATCCTGGTCCGTGACTCGCCCATCCCGCAGTCGACCGGTTCCTTCGCCTCGCTGATCTCGGACATCGCGACCCAGGTGGAGGACATCCTGGGCCGGGAGTTCAAGAGCCGCGGCTTCGACCCCAAGCTCGCCCCGCTGTACGCGCAGGCGCTGGTCGGCATGGTCGCGCTGACCGGCCAGTGGTGGCTGGACGTGCGCCGTCCGAAGAAGGCGGAGGTCGCCGCGCATCTGGTGAACCTGGCGTGGCACGGCCTGGACGGGCTGGAGGCGAAACCGCATCTGATAGGGCGCCGGAAGCACTGACTCCGACGCCCCGGGCGATGCCACGCTCAGTGTTTGAAGGTGTCCTTGCCCTTCTCCTTGGCCTGGCGTGCGTCGCCCTTCACCTGATCCGCCTTGCCCTTGGCGGTCATCCGCTCGTTGCCGGTCATCCGGCCCATCGCTTCCTTGGCCTTGCCCTTCATCTGTTCCTTCTTGGCCCTGGCCTTTTCTTCCTTCGCCATGTCACTCACTCCCCGGGTTCGGCGTCGGTCGGTCGTCTCACCGGGTAGCCCGCCAACTGCCGCTCAAACGGCGGTCAGCGGCTCCAGGAACTCCAGCCGGTTGCCCACGGGGTCGCTGGAGTAGAACCGCCGGTACCCGGGCAGGTTCTCGTCCCACTCCACCTGCGCCCCGTGCGCCGTCAGCCGGGCGCCGTAGCGTTCGATGCCGGTGACGCGCAGCCCCGGGTGGGCCTTCCTCGCGGGCCGGAAGTCCTCCTCGATCCCGAGGTGCAGCTGGACGGTCCCCGTCTGGAACCAGCACCCTCCCCGCGCCGCGAGCACATGCGGCTTGGGGATCTCGGTCATGCCGAGCACGGCGACGTAGTACGCCCGCAGCCTGTCCTCGGAACCGGGCGGAGCGGCCAGCTGGACGTGGTCGACGGCGGTGATCACTCGGCTACGCCTCCTTGCGGGCGACGGCGAAGATACGGCGGAAGGGGAAGGGTGTGCCGTGCTCGTAGGCCGGATAGGCCTCCCGCAGCGCCTCCCGGTACGCGCCGAGGAACTCCTCCCGGGCCGCCGGGTCGTCGGCGAGGGCGGTGAGCACGGGCCGCAGCCCGGTCCCCTTCACCCAGTCCAGCACCGGGTCCTCGCCGGTCAGCAGATGCACGTACGTCGTCTCCCACACGTCCGCCGTGCAGCCGAGCGCGGTCAGGCGCCGCAGGTAGTCCTCGGGCGCGAGGACGGCGTCACCGTGGCGCAGCAGGCCGCCGAGGCGTTCCTTCCAGCGGGCGGACCCGGCGAGTTCGCGCATCAGCCGGTGGCTGGGGGCGTCGAAGTTGCCGGGCACCTGGAAGGCGAAGACGCCGCCCGGCGCCAGGCCCGCGACCCACTCCCCGAACCGCTCGGCGTGCCCGGGGACCCACTGCAGGGTGGCGTTGCTGACGATGAGGTCGTACGGCCGGGCGGGCGTCCAGGTGCGTACGTCGGCGCGGGCGAAGTCGAGGCGGCCGCCGCCGGGGGTCGGCCCGGCGTGCTCGGCGTCGGCCTCGTCCAGCATCTCGGGCGAGTTGTCGTACCCGGTGATGTGCGCGGTGGGCCAGCGCTCGGCGAGCAGCGCGGTGACGTTGCCGGGGCCGCAGCCCAGGTCGGCGATGCGGGGTGGGCCGCCGGGCAGGTCAGGGACGCGGGCGAGGAGGTCGGCGAAGGGGCGGGCGCGGTGGCCGGCGTGACGCAGGTACTGGGCGGGGTCCCAGGTGGGAGCGGCGGGCATGGGCGGCCTCCTCGGCGTTCTGGACTGACACCCAGCCTGGTCCCGCACTTACCTCGATGTCAAGAGACTTGATATCAAGAGACTTCATGTCGACACAACCACTACACTGATCGCCATGGAGGACGAGGTCGATCGGCTGGTCGCAGCGTGGCGCCGGGAGCGCCCTGACCTCGATGTGGAACCGCTCGAGGTCCTCAGCCGGGTGAGCAGACTGGCCCGGCATCTGGACCGGGCACGCCGGCTGGCCTTCGCCGAGCACAGCCTGGAGCCCTGGGAGTTCGACGTGCTGACGGCGCTCAGACGCGCGGGCACGCCCTACCAGCTCTCACCGGGGCAGTTGCTGACGCAGACCCTGGTCACCTCGGGCACGATGACCAACCGCATCGACCGCCTGGCGAAGAAGGGCCTGGTCGAGCGGCTGCCCGACCCCAGCGACCGGCGCGGGGTGCTGGTGCGGCTGACGGACGAGGGCCAGGACAGGGCGGATCAGGCCCTGGCCGGCCTGCTCGACCAGGAGCGGGCGATCCTCGCCGAGCTCTCACGGGCGCAGCGCGGCGAACTGGCCGGTCTGCTGCGCCAGCTGACCGCCCCGTTCGACAACATCCCCGGCTGAGCGCCGGTCCGGGTCCGTACCATCGGCGGCGCCGGTCAGGCGCTGCTGCTCTCCTCCGGCATGATCCGGCCGGCGGGCCCCAGGTCGACGGGGCCGACCCCGGCCCGGCGGGCCAGCGCGACGGCCGCCAGGGTCGAGTGGACCCCCAGCTTCCCGAGGACGTTCTGCATGTGCGTGCGCACGGTGTGGGGCGAGAGGAACAGCCGCTCGGCGACGGCCTTCCTGCCGAGTCCCGCGACCATGCAGCGCAGCACCTCGCGCTCTCTCGGGGTGAGCGACTCCACCAGCCGCTCGCTCTCGGTGCGGTGCTTGCGGGCGGCGGTCAGCTCCCGCAGGACACCGGTGAGCAGGGCGGGCGGCAGATGCGTCTCGTCGCGCAGCACCCCCCGGATGACGTTGAGCAGCCGGGACAGCGAGCAGTCCTTGGCCACCCAGCCGGAGGCCCCGGCCTGCAGGGCCAGGGCGGCGCGGCGCGGATCGTCCTTCTCGGCCAGCACGACGATGCGGACACCCTGCTGCGCGGTGCGCACACCGGCCACCAGCGAGATCCCGTCGACGAGTCCGTCCTCGTTGTTCTCCTGCACGGGGACGGCCGGACGTATGCCCGGCACGTTGCCGCCCAGGTCGGAGTCGACGAGCAGGACGTCGAACCGGCGTCCCTCGGCCGCCGCGCGCTCCAGGCTGCGCAGGGCGGCGGGACCACTTCCGGCCGCGGACACGTCGACGTCGGGTTCGGCCGCCAGGGCTGCGGCGAGCGACTCGGCGAAGATGCGATGGTCGTCCACGACCAGGACTCGGATGCGAACCACGAAACCCCCTTCCCCAAGCTCTCGAAGAGCAGGGGATACCCCATCTGCGGGAGACCACGCGGGCGCAGGTACGGCGCCCGAAGTGATCCCAGGCCGTCAGCGACCACCTGGGACCGGATCGGCACACCGCACGGCCACCGCCGTGCGGAATCTGCTACCCCCACTTCGGGCGTCGTACCCGACTGTCTCGCCCCCTGATCGGCACCGGCCCCCACCGGTGCTGTTCATCAGGGTACGGCCGGGGGCCAGGAGCGGAAGGTAATTTGCAGAACTGGCTGACCGCCGCGTTTATCGTGAGCCACATGTTTCGTCTGGAGACAGAAGTCGACAAGAGCCGGTGCGATCTTCTCCGGAGGCGGCTGCGGGACACGAACACGGCGGCCTCGCCCGTCCTGCGCGCCCTGCGCGGAACCCCAGGTGAACGCGAAGTTCCGCTCCATCTCTGGGTGTTGGACGAGCACGACGCCCTCGCGGCCGGGCTGGTCGGTCACACCTGGACGACGTGGCTGCACGTGGCCTATCTGTGGGTGGACGAGCGCCACCGCGGCGCGGGGCTCGGCGCACGGCTGCTCGCGGAGGCGGAGCAGCGAGCCGTGAAGGAGCGGGGCTGCACCTCGTCCCGGCTGGAGACCTGGGACTTCCAGGCGCCGGGCTTCTACAAGAAGCAGGGCTACGAGGTGGTGTGCGTGATCCCCGACTATCCGCCGGGGATCACCGAGTACACCCTGACCAAGCGGCTCAGCTGAGCCTGCGCGCGCCCGCCGACGGCACCGCCTCGAAGACCCGCGGGGCCTTGAACCCGGCCGCGGCGAAGGCCTCTTCGACGGCCTTGGTGATCGTGTCCACGTCGGGCACCTCCGCCAGCACGATGGCCGAGCCGCCGAAGCCGCCGCCGGTCATCCGGGCGCCGAGGGCGCCGGAGGCCAGGGCGGTGTCGACGACCAGGTCCAGCTCCGGGCAGGAGATGCGGAAGTCGTCGCGCAGGGAGGCGTGGCCGGCCACCAGGACCGGTCCGATCGCCCGGGTCTCGCCCGCCTGGAGCAGGGCGACGGTCTTCTCCACCCGCTGGTCCTCGGTGACGATGTGCCGGACCAGGCGGACCGCCTCCTCGTCGTCGCCGAGGCGCGCGAGCGCCGCGTCGAGGCCGTCGTAGGGGACGTCCCGCAGCGCGTCGACGCCCAGCAGTGCCGCGCCCCGCTCGCAGCCCGCCCGGCGCTTGCCGTACTCGCCGTCGCTGTGGGCGTGCTTGACGCGGGTGTCCACCACCAGCAGCCGCAGGCCCTCGGCGGCCAGGTCGAACGGGATCTGCCGCTGCGAGAGGTCCCGGGTGTCGAGGAAGAGGGCGTGGCCCTCCTCGCAGCAGGCCGAGGCCGTCTGGTCCATGATCCCGGTGGGCGCGCCGACGTAGACGTTCTCGGCGCGCTGGCACAGGCGGGCCAGCCGCCAGCGCGGCAGCTCCAGGCCGAACAGGTCGTTGAGCGCCAGCGCGATCACGACCTCCAGGGCCGCCGAGGACGACAGGCCCGCACCGGACGGGACCGTCGAGGCGAGGTGGACGTCGGCGCCGGTCACCGGGTGGCCGGCCTCGCGCAGGGCCCAGACGACACCCGCCGGGTACGCCGTCCAGTTCCGGTCGCTCTGCGGCGCCAGGTCGTCCAGGCGCAGCTGAACGACCCCGCCCTCGACGTCCGCCGAGTGCAGGCGCAGGACGCCGTCCTCGCGCCGCGAGACGGCCGCGACCGCCGTGTGCGGCAGCGCGAAGGGCATCACGAAGCCGTCGTTGTAGTCGGTGTGCTCACCGATGAGGTTGACCCGGCCCGGTGCCGACCAGACGCCCTCGGGGGCGGTCCCGTACAGCTCCTCGAAACCGTCCCGCACCTGCTGTGCCCCCACTAGTGCTCCCTTGCGATGCTCTGCGCGAACTCCCACGCGTCCGCGACGATTTCGGCGAGATCCGCACGGGAGGGGTTCCAGCCCAGCCTCTCGCGGGCGGTGGCGGCCGACGCCACCAGGACCGCCGGGTCGCCGCCCCGGCGCGGGGCCACGACCTCCGGGATCGGGTGGCCGGTGACCCGGCGGACGGTCTCGACGACTTCGCGGACCGAGAAGCCGTTGCCGTTGCCCAGGTTGCAGATGAGGTGCTCGCCCGGGGCGGCGGCCTTCAGCGCGAGCAGATGGGCCTCGGCGAGGTCCGCGACGTGGATGTAGTCGCGCACGCAGGTGCCGTCCGGCGTCGGGTAGTCGTCGCCGAAGACGGAGATCGCGTCGCGCCGGCCCTGGGCCACCTGGAGCACCAGCGGGATCAGGTGCGACTCGGGGTCGTGGCGCTCGCCCTGCCGGCCGTAGGCGCCCGCCACGTTGAAGTAGCGCAGCGAGACCGCGCCCAGGCCGTGGGCGGCCGCCTCGCCGGTGATCATGTGGTCCACGGCGAGCTTCGAGGCGCCGTAGGGGTTGGTCGGCGAGGTGGGTGCCGACTCGGTGATCGGGACCTCCTCCGGCTCGCCGTAGGTGGCCGCCGTGGAGGAGAAGACGAGGGTGCGCACGCCCGCCTCGCGCATCGCGCCGAGCAGCGCCATGGTGCCGGCGACGTTGTTGTCCCAGTACTTCTCGGGCTTCACGACCGACTCGCCGACCTGCGAGAACGCGGCGAAGTGCAGGACGGCGTCGAAGGAGGCGTCCAGCCACTTGGCGGCGTCGCGGATGTCGCCCTCGATGAAGGCGGCACCGGCCGGGACGCCCTCCCGGAAGCCCGTGGAGAGGTTGTCGAGCACGACGACCTCGTGGCCCGCCTCCAGCAGGTGCTGTGCGACCACACCGCCGACGTAGCCCGCTCCGCCCGTCACCAGGTACTTACCGCTCATCAACTCGCTACCTCTCGCAGTCGCTCGGCCGCGCGCTCCGGCGGCACGTCGTTGATGAACACACTCATGCCGGACTCGGAACCCGCGAGGAACTTCAGCTTGCCGGAGGTTCGGCGGATGGTGAAAAGCTCGAGGTGGAGTGCGAAGTCGTCGCGGTTGACGCCGTCGAACTCCTCCAGCGCGCCGAACGGGGCCTGGTGCCAGGCCGAGATGTACGGCGTCGGCGGCTCGTTCTCACCGAAGATCCGGTCGAAGCGCCTCAAGAGTTCCAGATAGACCTTGGGGAACTCTGTGCGCGTCGCCTCGTCGAGCGCCAGCAGGTCGGGCACCCGGCGCCGGGGGTAGAGGTGCACCTCGTACGGCCAGTGCGCGGCGTACGGCACGAAGGCCACCCAGTGTTCACCCTCCAGGACGACCCGCTCGCCGGCGATTTCACGCTCCAGGACGGCGTCGAAGAGGTTCTCGCCGCCGGTCGCCTCCTTGTGGGCCGCGAGCGAACGCAGCATCAGGGCGGTGCGAGGCGTGGTGAAGGGGTAGGCGTAGATCTGGCCGTGCGGATGACCCAGCGTCACGCCGATCTCCGCGCCCCGGTTCTCGAAACAGAAGACCTGCTCCACGGAGGCGAGATGCGACAGCTCGGACGTCCGGTCCGTCCACGCCTCCAGGACCAGGCCCGCCTGCTCCTCGGTCAGGTCGGCGAAGGACGCGTTGTGGTCGGAGGTGAAGCAGACCACCTCGCAGCGGCCCGAGTCGCCGGCCAGGGAGGGGAATCGGTTCTCGAAGACGACGAAGTCGTACGAGGAGTCCGGGATCTCGCTCAACCTGCCGTCCCGGGACGGGCACAGGGGGCATTCGTCGGCCGGCGGATGGTAGGTGCGGCCCTGCCGGTGCGAGGCCACGGCGATCGAGTCGCCGAGCAGCGGGTCGCGGCGAATCTCGGAGGTGGTGACGGTCCGCTCCAGCGGCCGCCGGTCCACCGCCTCGCGCACCTGGTCGTCGCGCAGGTCGTAGTAGATCAACTCGCGACCGTCGGCCAGGCGGGTCGAGGTCTTCTTCACTGCGGACTCCCTATCCGAGCCAGCCAATCATCAAACATAACCGAACACATTGGAACACGGGCACCCACACCCGTCAACATCACAATCCAACAAAGAGCATCAACAGAAGTGTTCAATTACTGAACACAGAGGCGTAGGTTCCGCTCTGGATCAGTTCACGCAACGAAGCGAGTCTTTATGCAAACCCCCACATACCCAGCCGTGCAGCTGGCCGCCGAGCTACGACTCCCCACGAACGGGCTCGACTACGCGATCCTCGGCATCTACTTCGCCGTGGTTCTGGGCATCGGCTTCGCGGCCCGCCGATCCGTGAAGACCAGCCTCGACTTCTTCCTCTCGGGCCGCTCACTGCCCGCCTGGATCACCGGCCTCGCCTTCATCTCGGCCAACCTGGCCGCGACCGAGATCCTGGGCATGGCCGCGAACAGCGCGCAGTACGGCGCCTACACCGTGCACTGGTACTGGATCGGCGCGATCCCCGCCATGGTCTTCCTCGGCCTGGTCATGATGCCCTTCTACTACGGAAGCAAGGTGCGCTCGGTCCCCGAGATGCTGCTGCTGCGCTTCGACAAGTGGGCACACCTGCTGAGTTCAATCCTGTTCGCCTTCGCCGCGATTCTGATCGCCGGTGTGAACCTGTACGCCCTCGCCATCGTGGTCGAGGCCCTGCTGGGCTGGCCGCAGTGGGTGGCGATCGTGGTCGCCGGCGCCTTCGTGCTCGCGTACATCACGCTCGGCGGCCTCTCCTCCGCGATCTACAACGAGGTCCTGCAGTTCTTCGTGATCCTCGCCGCGCTCATCCCGATCGTGGTGCTGGGCCTGAAGAAGGTCGGCGGCTGGGGCGGCCTGACCGACAAGCTCACCGCGACGCACGGGGCGAACTTCACCACCGCCTGGGGCGGCACCGGCATCGGCAGCTCCAACCCGCTCGGCGCCAACTGGCTGACGATCGTCCTCGGCCTGGGCTTCGTGCTGTCGTTCGGCTACTGGACCACCAACTTCGCCGAGGTCCAGCGCGCCCTGTCCGCGAAGAACCTCTCGGCCGGACAGCGCACCCCGCTGATCGCCGCGTACCCGAAGATCTTCATCGTCTTCCTGGTGATGATCCCGGGCCTGGTCGCCGCCGCGCTGGTGCCGAACTTCGGCACCACCAAGTCCGGCTACCAGTACAACGACGCCATCCCGTACCTGATGCAGGAACTGCTGCCCAACGGCGTCCTCGGCATCGCGGTGACCGGTCTGCTGGCCGCGTTCATGGCGGGCATGGCGGCCAACGTGTCGTCCTTCAACACGGTGTTCACCAACGACATCTGGGGCCGGTACATCGTCAAGGGCCGCGAGGACGCCTACTACGTCCGCTTCGGCCGCCTGATCACGGTGATCGGCGTCTGCGCCTCGGTCGGCACGGCCTTCCTGGCGTCGTCGTTCTCGAACATCATGAGCTACCTCCAGACGCTGTTCTCCTTCTTCAACGTGCCGATGTTCGTGGTCTTCATCGTCGGCATGTTCTGGAAGCGCGCGTCCGTGAAGTCCGGCTTCTGGGGCCTGCTCGCCGGCACCGTGGCCGCGATGGTGAACTACTTCGTGATCTACAAGCAGGGCATCATCGACATCCCCTCCGACCAGGGCGCCAACTTCGTCTCCGCGATCGTCGGCTTCGTCGCCGGCGCGGTCGTGATGTTCGTGGTCTCCCTGTTCACCAAGCCGAAGCCGGCCGAGGAGCTCCAGGGCCTGGTCTACGGCACCCGCTCCCCCGGCATGGACGAACCGCCCGCCGAGGGCGACGACGCCTGGTACCGCAAGCCGGCCCTGCTGGGCTGGGGCGCGATCGTCATCGCCGCCGCCTGCTACATCCCGTTCTCGATCTGACGGCATCCGACTGAGGAGTTCGAACCACCATGACCGATCAGTCCGGAAACCCCGGATCCTCCGGATACTCCGAGAAGGACGTCCAGCGCGAGGTCAGCGAGCTGCAGCAGCAGTCCGCGACCGCGGCCCGCATCTTCGACCTCCGCCGCATCATCGGCGGCCTGTTCGTGCTGTACGGGATCATCGTCACGATCACCGGCATCACCGACGACCAGGCCGCGATCGACAAGGCCCAGGGCGTCAACATCAACCTGTGGACCGGCATCGCCATGCTGATCCTCGGGATCTTCTTCCTCGTCTGGCTGAAGCTGCGGCCGACGCCGCCTCCGGCCCCCGCCACCGAGCCGGAACCGGACGACGATCCCTTCGCGCCGGGCAGGTGAACGCACCGGGGCCGGAGGCTACGACGCCTGCGGCCCCGGTTCCGTCTCGGCGGGAGGCGAGTGCGGCACCGGGCCGGCTCTGTCCAGCAGCCCCGTCCGGGCCGCCAGGGCCGCCGCCTCCAGCCGGGAGCCGACGCCCAGCTTCATCAGCACCCGCTGGACATGGGTGCGGGCGGTGGAGGGCGCGATGCCCATGCCGGCCGCGATCAGCCGGGTGTCCTCGCCGTCGGCGACCCGGACCAGGACCTCCACCTCGCGCGGGGTGAGCATCTGGAGCAGGCGCTGGCCCTCGTCGTCGGGCTGGGCCGCGGGGTTGAGGAGTTCACTGAAAGCCCCCTGGAGCAGCTGCGGGGCCACCGCCGCCTCACCCGCCCGCGCCTTCATGATGGCGCGCTCGACCCCCTCTATGCGCTCGTCGTGACGTACGTAGCCCGAGGCGCCCGAGGCGAAGGCGGCCGCGATGCCGCGCGGGCTCGGCACCGGGCCCAGCACCAGGACCGCCACCTGCGGCCGCTCCCGTTTGATCTTCACCACCGGGTCGAAGATGCCCGGCTCGGCCGGTGTCGCCGTACCCAGCAGGCACACCTCCGGTGCGCGCGTGATCACCAGCTCCGCCGCCCCCGCGGCGGGTGCGGCCGCGGCCAGCACCCGGTGCCCCCGCAGCTTCAGCGCCGAGGCCAGCGCCTCGGCGAGCAGTCGGTGGTCGTCGACCACCATGAGCCGCACTCCCATCGAGCAACCCCCCAGTCCCCCCAATGGATCCCCACGGAATGCGCCGCTGTGGATGCCCACCGGTCCGCGCGGAGAGAAGCCCCCTCCCGGCTCCCCCGCTCTTCATGCCCCCGGAAGCTACACGCTTGTTCGACGAAGCGCTCCCCCTACTGGAGAGAAGTGCCCCGGATCGGCGGAAATTCTGGCATTCGAGGACGATGCGCGGTACGCGCACGGCCCCGCCCCTGAGCAGGGACGGGGCCGTTGCGGCCGGGTGCGCGAGGCGTCAGCCGGAGGTGCCGAAGGCGATCGCCAGGTACTCCTTGTCGCCCGTGGTGGACGGCTTGTCCGCGTAGACCCCGGCCATGTACAGGTGGCCCTGGCTGTAGAGCAGTTCGGAGTACTCCGGTGACATACGGCTCTCCGCGTCCCGCACCTGCTCCGTCGACGGGTTCTCCAGCAGCTTCGTCTCCTTGAACGAGCCGCCGTCGATGCTCACGATCTGGCCACCCTTGTCGTACGGCGGGCGCTTGTACGCGATCACGTTGCCGCCGTCCATGCGCAGCGGCGTGATCGTGTAGCCGTCGCCGGCGTCCGCGCGCTGGCCGGTCTGCTTGCCGGTGGCCAGGTCGAAGGCGACGATCTCGTTGGTCTTGCTGTAGTCCCCGGTGCCGTCGTGCTCCTCGGTCGGGATGTACAGCCGGCCGTTGCCGACCGCGAGGCCGTTGCACGACTCGATCTTCGTGATGCCGTCGCACTTGGCCGCGAACTGGTCGCCCGGCGCGGAGATCCGGGTGATCAGCTTGCCGGTCTTGTTGTCGATGGAGAAGAAGTCCGAAATGCCGCTGCCGTCGCCCGCGCTGTCGCCCACGTCCGCGGCGACCACCAGCGGGTCGGTCGACACCACGGAGGCGTACTCGATGCCCGCCGTCATCTTGTACTCCGTGATCACCTTCCCCGACTTCGGGTCGATGGTCTGGATGTGCAGCTCACGCTGGTCGTAGGTGCCGCACTTGCGCACCGCGACCAGCTTCGCGCCGCCGCCGTACCCGGCGTCGTAGCAGGTGTCCGTCGGCTTGGGCGACCACAGCGACTTGCCGGAGGTGATGTCCCAGGCGGCGCCGCCGCTGGTGCTGCCGGCCGCGACGGTGTTCGCGCTGACCGTGACGTTGTCCAGACTGATGGGCCGGTCACCGGAGTTGACGGTCTTGGTCCACAGCTTCTTGCCCGCGGCCAGGTCGATCGCGGAGACCTGGCTGCAGCCGGCCGAGCTGTTCTTCGGCGGCATCTTGGGCTGGTAGACGACCGCCGTCTTGCCGTCCGCGGTGGTGTGCGTGCTGGCCTCGCACACCGGGCCGGGCAGCTTGATGGTCCACAGCTTGGTGCCCTTGTCGGGGTCGTAGCCGTTGATCTCGGCGACGCCGGCCTTCACGTACGCCTTGTCGGTCAGCCACGAGCCGGAGACGACGGTGCTGTCGTCCACCTTGGGCTCCGGGACCTGGAACAGGACCCGGGAGGCGGGGTCGGAGGGCACCTTCTCGTCGCCCTTGCCGGACGCGCCCCCGGTGTCGCCCTTGGCGTCCTTGCCGCCGGTGCCGCCGCTGGAGCTGGCGGTGTCGTCCTTCTTGCCGTCGTCCTTGCCGGACTTCGCGTACCAGATGCCGCCGCCGACGATCAGCGCGATCGCGACGACCGCCGCGACGATGATGGCCAGCTGCGCGTTGATCCCCTTGCGGCCGCCGGGCTGCCCGGCCTGCGGCTGGAGCGGCGCGGTCGGCTGCGGGTAGCCGTAACCGGGCTGCTGGCCATAGGGGTTGGGGGCCTGGCCGTACGGGTTGGGCTGCTGGCCGGGGTAGCCGTAGCCCGGCGGGGTCTGCGGGGGCTGGGGCGGCTGCTGGCCGTGCGGCGCCTGCGGATAGCCGTAGCCGGGCTGCTGCCCGGGCGGCGGCGGGGGCGTCTGCGGGGCCTGGGGCGGCTGCGGGGCGCCGAAGCCCGGCTGCTGCGGAGCCCCGAACCCGGGCTGCTGCGGCGGCGTGGGCGGCTGCTGCGGCGGCTGCTGCGGCTTGTCCAGGGACGGCGGCGGATCCTGCGGCGGGCCGAAACCACCCTGCTGGGGCGGCTGGTTGGGCGGCGGAGGCGGGGGCTGGGTCATGACGTGAGTACCTCGGGGGGAGACGGCGGGGACGCTACGGGCGGAGGAGGAGCTACTTGCCGTAGGCGAGCATCAACTTCTCCTTCGTGTCGTCATTGCCGTTCAGCCGGGTGGTCGAGAGGTAGAAGCGCCCGTCGACCCAGTCGAAGTCCTTGGAGAAGAAGCCGTTCTCGACCTGCGCGGCGCCGGAAGGGTTCTGCAGCAGCTTCACCGGCTTGTGGCCCGACCCGGTGGTCGCGATCGACACGACCTGGCCGCCCGCGTCGTACGACGGCTCCACATAGGCGATGAGCTTTCCGCCCTCGGTCCTGACCGGCAGCATCGACTCGTCCGCCGGGGACTTCACCCGCCACTTCTCCTTGCCGGTGGCAAGGTTGATCGCGACGATCTCGTTCGCGCCGGTGGTCGCCTCGGTCGGCAGGTAGAGCGTGGTCGCGTCGGACGCGACGCCCTTGCAGCCCTGCAGGTCGCGCTGAAGGATCGCCCAGCCGCACTCGGGGGCGAACTTCTCGTCGAAGCCGACCTGCGACTTGAAGGTGCCGTTGGAGTTGAAGGTGGAGATGTTCCACGCCTTCTTGTCCTGGTTGGTGCTGTAGACCACCAGCGGGTCGACGGAGTACGTCCGCGCGACCGACCAGCCCTTGTCGAACTTCTGGGTCCACCTGGCCTTGCCGGTCCGCGGGTCGAGCTCCTGCATCTCGTCGTGCTCCTTCGACCCGGTGGCGTCGCAGGAGGACACGGCGATCAGCTTGCTGCCGCCCGCGAAGGCGGTCGGGAAGCAGGCGTCGCCGTACTTCTTCTTGTCGAAGAGCTTCTTGCCCGAGTCGATGTCGTAGGCCACGCCGGACTGCGAGCGGCCCACCATCAGGGTCTTGCCCGTGACGGACAGGGAGATGGTGATGGTGCTGTCGAACAGCGCGCCGTCGGCGAGCTGGGTCTTCCAGCCCTTCGCGCCGGTGTTCAGGTCGACCTGCTGGAGCTGGTTGCACTTGGCGCGGTCGCTGGTGCCGCTCTCGTAGGCGACCACGATCTTGTCGTCGGACGACTGCTGGCGGGTGACGGCGCAGATCTTCTGCGGAAAGGTGATCGGGTCCCATGTGGGGTTGCCGTCGCCGACGTTGTAGGCGACGAGCTCCTTGTACGCCGCCTTCACCGCCGTCTTGTCGGTGATCCACATACCGGGGGCGTCGGCGCCCGAACCGGGCGCGTCCGGCGCCGTCTTGTACCAGAGCACCTTCGCCTCGCCGGGCTGGCGGCCGGAGTTGAGGTCCTCGGAGTCCGAACCGCCGTCGCCGCTGCCGTCACCGGGGTTGACCGGGGCGCCGGCGGTGGGCTTCGGGTCGTCGCTCTTGTGCGCGACCGGCTTCTTGCCGTCGTCCCCGCCGCCGCTGGTCAGGGCGAAGACGGTGCCGCCGATGACGGCCAGCGCGACGACGGCCGCACCGATGGCGAGGCCGGGCCTGCCCTTGAACGGGTTCTTGGAGCCGGAGCCGGGCGGCGGGGTGCCGGGCGCGCCCGGGAACTGCGGCTGCGGATAGCCGTAACCGGGCTGCTGGCCGTACGGGCCGGGCTGCTGGGGCTGTCCGTAGGGACCGGGCTGACCGTAGGGCCCCGCGGGCTGGCCGTAGGGGCCGGGCTGCGCGTACGGGCCCGAGGGCTGTCCGTACGGGCCCGAGGGCTGTCCGTACGGGCCCGGCTGCTGGGGTGCCTGGGGGTAGCCGTAACCGGGCTGGGGGGCGCCGGGCGGCGGGGACTGCGGGGGCGGCGGCGTCTGCGGCGGACCCTGCGGCGGCGGTGGGGTCTGCGGAGCTCCGAAACCACCCTGCGGCTCCGGCGGTTGCGGCGGCTGGTTGGGCGGCTGAGTCATCAGCGCGTCTCCCCCTCGTTCACTGATTTTTAGCCACGCCCTGAGGTACGCGATGACCCAGAGTCGTACTCAGAAAGTTCTCAGACGGCTCTTTCTATCACTCGGGGCCGACACCGCACCGGGCCGTCCCATCCCCTGTTCCCAAGGGAGGACCGGCCCGTGACGCCGCTGTTATGCGCCTTCACGCACCCTTCACGCGTCCTCGGCCAGTTCCAGCCAGCGCAGCTCCAGTTCCTCCCGCTCGCCGGTCAACGCCCGCAGCTCCGCGTCCAGTTCGGCCACCTTCGCGAAGTCTGTGGCGTTCTCGGCGATCTGCGCGTGCAGCTTCGCCTCGCGCTCGGAGACCTTGTCGAGCTGCCGCTCGATCTTCTGGAGCTCCTTCTTGGCGGCGCGCTGGTCGGCGGCGCTCCGCTCGGGCGCGGCCTTCTCCGCGGCCGGCGTGGTGGCCGCGGCCACCGCCTCCTCCATCCGCTGCCGGCGCTCCAGGTACTCGTCGATGCCGCGCGGCAGCATCCGCAGGGTGGCGTCCCCGAGCAGCGCGAACACCCGGTCGGTGGTGCGCTCGACGAAGAACCGGTCGTGGGAGATGACGATCATCGAGCCGGGCCAGCCGTCGAGGACGTCCTCGAGCTGGGTCAGGGTCTCGATGTCGAGGTCGTTGGTCGGCTCGTCGAGGAAGAGGACGTTGGGCTCGTCCATCAGCAGCCGCAGCAGCTGGAGCCTGCGCCGCTCACCGCCGGAGAGGTCGCCGACGGGCGTCCACTGCTTCTCCTTGTTGAAGCCGAACGTCTCGCACAGCTGCCCGGCGGTCATCTCCCGGCCCTTGCCGAGGTCGACGCGCTCGCGCACCTGCTGGACGGCCTCCAGGACGCGCAGCTCCGGCCGGAGCTCGGCGACCTCCTGGGAGAGGTAGGCGAGCTTGACCGTCTTGCCGACGGCGATCCGGCCACCCGCGGGCTGCGCCTCGCCCTCGGTGCGCGCGGCCTCCGCCATGGCCCGCAGCAGGGAGGTCTTGCCGGCGCCGTTGACCCCGACGAGGCCGATCCGGTCGCCGGGCCCGAGATGCCAGGTGACGTGCTTGAGCAGCACCTTGGGGCCCGCCTGGACGGTGACGTCCTCCAGGTCGAAGACGGTCTTGCCGAGCCGCGAGGAGGCGAACCGCATCAGCTCGCTGCTGTCCCGGGGCGGCGGTACGTCCTTGATGAGCTCGTTGGCCGCCTCGACGCGGAAGCGCGGCTTGGACGTACGGGCGGGGGCTCCGCGGCGCAGCCAGGCGAGCTCCTTGCGCACCAGGTTCTGCCGCTTGGTCTCCTCGGTGGCGGCGATGCGCTCGCGCTCGGCGCGGGCGAAGACGTAGTCGGAGTAGCCCCCCTCGTACTCGTAGACCGCGCCGCGCTGCACGTCCCACATGCGCGTGCACACCTGGTCGAGGAACCAGCGGTCGTGGGTGACGCAGACGAGCGCCGAGCGCCGCTCGCGCAGATGCCGGGCGAGCCAGGCGATGCCCTCGACGTCGAGGTGGTTGGTGGGCTCGTCGAGGACCAGCAGGTCCTGCTCCTCGATGAGCAGCTTGGCGAGGGCGATACGGCGCCGCTCGCCGCCCGACAGCGGCCCGATGACGGTGTCCAGGCCCTGCGGGAAGCCCGGCAGGTCGAGGCCGCCGAACAGGCCGGTGAGCACGTCGCGGATCTTGGCGTTGCCCGCCCACTCGTGGTCGGCCAGGTCCCGGATGACCTCGTGGCGGACGGTGGCCTCCGGGTCGAGGGAGTCGTGCTGCGTGAGCACGCCCGCGCGGAGCCCGCCGGAGTGGGTGATCCGTCCCGAGTCGGCCTCCTCCAGCTTGGCCAGCATCCGGATGAGGGTCGTCTTGCCGTCGCCGTTGCGCCCCACGACCCCGATCCGGTCGCCTTCGGAGACGCCGAGGGAGACGCCGTCGAGGAGGGCACGGGTGCCGTACACCTTGCTGACGTTCTCGACATTGACCAGATTGACGGCCATCTCTCTCCTGCCCCGGGGGTCGATCGACCTTCCAGGGTAGTCGGCGCGGGGCGCCCTCCCGCACGCGCGGCCGGTCGCCGCCGTCAGCCGCCCAGCACGGTCGCGCCCGGCGCCGGACCCGCCGCCGTACGCACCGTGCGGCAGGTGCCGGACGTGGCCAGCGCCTGCGCCACCTTCGCCGCCGCCTCCTTGTCCCGGGCCAGGAACGCCGTGGTCGGGCCGGAGCCCGAGACCAGCGCGGCCAGGGCGCCGGCGGCGCGGCCGGCCGCGAGGGTGTCTGCGAGCTCGGGGAAGAGGGAGAGGGCGGCGGGCTGGAGGTCGTTGGAGACGGCCGCGGCGAGCGCGTCCGCGTCGCCCTTGGCGAGCGCCTCGGCGATCTCCTGGGAGGCGACGGGCTCGGGGATGTCGAGGCCCTCGCCCAGCCGGTCGAACTCGCGGAAGACGGCCGGGGTGGACAGCCCGCGGCCGGCCATCGCGAAGACCCAGTGGAAGGTGCCGCCGACCTCGAGCGCGCGCAGCTTCTCGCCGCGGCCGGTGCCCAGCGCCGCCCCGCCGACCAGGCTGAACGGCACGTCACTGCCCAACTCGGCGCAGATGGAGAGGAGTTCGGCCCGGGACGCGCCGGTCCGCCAGAGCGTGTCGCAGGCCAGCAGCGCGCCCGCGCCGTCCGCACTGCCGCCGGCCATGCCGCCCGCGACCGGGATGTCCTTGGCGATGTGCAGATGGACGTTCGGCTCGATGCCGCGCCGCTCGGCGAGCGCGAGGGCCGCGCGGGCCGCCAGGTTGGTGGTGTCCAGGGGCACCTGGCCGGCGTCCGGCCCCTCGCAGGTGACGCGCAGCTCGTCGGCGGGGGTCACGGTGACCTCGTCGTAGAGGCCGACGGCGAGGAAGATGTTGGCCAGGTCGTGGAAGCCGTCGGAGCGGGCGGCGCCCACCGCGAGCTGGACGTTGACCTTCGCGGGGACGCGGACGGTGACGCTCACTGCTGACCGTGCTCCTTCTTCGGGGGCTCGGGGGTCGTCCCCCGGGATGACGCGGCCTCGGCGATGCGGGCGAACTCCTCGACGGTCAGGGCCTCTCCGCGTGCCTGCGGCGACACCCCCGCGGCGACCAGCGCCTCCTCCGCGGCCGCGGCCGAGCCGGCCCAGCCGGCCAGCGCGGCCCGCAGCGTCTTGCGCCGCTGCGCGAACGCGGCGTCGACGACGGCGAACACCTCGCGCCGCGACGCGGTCGTCTTGAGCGACTCGGCCCTGCGCACCAGCGAGACGAGGCCGCTGTCGACGTTCGGCGCGGGCCAGAAGACGTTGCGCCCGATGGCGCCGGCCCGCTTGACCTCCGCGTACCAGCCCGCCTTGACCGACGGGACGCCGTACACCTTCGAACCGGGCGCCGCGGCCAGGCGGTCGGCGACCTCGGACTGGACCATGACCAGGGTGCGCTCGATGCTGGGGAAGGTCTCCAGCATGTGCAGCAGGACCGGCACGGCGACGTTGTACGGGAGGTTCGCGACCAGCGCGGTCGGGGCGGGCCCGGGCAGCTCGGTCACCCGCATCGCGTCGGAGTGCACCAGCGCGAAGCGCTCCGCCCGCTCCGGCATCCGGGCCGCGATGGTGGCGGGCAGCGCCCCGGCCAGGACGTCGTCGATCTCGACGGCGGTGACGCGGTCGGCGGCCTCCAGGAGCGCGAGCGTGAGGGAGCCGAGCCCCGGTCCGACCTCCACCACCACGTCGTCGGGCCGGACGTCCGCGGTGCGCACGATCCGCCGGACCGTGTTGGCGTCGATCACGAAGTTCTGACCGCGCTGCTTGGTCGGCCGGACACCGAGGGCCGCCGCGAGTTCACGGACGTCGGCGGGGCCCAGAAGGGCGTCGGGGGCGGGGCTGGTGCTCACGGCGACAAGGGTACGGGGCTCCACCGGGGCCTGCGCCCATGGGCAGGGGCCGGGTGCGACACCGGCCCCGGGGCGCCGCTCACCCGTGCAGCCGCGCCCCGCAGTGCGGCCAGGGGTTCGCCCCGCGGCGCACGTACAGCTTCTTGGCGCGCAGCGTCTGCTCCTGCGCGGAGGCGTCCTGCGGGCGCCCGCTGCCGCCGAGGCCGTGCCAGGTCTGGGAGTCGAGCTGGTACAGGCCGCCGTAGGTGCCCGAGGGGTCCACGGCGTCCGGACGCCCGCCGGACTCGCACGCCGCGAGACCGTGCCAGTTCAGGCCGTCGGCGCCGTGCACGGACGTCGGCAGCGGCTTGGTGCCCACCTTCACGACCTCCGGCCGCGGCTCGCGCACCACCTGCGTGTCGGTCCGGTGGGGCTTCTGGCGCACGCCGTTGACGGTGCGCAGGGAGTAGGTGACCCGCCGCAGCCCCGGCTGCCCCGCCCGCTCGACCACCTCCGTGCCCTTGAACAGCGAGGCGTCCTCGGTGCGCTGCACCCTGTACGGGATCGCCTCCTCGCGGACCTCCTTGGTGCCCCTGATCCGCAGCACGGTGACGGTCTGCCCGTCCCGCGGGAAGCTGTCCCCCGGCACGGAGGTGGTGTCCTGGCCGTGCAGGGTGATCCCGGCCTCCTCGACTGCCTCCCGCACGGTCGCCGCGTTGGTGCGGATCGTGCGGGGGCGGCCGTCGGCCATGACCGTCACGGAGCGCTCGGTGCGCACGTCGAGGGAGAGCCCGTGGCGCCCGATGGGCAGGGAGCGCGAACTGGACAGGTACGCGCCCTCGGCCCGCACCCCGAACTGCTCCAGCGCCTCCTGCACCGTGCCCGCCGTCGTCCACACCTCGTGCCGGCGGCCGTCGAGGGTGAGCCGCACGGGCCGGCCGTAGTGCACGGAGACCTCGTCGCCGCTGGCGAGTTCGGTGCCGGGAGCGGGCGCGACCACGTCGTGCGCCCCCACCTCGACGCTCTCCTGCGCGAGCAGCTCGGTCACGTCGTCGGCGAAGGTGTGCAGGGTGCGCGGCTTGCCGTCGACGGTCAGCTCGACCGCCTTGTCCTTGGCGACGAACGCGGTGGTGCCGCCCGCCAGGAAGGCGACGACCAGGGCCTGGGGCAGCAGCCGGCGCACCGCGGCGTCGGAACGCTCGCCGGAGCGCGGCCTGCGGCGGCGCGCACCCCGCCGGCCCGACGCGGCCCGCGCGCCGGCCCCGGTGAGGCCGCTGCCGGTGATGCCACTGCCGGTGATGCCGGTCCCCGGTACGTCCTCGCCCGCCGGGCTTCCCGGCTGCCGCGGCAGCGCCGCCGCGGGCGCCTGCGCGGCGGGCCCGGGCGCCGCGTAGGCGGGCCGGTAGGTGTCGTCGTACGCGCCGGGCATCCCGTACGCCAGCGTCTGCGCGCTGTGCACGTCGAATCCGGTGTACTCCGGCGGCGGGTGCACCGGGCCGGAGCCGTGCGCTCCGGACGACGTCCCGTACACCTCCGACGACGGCGTCCCGTACTCCTCGAACGTCCCGTACTCCTCGTACGTCTCGTACTGCGACTTGCTCACGCCGACACGCTCCAGGGGCCGAGGGGTCCAGAGGGGTCCGGATCGGGCCACCAGAACCTAGCGGAGCGGGTGTCACTCTCCAAAGCGGCGCAACTACACAGGGTGGCGACAGGGCCCGAGATGACGGGCCGCCGGTGTTATCGGAGGGTTATGAAACATCCACCCTCAGTAGCCGAAGGCGCGGGCCGTGTTCGCGGCGAGGGCTGTCGCCAGCGCGTCCTCTCCGATGCCGCGCACGGCCGCCATGGCGCGCACCGTGACCGGAATGAGATACGGCGCGTTGGGCCGTCCGCGGTACGGCGCCGGTGTCAGGAAGGGCGCGTCGGTCTCCACCAGGACCAGTTCCAGCGGCGCCACGGCCAGCGCGTCCCGCAGGTTCTGGGCGTTCTTGAAGGTGACGTTGCCGGCGAAGGACATGAAGTATCCGGCACGGGCGCAGATCTCCGCCATCTCGGCGTCGCCCGAGTAGCAGTGGAAGACGGTGCGCTCGGGCGCGCCCTCCTCCTTCAGCACGCGCAGCACGTCGGCGTGGGCGTCCCGGTCGTGGATGACCAGGGCCTTGCCGTGCCGCTTGGCGATCTCGATGTGGGCGCGGAAGGAGGCCTCCTGCGCCTCCTTGCCCTCGGGCCCGGTGCGGAAGAAGTCGAGGCCCGTCTCGCCGACGCCCTTGACCTGCGGGAGCGCGGCCAGACGCTCGATCTCGGCGAGCGCCTGGTCGAGCGCCGCCGTGCCACCGGGCTCGCGCGCCCCCTGCCGGGACCAGCCGTCGGGGTCGCCGTGGACGATGCGGGGCGCCTCGTTCGGGTGCAGGGCGACGGTCGCGTGGACGGCGTCGTGCCGCGCCGCCGTCTCGGCGGCCCACTGGGAGCCCCGCACGTCGCAGCCGACCTGCACGACCGTCGTCACGCCCACCGAGGCGGCCTTCGCCAGCCCCTCCTCCACGGTGCCGGACTGCATGTCGAGGTGGGTGTGGGAGTCGGCGACGGCCACCCGGAGGGGTTCCGGGAGCGGTGGCGCCGCGTTCTTCTCACGCGGGCCGGAGCTGTTCGAAGGCATGCCCCGATCCTACGAAAGGGGCATGCCCGCCCGGCCGCCGGAGCCGTCAGTCCGTCTTGCGCTGGAAGGGGTGCAGGAGATCGGACAGATGCCAGTGGTGGTGCTGCTCGGGCTCGGGGGCCCCGGCGGTCGCCGGGGCGGCGGACTCCGGCTTCGGCGCCTCGGCCGGCCGGGCCGGCGGCATGCGGTGGTACTGCCGCAGCTCCGCGTCACGGGCCGACGAGACCTGGCCCGCCCGCATGATCCGCACGCTGTGGCCGTCGCAGTTGAAGCAGGTGGGCTTGGACAGCGGAGACGGGACGACCTGGCCGCCCGCCACGTACATCACGAACTCGTGGCCGTCGGCGTCCTTGTGGTGTTCTATCTCGTACGACTGCTCCCAGCCGTGCCCGCAGCGCATGCACGCGAAGGAATAGGACTCGTGCACGACCGCGGTCGCCGTGCCGCGGAGGCCGGACTGCCCTGCCATCTCACTCATGCCAGCTCCTCTTGTCCGCTGGACACAGGGACGGGTGCGTCCCTTCGACCAGTGGACGCTTCTACCGGCGCGAATGCATCAGGCCTGTCGACTGTTGGAGCCGATTTGGACTTTCCTTGCCATACCGGCCTCGGTCACGGGGCCTGCGCTTTGCCTTCCACGATAGTCCTTTGCGTCCGCGTGGGGCGCGCGCTCAGCGCAGATGCGCCCTGCTCAGGGGCGGTGACCCGACGCCTCACGAACCACCCTGGGCAGCCGCGTTCTTCGCAGCCACAACCGCGTCGAACACCGTCCGCTTGGGCAGCCCGGCCTCGGCCGCGACGGCCGCGATGGCCTCCTTGCGCCGCTCGCCGGCCTCCTCGCGCACGCGCACCCGGCGCACCAGCTCGGCCGCGTCGAGCTCCTCCGGGCCCCTTTCGGGCGCCCCCTCCACGACCACGGTGATCTCGCCGCGCACCCCTTCGGCGGCCCACGCCGCCAGTTCGGCCAGAGCGCCCCGTCTGACCTCCTCGTAGGTCTTGGTCAGCTCACGGCAGACGGCGGCCCGCCGCTCGGCGCCGAACACCTCGGCCATCGCGGCGAGGGTGTCGTCGAGCCGGTGCGGGGCCTCGAAGTAGACGAGCGTGCGCCGCTCGTCCGCGACCTCCCGCAGCCGGGTCAGCCGCTCGCCCCCCCTGCGCGGCAGGAAGCCCTCGAAGCAGAACCGGTCGACGGGCAGCCCGGACAGCGCGAGCGCGGTGAGCACGGCGGACGGGCCGGGGACGGCGGTGACCCGGACGTCCTTCTCCACGGCGGCGGCGACCAGCCGGTAGCCGGGGTCGGAGACCGAGGGCATCCCGGCGTCCGTGACGAGCAGCACGCGCGCGCCGTTCACCAGCTCCTCGACCAGTTCGGGCGTACGGGCCGACTCGTTGCCCTCGAAGTACGACACGATCCGCCCCTTGGGCGTGACCCCCAGGGCCTGCGTCAGCCGCTTCAGCCGCCGGGTGTCCTCGGCCGCGACCACGTCGGCCCCGGCCAGCTCCTCGGCCAGCCGGGGCGGGGCGTCCGCGACGTCGCCGATGGGGGTGCCTGCCAGGACAAGGGTTCCAGTCACTCCTCCATCCTCCCAGGGCCCGGGCGGGGCGGACGCCCACCACCCCTGCGCAGAACTCCCCGGCGAGACGCATACCGTCCCGTTACCGCCCATGCACGGGACTCACACAGCACGGTTCCCTACGATGGCGCGGTGACCAGTACCGCGTCCTCCCCGGACACCCGGCAAGGCCAGGCCCCGCAAGACCAGCGGCCGTCGTGGCAGCAGCGGCTGCGCCGTTTCGGATACTCGGCGGGGCCGAGAGTCGACGTACGGGAGCGTCTGGTGCCGCCGTACGTCCGGGCGAGCCCGCGGCTGTGGCAGGTCCTGGGGGCGCGGCCGGCGCTCGCCGAGCGGATCACGCGCTGGTCGGGCTGGGGCGGTCCGCTGCTGGTCACGCTGATGGCGGGCGTCATGCGGTTCTGGCACCTGGGCAGCCCGAAGGCGGTGATATTCGACGAGACGTACTACGCCAAGGACGCCTGGGCGCTCGTCCACCGCGGCTACGAGGTCAACTGGGACAAGAACGCCAACGACCTGATCCTCCAGACGCACGGGCATGTGAAGATCCCGACCGACGCCGCGTACGTGGTGCATCCGCCGGTCGGCAAGTACGTCATCGGACTCGGCGAACTGATCTTCGGCTTCGACCCGTTCGGCTGGCGGTTCATGACCGCGCTGCTCGGCACGCTGTCGGTGCTGATGCTGTGCCGGATCGGGCGCCGCATCTTCCGCTCGACCTTCCTCGGCTGCCTGGCGGGCGCGCTGATGGCGGTCGACGGGCTGGCCTTCGTCATGGCCCGCACCTCGCTGCTCGACGGTGTGCTGATGTTCTTCGTGCTGGCCGCGTTCGGCTGCCTGGTCATCGACCGCGACAGGACACGGGAGAAACTCGCCGCCGCGCTGCCGGCCGACGCGGACGGCCGCGTCCGCCCGGACGCGCACACGGCGGAGACGACACGCTTCGGCTGGCGTCCCTGGCGCTGGACGGCCGGCCTGCTGCTCGGCCTCGCCATCGGCACCAAGTGGAACGGCCTGTACATCCTGGCCGCCTTCTGTGTGATGGCGGTGCTGTGGGACGTCGGCTCGCGCAAGGTGGCCGGCGCGCAGCACCCGTACAGCACGGTGCTGCTGCGGGACACGGGCATCACGGCACTGGCCATGGTGCCGGTCGCGATCGCCACCTACCTGCTCTCCTGGATCGGCTGGATCCTCTCGCCCACGGACGGCTCCGGCGGCTACTTCCGCAACTGGGCCGCCACCGACGGCAAGGGCGGCATGTGGACCTGGCTGTTCCCGGACTGGTGGCGCAGCCTGTGGCACTACGAGCACGAGGTCTACAAGTTCCACGTCGGCCTGTCCTCGCCGCACACGTACATGTCCAACCCGTGGAGCTGGCTCGTCGACGGCCGCCCGGTCTCGTACTTCTACGAGTCCCCCTCGCCCGGCACGGACGGCTGCCCGGCGAACGCGGGCGGCAAGTGCGCGCGCGAGGTGCTGGCGATCGGCACGCCGCTGCTGTGGTGGGTGGCCTGCTTCGCGCTCCTGTACGTCCTGTGGCGCTGGTTCTTCCGCCGCGACTGGCGCGCGGGCGCGATCGCCTGCGGCATCGCGGCGGGCTACCTCCCCTGGTTCATGTACCAGGAGCGGACGATCTTCTTCTTCTACGCCGTCGTCTTCGTCCCGTTCCTGTGCCTCGCGGTGGCGATGCTCCTCGGCGCGATCATCGGTCCCCCGGGCTCCAGCGACACCCGCCGCGTGGCGGGCGCGACGGGCGCGGGCGTCCTGGTCCTCCTGATCGCCTGGAACTTCATCTACTTCTGGCCCCTGTACACGGGCACGGCCATCCCGATCGACGAGTGGCGCTCCAGGATGTGGCTGGATACGTGGGTGTAGCAGCCATGTTCGGCTGACATATGGCGGGAATGCGGTCAAAAAACGTCACTTCGCAGCTTATGTAATTTCATCAGCCCGGCATTCAATACCGTCTACTCCTCTTTCGGAGAAACAGGGGGGAGTGACGCATGTCGTATTCACGCGACATCACCGACGTGCATGTCAGCAAGGGCGCGCTGTGGATCGGGTCGGACACCTATCCGCTGCGCAACATCGCCCGCACCTCGATGCGGGAGCTGGTGCCCAACCGCGCCGCGGCCCGGTCGAAGTTCGTCAAGGGCGTGATCATCCAGGCGGCGGTGCTGCTCTTCGGCCTGGGGATGATGGGGGCGTCGGGGCTGGTCGGCACGGTGATCGTGCTCGTCGCCGCCGGGCTTGCCGTTCGCGGGTGGCTGGAGCTGCAGAAGGTGCTGAACGCGCCGACGCTGTACGTCCTGCAGATCACCACGTCCGGGACGCCGCAGACCGCGCTGACCAGCGACGACCAGAAGCTGATGGACCAGCTCTTCCACCAGCTCATGGAGGCGATGGACAACCCGGAGGTCCAGTTCCACTACCAGATGCCGACGTACAACATCAGCGGCGACAGCATCTACCAGTTCGGCGACCACAACGTCGGCAAGGTGACCACATGAGCGGCGACTCGGTGATGCAGTGGGGGGACCACAACATCGGCATCGTCAAGAGCGAGGGCGCGGTGCCCGCGCAGGACGCGCTGGAGCAACTGGTGCGCGCGGCGCTTCAGTTGCGGGAGCGGGTCTCCGCGAGTGAGCGGGAGGTCATCGACGGCTCCGTCGCGGTGCTGCGCGCCGGCGAGCAGGACCGGGGCCGGCTGCGCCGGGCGCTGGTCTCCGTCGCCGGGGTGGCCGCCCTGGTCGGCGACGTGGGCGCCCCCGTCCTCGGTGCGGCCCAGCGGCTGATGGAGGCCGCGGGGCTCAGGTAAGCGCTAACAATCGGGGAACACCCGCCCCGTTGGCCACCTCCACCGCGTAATGTGCCCGTGCGGGATTCTTCTTGAACGTGTTCAGAAAGAATCCCGCACACCACTGGGGAACGGGGAGGGGGCCCTTTCATGGGCAAGGGGGTAAAAACCGCCGTCATCGGCAGTGTTTTCGCCGTGATGGTGGGTGGAGCCGGCTACGGCGCCTACAACATCGTGTCCGCGCTGAACAGCGACTCCGCGGGGCCGGGGGCCAGCGGAACGCACGTGAAGAGCGGGCCGCCGAGCGGCGACGAGATCAAGGAGACGTCCAAGAAGTTCTTCGCCGCCTGGGAGAAGGGGCAGGCCGCCGAGGCGGCGACGTACACGAACAACGACGCGGCGGCCCAACCGCTGCTGACCGCCTACGGCCAGGACGCGCACATCAAGGGCGTGCGGATCACCCCCGGCGCCGCGCAGGGCCCGACCGTGCCTTTCACGGTCAAGGCAACGGTGTCGTACGACGGGAGGTCCAAGCCGCTGACGTACCGCAGCGAGCTCACGGTGGTGCGCGGCCAGACCACCGGCCGGCCCCTGGTCGACTGGCAGCCGTCCGTCGTCCACCCCCAGCTCCGGAAGGGCGACACCCTGGTCACGGGCGAGTCGTCGACCCCCGAGATCGAGGCGGTGGACCGCAACGGCGCCGTCCTGACCAAGGAGAAGTACCCCTCGCTCGGCCCGATCCTGGACGAGCTGCGCGCCAAGTACGGCGACGACGCGGGCGGCACCCCCGGCATCGAACTCGCCATCCGGCACGACGCCGCGGACACGGCCGACACCACGCTGGTGACGCTGGCCAAGGGCAGGTCGGGCAAGCTCAAAACCACGCTCAGCGCGACCGCACAGGCGGCGGCCGAGCAGGCGGTGAAGAAGTACGCCGAGTCGTCCGTGGTGGCCGTCAAGCCGAGCACCGGCGAGGTGCTCGCCATCGCCAACCACCGCGACGACGGCTTCAACGCGGCCTTCCTGGGGAAGCTGGCCCCCGGCTCCACGATGAAGATCCTCAGCGCGGCCACGCTCATCGACAACGGCATCACCAGCATGAACGGCCCGGCTCCGTGCCCGAACGAGGCCGTGTGGCAGAGCCAGACCTTCCACAATCTCAAGAACATGCCCCCGAACGAGAAGGCCACCCTCGCCGACAGCTTCGCCCGCTCCTGCAACACGGCCTTCGTGAAGTACGCGGACGAGGTGAAGGTGGACTCCCTCACCAAGGAGGCCGAGAACCGCTTCGGACTGGGCCAGGACAACTGGAAGACCGGCATCCCGTCCTTCGACGGCTCGGTCCCGGCCTCCGGCGGCCCCGACACGGCGGCCAACATGATCGGCCAGGGCCAGGTCCAGATGAGCCCGCTGAACATGGCGTCGGTGACGGCGACCGCGATGACGGGCCGCTTCCGCCAGCCGATCGTCGTCTCCCCGAAGCTGGACGACCGCGAGATCGCCACCGCCCAGGGCTTGTCGGCGAGCACGGTGGCCCAGCTGCGCTCGATGATGAACCGCACCGCGACCAGCGGCACCGCGGCCGGCGTGATGGCGGGCCTGAGCGGCAGCGTCGGCGCGAAGACCGGTTCCGCCGAGGTGGACGGTCAGTCGAAGTCCAACAGCTGGTTCACGGGTTACCGCAACGACGTGGCGGCCGCGGCCATGACCCAGGACGGCGGTCACGGCATCGACGCGGCGGGTCCGATTGTCGCAGCTGTGCTACGGAGTGGCTCCTGAAGTCACCCGTTGAGGACGGGACTCTAGGCTGTTGCCGTCGTTGGATGGATGGGGGCTGAGCCAGGGCCCTGAGGGGACCCTGGGGATCTTGCGGAGGATCGGGAGCAGTGGGCAACAGAAGGCGCGTCGAAGAGCGACGGAAGACCAAGCCCGCCGTGATCGGCGGAATGATCGCCGTGGTCGTCGTCGGCGTGGGCGTCGGCGCGTACGCGCTGACCGGCGGCTCGGCGGCCGACGACGGGTCGACGACCTCGTCCTCCGACAACAAGCCCAAGGTCAAGACCGGGCCCCTGTCGGCCCAGGAGATCCGGTCGGCGTCCACGACGTTCCTCACGTCCTGGCAGAAGGGCAAGGCGAGCCAGGCCGCCGCCGTCACCAGCGACCCGGCGGCGGCCACGGGCCTGCTCACCGGCTACGCCACGAGCGCCCACGTCAAGGACGTCACGCTCACCGCCGGCGCCCGCACCGGCGACAAGGTCCCCTTCTCCGTCAAGGGCACGGTCTCCTACAAGGGCACCACCAAGCCGCTGGCGTACGAGAGCTCGCTGACGGTCGTACGGAACAAGGCGACCGGCAAGCCGCAGGTCGACTGGCACTCCGCCGTCGTCCACCCCGATCTCGAGGACGGCGACACCCTGGTCACCGGCGAGTCCGGCACCCCGCCGGTCAAGGCCTACGACCGTGACGGCGGCGAGCTGACGACCGCCAAGTACCCGTCCCTGGGCCCGGTGCTGGACGGACTGCGCGAGAAGTACGGCAAGATCGCCGGCGGCAAGGCGGGCATCGAGCTGCGCGTGGTGCGCGGCAAGGAGTCCGACAAGGCCAAGCTCTCCGACAAGACGCTGCTGACGCTGAGCGAGGGCACGCCGGGCAAGGTCAAGACCACGTTGAGCCCGACCCTGGAGGCGGCGGCCGAGCAGCAGGTCGCCGCCAAGCCGAAGTCGTCCGTGGTCGTGATGCGCCCCTCGACGGGCGAGATCCTGGCCGTGGCGAACAACAGCCACAGCTTCAACGTCGCCTTCCAGGGGTCCCTCGCACCCGGTTCCACGATGAAGGTCGTGACGTCGACGATGCTCTTCGAGAAGGACCTCGTCCACCCGAACGACTCGCACCCCTGCCCCAAGACGTACAAGCTCGCGGGCTGGACGTTCCACAACGACGACGACTCGGAGATCAAGAAGGGCACGTTCAAGCTGGCCTTCGGGGCCTCCTGCAACAACGCCTTCATCAACTTCGCGCCGAAGCTGTCCAACAGCGACCTCACCACGGAGGCCCAGCAGGTCTACGGCCTCGGCCTGAACAACTGGGCCATCGGCGTCCCGTCCTTCGACGGCTCGGTGCCGGTGATGAGCGGCGCGCAGATGGGCGCCTCGCTGATCGGCCAGGGCGGGGTGCGCATGAACCCGCTGAACATGGCGTCGGTGTCGTCGACGGTGTCCTCCGGCACCTTCCACCAGCCGTACCTGGTCTCGCCGTCGGTGGACAACCGCACGCTGGCGAAGGCCTCGCGCACGATGTCGTCGACGACGCAGGCCGAGCTGAAGGACGTCATGTCCTACACGGCCCGGTACGGCACGGCGGCCAAGGCGATGGCGGGGCTGGGTTCGGGCTGCGGGGCCAAGACGGGGTCGGCCGAGGTCGACGGCCAGAAGAAGCCGAACGGCTGGTTCACCGCCTACTGCGGCGACCTCGCGGCCTCGGGCGTCGTCCAGGCGGGCGGCCACGGCGGTGACACGGCGGGCCCCATCGTGGCGGCACTGCTGAAGATGGGCGGCTGACGGCGGCTCGTCAGCGGGTGACCGGCGCCGCGGCCATGTAGGTGCGGCGCAGGAACCGCAGCAGGGCCTTGCTCTCGAACTGCACGACCGACACGCCCTGCGCCGAGTGGAGTTCGACGATCGCCTGCACCCGCCCGCACGGCCAGACGCGGACGTCACCGGCGCCGGTCGGGGCGCGCAGGCCCTGCTCCAGGAGCGAGCGCGAGAACGTCCACTCGTGCGTCCCGGGAAGGCCGACCCGTACCGACCGGGGGTCGGTCTCGGGGTCGTAGCGCAGGACGACGGGGACGGCCTCGTCATCGGGTATGACGGCGTCCGTGACGATGTGGGCTCGTGCGTACTGCTCGACTACAGCCATCGTACGGCCCTCTCACGCTGCGTGACCCGTATGGAATCTGTCCGTCCACCCCTACCTAATGTCCCATATTTTCCCGATCACACCCCCTGGCGGCGGTGCATCTCACATGCGCCCGTCCGCGATGAACGAGCCCCTCGCTCTTGCAATCAGTTCGCAATAAGCATCTATCATCGAACGGTGCATGTGCCTGACGGATTCATCAACGCTCCCACCTCCGCCGTGACCGGCGTCGCCGCCGCGGGCGCCATCGCCGTGAGCCTGCGCGGCGCGCGCCGCGAACTCGACGAGCGGGCGGCGCCGTTGGCCGGGCTCGTGGCGGCGTTCATCTTCGCCGTGCAGATGCTGAACTTCCCCGTCGCGGCGGGGACCAGCGGCCATCTGCTCGGCGGCGCGCTCGCGGCGATCCTCGTCGGCCCCTACACGGGTGTGCTGTGCGTGTCCGTGGTCCTGCTGATGCAGGGCATCCTCTTCGCGGACGGCGGCCTGACCGCGCTCGGCGTGAACATCACGGACATGGCGATCGTCACCACGGTCGTCGGGTACGCCGTCTTCCGCGGCCTGGTGAAGGTGCTCCCGCGCACGCGCCGCTCGGTGACCGTGGCGTCCTTCGCCGCCGCGCTGCTGTCCGTGCCGGCCGCCGCCGTGATGTTCACCTTCCTCTACGCGATCGGCGGCACCACCGACATCGCCATCGGCAAGGTCGCCACCGCGATGATCGGCGTGCACGTCCTGATCGGCATCGGCGAGGCGGCCATCACCGCCCTCACCGTGGGCGCCGTCATCGCCGTACGCCCCGACCTGGTGTACGGCGCGCGCGGGCTCCAGCAGCGGCTCAAGCTGCGGGTGAACGGCGAGCTGGTGGACGCGCCCACCACTGCGGTGCCCGTGGCGGCCCGCGCCTCCCGTCGCAAGCTGTGGCTCACCGGCCTGGTGACCTCGCTGGTCCTCGCGGGCTTCGTCAGCTTCTACGCCTCCGCCAGCCCCGACGGGCTGGAGAAGGTCGCCCACGACCAGGGCATCGACAAGGAGACGGGCAGGCACGCGTCGTCGGACTCGCCGCTCGCCGGCTACGGGGTCAAGGACGTCGGTGACGCCCGCCTGTCCGGGGGGCTGGCGGGCGTGATCGGCGTCGGCGTGACCGTCGTCGCGGGCAGCGGCGTGTTCTGGGCGGTGCGCAGGCGGCGGAGCACGGACGTGTCGCCCACGGCCGTGGAGAACGTCTGACATGGGCGCCGGGCACGCGCACCGGCTCTACCGGCACGGGCACTCGCCCGTGCACGCCCTGCCGCCGCACACCAAGCTGGCCGCCGCCTTCGCCTTCGTGGTGGTCGTGGTCTCGACGCCGCGCGAGGCGATGTGGGCGTTCGCGCTGTACGCCGTCCTGCTCGGCGCCGTCGCGCGCCTCGCGCGCGTGCCCGCCGGCTTCCTGCTCAAGCGGCTGCTGATCGAGGTGCCGTTCGTCGCGTTCGCCGTCCTGATGCCGTTCGTGGCCGGGGGTGAGCACGTCGACGTCCTGGGTCTGCCGCTGAGCGTCAACGGCCTGTGGGGCGCGTGGAACGTGCTGGCCAAGGGCACCCTGGGCGTCGCCGCGTCGGTGCTGCTGGCCGGCACCACGGAACTGCGCGAACTCCTGCTGGGACTGCAGCGGCTGAAGCTCCCGCCGCTGCTGGTGCAGATCGCGTCCTTCATGATCCGCTACGGCGACGTCATCACCGACGAGATGCGGCGGATGCGGATCGCGCGGGAGTCCCGCGGCTTCGAGGCGCGCGGCGTGCGCCACTGGGGCGTGCTCGCGAAATCGGCCGGCGCCCTGTTCATCCGCTCCTACGAACGCGGGGAGCGCGTCCACCTCGCCATGGTCAGCCGTGGCTACGCCGGGTCGATGCCGGTGATCGACGAGGTGACCGCGTCCCGGGCGCAGTGGTCGTACGCACTCGCCCTCCCCGTCGCCGCCCTCGTCGTCTGCCTGCTGGGATGGACCCTGTGAGTACTCCTTCGCTAGAGGTCTCCGGCCTCGCCTTCGCCTACCCCGACGGTCATCAGGCGCTGTTCGGCGTGGACTTCGCCGTCGGGCGCGGTGAGCGGGTCGCGCTGCTCGGCCCGAACGGCGCCGGCAAGACGACCCTGGTGCTGCACCTCAACGGCATCCTCCAGGGCGGCGCGGGCACGGTGCGGGTGGCCGGACTGCCCGTCGGCAAGCGGGACATGGCGGAGATCCGGCGCCGGGTCGGCATCGTCTTCCAGGACCCGGACGACCAGCTGTTCATGCCGACGGTCCGCGAGGACGTGGCGTTCGGTCCGGCGGCGGCCGGGCTGAAGGGCCCCGAGCTGGAGGAGCGGGTCGACCGGGCCCTCGCGCAGGTCGGCATGGCCGAGTTCAAGGACCGGCCGCCGCACCACCTCTCCTTCGGTCAGCGGCGCCGGGTGGCGGTGGCGACCGTGCTCGCCATGGAGCCGGAGATCCTCGTCCTGGACGAGCCCTCCTCCAACCTCGACCCGGCCTCCCGCCGCGAACTGGCCGACATCCTGCGCTCGTTGGACGTCACCGTCCTCATGGTCACGCACGACCTGCCGTACGCCCTGGAGCTGTGCCCGCGCTCCCTGATCCTCAGCGAGGGCGTGATCGCGGCGGACGGGAAGACGGGCGAGCTCCTCTCCGACGAGGACCTGATGCGCGCCCACCGCCTGGAGCTGCCGTTCGGCTTCGACCCACGCTCCGTGACCATGGGGGCGTGACGGGCAACATCGCCATGACGATCCGGCCGGACCGGCGGCGCCGGGGAATCGCAGGCTGCGCGCGGGCGTTACCCGCACAGTCTCAGGTGAACCGGAGGGAAGTACACGTGAACGTCAACGGTGCGGTGGCCGAGGGCTTCGAGCCGGTCCGGGAGGCGTTCGCCCGCAACTTCGAGACGCTGGGCGACCGCGGCGCGGCCGTCGCCGTCTACCGCGACGGGCACAAGGTCGTCGACCTGTGGGGCGGCGCCAAGAACGTCGACGACGACGCCGACGGGGCAGCGCCCTGGGAGCACGGCACCGCCCAGATCGTGCGCTCGGCGACCAAGGGCGTCGCCGCCGCCGCGCTCCTGCTGCTCAACCAGCGCGGCGAGCTGGACCTGGACGCACCGGTCGGCGAGTACTGGCCGGAGTTCAAGGCGGCGGGCAAGGAGCGCACGCGGGTGTGGCAGCTCCTCGCGCACCGCGCCGGCGTCCCCGCGCTCGACCGCCCGCTGACGCCCGCCGAGGCCCTCGACCCCGTCCTCGGCGCCGAGGCCGTCGCGGCCCAGGCACCGGTGTGGGAGCCCGGCACGGACCACGGGTACCACGCGCAGACGTACAGCTGGCTCACGGGCGAGCTGGTGCGGCGGGTCACCGGCCGCGGGATCGGCGCGTGGGTCGCGGACGAGATCGCCGGACCGGCCGGCGCGGACCTGTGGCTGGGGCTGCCCGCCGCCGAGGCGGCGCGGGCCGGCCGGGTGGGCAAGATCGAGCCGCCCGCGGACCCCCGCGGCCTGAAGACCCGCCCCAAGCGTGCGGTCGCCGACGCCTACGCGGACCCGGACTCCCTGACCTGCCGGGCCTTCGCGGCGATCACGCCGATGCCCGACGAGAACGACCCCGCCTACCGCGCCGCCGCCCTGCCCGCCTCCAACGGCATCGCGACGGCGGAGGGCCTGGCGCGTTTCTACGCCTCGCTGATCGGCGAAGTGGACGGCGGCACGCGGCTGTTCACCCCGGAGACGGTCGAGCTGGCCCGCGGCGAACGCAGCGCCGGGCCGGACCGCGTGCTGGTCGTGCCCACCCGGTTCGGCCTCGGCTACATGCTGCACGGGGCGGCGTCCCCCCTGCTCTCCCCCACCTCCTTCGGCCACCCGGGCCGCGGCGGCGCCCTCGGTTTCGCCGACCCCGCCTCGGGCATCGCCTTCGGCTATGTCACCAACGGGTTCCGCAAGAGCGTGACGGCGGACCCGCGGGCGCAGGCGCTGGTCCGTGCCGTGCAGGGTGCGATCGCCGCGTGAGCGGGCCGGTACGGGCGCGGCTCAGACGTTGATCGAGTGCGAGGTCCGCCCCGACGCCGAGTCGATCTCCCCGTGCGCCTTGGTCAGCAGCTGCATGGCCAGTTCGTTGAGCGCCCGCGCGCCCGCGATCTCCTCGCCCACCCGCGGCTGATCGGCATCGGAGTCGTGCCGGCTCGCGCGACCGTGGGCCCGGATCTCGCTGCCGTCGGACAGGCGCACCATCGCGACCGCCCGCGTGTGCTGGCCGTCCTCCTGGAATTCCAGCTCGACATGCCATCCCACTGCGGTGTGCATCATGACGATCACCTCCGGAAGACCTGCTTCCAGGGTGCTCCTCGGCGGGCCGCGGCGCCTACCCGGCGTGCAGCATCAAGCCGATCCCGGCGACGAGCAGCCCCGCCGCGGCGATCCTGGGCGCCCCGAAGCGCTCCTTGAAGAAGACGGCGCCGATCGCCGCGCCGACGATGATGGAGGACTCGCGCAGGGCCGCGATCGGTGCCAGTTCGGCCCTGGTCTGGGCCCACAGGACGAGGCCGTACGCGAGCACGGACAGGGCGGCGCCGAGCAGGCCGAGCGCCGCGAACGGCCGGAGCATGGTGCTGAATTCGCCCCGCCACCGGTACAGCGCGTAGGCGGGGAGCGCAATCCCCTCCAGCGCCATCAGCCAGGCGATGTAGCCGAGCGAGGAGCCCGAGGCACGGACACCGAGGCCGTCCACGACCGTGTAGCCGGCGATGGTCAGGCCGGTGGCGAGGGCCGCGCCGACGGCGGCCCAGTTCGGCCGGCGCCCGCGCAGTCCCCACAGGGCCACACCCGTCAGCCCGGCGCAGGAGAGGGCGATGCCCGCGGCCGCCCAGCCGTCCGGCACCTCGTGGGCGAACAGGGCGGCGAGGAGCGTGACCACGAGCGGCGCGGTGCCGCGCGCGATCGGGTACGCCTGCCCGAAGTCACCGAGCCGGAAGGACCGCATCAGCAGGACGTAGTAGGCGAGGTGGATGACGGCGGAGGCGCCGAGATACGGCCAGGCCCCGGACGCCGGGACGGCCGTGAACGGCACCATCAGCAGCCCGATGAGCATGCCGCCGCCCGCGATCAGCGTGAACCCGACCAGCTTGTCGGTGATCCGGTGGGCGATCGCGTTCCAGCTGGCGTGCGTGACCGCCGCGAACAGGACGGCCGTGGCGACCGGCGGGGTCACGAGGTGCGCTCACGCACGTCCACGAGGACGGCACCGGCGTGGGCGACCAGGTCCTTGGGCTCCATGGGGAACACCGCGTGCGGGTTCCCGGCGGCGGCCCACACCACGTCGTGCTCCAGCAGCGAACGGTCCGCGAGGACCCGCGTCCTCGTCCGGTGCCCGAAGGGCGGTACGCCGCCGATGGCGTACCCGGTCGTCTCCCGGACGACGTCCGCCTTGGCCCGCGTCACCTTCTGCGCGCCGAGTTCCTCGCGCACCCGCTCGACGTCCACCCGCGAGGCCCCGTCCATCAGCACCAGCACCGGGACTCCGTCAGCCGCGAAGATCAGCGACTTGCAGATCTCGCTCAGCTCGCAGCCGATCGCGTCGGCCGCCTCCGCGGCGGTGCGCGTCGCGTCCGGGAAGCGCCGGATCCTGCCGTGCAGTTCGTCCAGCCCCAGCTCGTGCAGGGCGGCGGCGAAACGGGGGTGGGCTCCGGAACTGTCAAAGGCGTCGACGCTCGTCATGCACGGCACGCTAGCGGCCGGTGCAGGGGGCAGGCGACCGGGTTAAGGCCGCCCGCCCCCGCACCGGCGGAGCC
This sequence comes from Streptomyces sp. NPDC057616, assembly GCF_042800575.1. Taxonomy (NCBI): domain Bacteria; kingdom Bacillati; phylum Actinomycetota; class Actinomycetes; order Kitasatosporales; family Streptomycetaceae; genus Streptomyces; species Streptomyces sp. NPDC057616. The sequence continues at coordinate 125,146 of NZ_JBHVGU010000030.1, forward strand.
TCAGGCCCCGACCAGCTCCCGGTCCTCGTCCGGGTCGCCGTCCTTGCGCGAGCCCTTGGTGCGCAGGCCCTCGCCCTCCACGTCCACGTTGGGCAGGGCGCGGTCCAGCCACTTCGGGAGCCACCAGGCCCGCCTGCCGAGCAGGGCCAGGACCGCCGGGACGATGGCCATGCGGACGACGAAGGCGTCGAAGAAGACGGCGATCGCGAGGCCGAAGCCGATCATCTTGATCATGGACTCGCTGGAGCCGATGAAGCCTGCGAAGACCGCCATCATGATCACCGCCGCGGCCGTGACCACCCGCGCACCGTGCTTGAAGCCGGTCACCACGGCCTGGCTCGGCCGCTCGCCGTGGACGTACGCCTCCCGCATCCGGGTCACGAGGAAGACCTCGTAGTCCATCGCGAGGCCGAAGACCACGCCGACCATGAAGATCGGCATCATCGACATGACCGGGCCGGTCTCCTCCACGCCCAACAGCCCGGACAGCCAGCCCCACTGGAAGACGGCCACGACCGCGCCCAGGGCCGCCGTCACCGACAGCAGGAAGCCGAGGGCCGCCTTCAGCGGGACCAGGATCGAGCGGAAGACGACGATCAGCAGGAGGAAGGCCAGACCGACCACCAGCACCAGGTACGGGATCAGCGCGTCGTTCAGCTTCTGCGAGACGTCGATGTTCATCGCCGTCGAGCCGGTGACCAGCACCGTGGCGTCCGTGTCGGTCTTGATGGCGGCACCCGCGTCCCGGATGGAGTGGACCAGGTCCTCGGTCGTCGCCGACGACGGCTTGGAGTCGGGGATCACCGTGATCGTCGCGGTGTCGCCGGCCTTGTTGTACGTCGCCGGCGTGACCGTCGCGACGTCGTCCAGGCCCTTGACGGAGTCGGTGACCTTGGCCACCGCGGCCTTGGGGCTGTCGCTGTCCTGCGCGTCGACCACGACCATCAGCGGACCGTTGAAGCCGGGGCCGAAGCCCTCGGAAAGCAGGTCGTACGCCCGGCGCTGCGTCGTCGACGTGGGCTGCGAGCCGTCGTCGCCCAGGCCCAGCTCCAGCGAGGCCGCCGGGACCGCCGCGGCACCCAGGCCGATCACGCCCAGCAGCAGGACCGCCACGGGCCGGCGTACGACGAAACTGGCCCAGCGGGTGCCCATGTTCGGCCGGCCCTCGGCCGCCTTGCGCGCCGCGCGCCCGCCGCCGAGCAACTTGCTCTTCTGCCCGGCCGGCTTCACCTTGCGGCCCGCGTACCCGAGCAGCGCCGGGATCATGGTCAGCGCGATCAGCACCGCGATGGCCACCGTGCCGGCGGCCGCCACGCCCATCTTGGTCAGCATCGGGATGTTGACGACGGAGAGGCCGACCAGCGCGATCACGACCGTCAGGCCCGCGAAGACCACCGCGGAGCCCGCCGTGCCGACGGCCCGGCCGGCCGCCTCCTCCCGCTCGCGGCCCTCGGCGAGCTCGGCGCGGTAGCGGGAGACGATGAACAGGGCGTAGTCGATGCCGACCGCGAGGCCGATCATCATGGCCCGGGTGGAGGTCGTCGAGCCGAGGTCCAGCGCC